>NZ_SOFB01000011.1:0-150801 GCF_004402815.1 Cryobacterium sp. Hz7
CCTTTGTGAGTTCTTTGATCGGTACTCACTGACCATCCCACGGTGGCTCTTCACGTTGACGAAGCAACACTCAAGAGCGGGAAACCACACCACTCACGGGGACGTAACCTTACATCGGCGGTGAGGGCCTGCAGAATGGGCGCGCCTAACCCGCGGCCCCGAGCGTTCGCGGATAGCCGCAGGTCGAACAAGGGTGCGTCGTCGAGGAGGTCTTCGAGGATCACGAGGCCTACGCGCCCTTCGGATTCTGATTGGACCCAGAAGCTCGCGTGATCGGGGCCGCCAAATGCTCCCTCGGAGGTCTTTCGCTCGAGATCCGTGCGGGACGGTCTGGCGTTCACGTGGAAGGGGAACTCGTTAGACATCATGAACTGCATCAGTGCAGCGTGGTCAGCTGGCAGGTCGAGCGCGGTAAACGTGATGTCTAGGCTGCTGTCTCCTAGGTGATCGCGTGAGGGGGTACCGTTTGGGCTGAATCGAGCCCGTTCAAGCTGGGCCCGATGTCGTCAATGACTCGATCTATCCATTCGAACCGATCGAGCTGTTTGATCTGGAGGGGAAAGAACCAGCCGACAGCGGTCAACTCTTCCGTTTCGAGGACTGGCCGTTCCTCGGCAAGGCGGCAGAGGTAGGCGGTCGTGACGTAGCTCACGACGTCACCGTTCGGATACTCGTTCGTCGAGTCGACGCCACCATAGCTATCGACCACGGCGACAATGTCGACCTCGAGACCGAGCTCCTCCTTGACTTCCCTGCGTAAAGCGGATCCGCATCACCGACGACTCCTCCGGTGCCGGCGTAACCTTCGATTCTGCAACTGGCCTCGTGACCAACAACTGACCCGCGATAAACAAAAGCGAACCTTGGGGAGCAGCCCGGGGCCACTCCGCCCACAGTTACGTCGGGAGACAGGCCCCAGCTTTTTGCCGTGTAGGAGCTCCGGATGTCCCGTGAGAGGTCGGTCAGTCGTAATTCGTTCATGGCCGCTGTGAGATCAGTAACCTGCATACCTGATCGGTATTGGACCCGGCATTTGGATACTCGCGCTAATACATTGCATCCTCCGTGCCTGCAGAGGCAAGAACCGCTCTCAGCCTGCAACCCACCGTCCTCGTGACGGGAGAAATCGATGAACCCGAGTACCTTTGAGGAGCGGCTGAATGGTTCGGCGGCGTGCTCGGGGGAGGACACGTGGTGGTGGATCCGGTCGCTGCAAACGAGGCAAAGCTCAGCATTGAAATGAGTGATAGCGGGCTTCTCCATCTGCGCTGGCTGCCCGGGGTCCACGTTCAGGTCGAGGACGCTCGGGCCGCGATGGCGAAAGTCAACGAGGTCTGCCAGCAGGAAGAGCATCCCATGCTCGTCGATATGGCAGCGGTCGGTTCGGTTAGCCGTGAGGCCAGGGCTGTTTGGTCCATTCCCTGCAGCGCCTCACGCATTGCTCTATTAGGTGAATCGCCTGTAGATCGGGTCCTGGCGAACTTCTTCCTCGGTGTGCACGTCCCGCCTTGTCCGACTCGTTTTTTTACATCGCGCAGCGAGGCCTTGGACTGGCTTAGTGCCCGTGCATGAGCGCCGGGAAGTGCTGCCTGCCGCGATGAGGGCCACACCGGGCGTCTGTCCTTTGAGCGGGGAACCGGCGGTGGCGGTGCCCGACACGTTCCGGCCAACCGGCAGGGTTACTGACCGCCCGTCGGGCTGGCCGGCGCCTTCGGGTGGGTACTCCTCTTGGTGGAGTATCGATAGTGGGCCCACATCGGAGGTCGCTGGTGACCGCAGGATTCAGCGCGTGACAGATCGATTCAGGGCGACCCCGGGGCAGTTGCCAGTTCTTCGGCCGGGGTCTGCAAAGGGCCAGACTTCCCGTCGTGGATTGCACCTTTGGACGATATGAGCTCGGGAAAGGCCGCTGAGGACCCGCGCCTGCAGCAGTTGGTGGAGGGCATTGTCCGGTTGGCTGCCGGTGAGCTAGACACACGCATGAAAACTTCGGAACGTAGGGATGACATCGATGCTGTCATCACGGGTGTCAACCTGCTCGCGGAGGAACTTGACCATATTTACTCGGATCTGGAACGGCGGGTTGCCGACCGTACGGCCATGTTGGGGCGAGCGCAGGCTGAGCTGGAGCAGATGGCCAAGACGGATGCCTTAACAGGCCTTGCGAATAGGACCCTGCTCAACGAGCGGATCCAGGAGGCAATCCTGGCCAGTGCGGACAGCGGGAAAGCCCCGGCCGTGCTGGTGCTGGATCTGGATTCTTTCAAGGCCATAAATGACACTCTGGGCCATGGTGCCGGTGACGCCGTGCTGGTCGAGGTTGCCAAGCGTCTCCGGTCCGCCGTCAGGGCCGCCGATACAGTGGCCCGTCTGGGTGGGGATGAATTTGCCATCGTCATCACCGAGGCCACGGAAGAGGAGATCCTGCAAATTGCGCACCGGGCATCCGAGCAACTGCAGGACAGCGTGCGTGTCGGAACCGAAACGGTCTGGGCAATGGCCAGCATCGGGGTTTGCATCGGCACGCCGGGGTATCCGGCCGAGGCGCTGATGCGCGATGCTGACATCGCCATGTATCAGGCGAAGGAGCAGGGTCGCAACAACGTCCAGCTCTTCCACCCCGATATGCTCGACGCTGTCCGGGAACGCTCGCGCACAACCGCCGAACTACGCAGCGCTGTTGCCGGCGGCGAACTGGCACTGCGGTACCAGCCGGTGGTCGAATTGGCCTCCGGCAGGGTCATAGGCATCGAAGCCCTCCTTCGGTGGCATCATCCCGTGCGCGGAATTATTATGCCGGACAGCTTCATCCGCATCGCGGAAGAGACCGGCCTGATCCTAGAGCTGGGGCGGTGGGTGCTGCATGAAGGAGTCGCCCAGATGAGACGCTGGAGCGAAACCGCACCTGACCTGACGGACTTCCGTCTGCACATCAATCTTTCCGCCGCCGAACTGCTTCGCAGTGATCTGCTGGAGGATATCAGGGATACGCTGGACCGGAATCACGTGGCTCCGCGGCGTTTGGTTTTGGAGATCACCGAGACCGTGTTGATGTCTAGGGGAACGGCGGAAGAACAGGTCTTCAGCGGGCTGCGGGACATGGGCGTGGGGCTGCAAATTGACGACTTCGGTACCGGCTATTCGTCCATCAGCTATCTCCGGTCGCTTCCCGCGGACACGGTGAAGGTCGACCAATCCCTGATTCAGGACATGGGCTCGGACCAGCAGCAGCTGAAATTCATTGCTGCCATTCTTCAGCTGATTTCCTCTGCGGGACTGAAAGCGATCGTGGAAGGCATCGAAACCGCCGAGCAGGCGATCCAGTTGCAGGCCATGGGTTGCCTTTACGGGCAAGGCTATTACTACAGCTACCCGCTGCCGCCCGCGAAGGTACTGGATCAGCTCCGGAGCCTCGCGCAGCGTCGGTAGAGTTAGGGCATGTCAAAGCTTTGGGAACAGATGCTGCTTGTCCCAACAGTAGTACGCCTCACTTCCCGGGTACCGAGAGATCCGGCGGCCGCGTGGGATGGGTATTGGCGCGGAATCCACACCACCGGCCGTTCCGGAGACGTGCTGTGGGACTCCGGATCCCGGACCGAGCATGCGCAGTACTCCGACGCCGTCGTAGCCCACTTTGATCCGGCTCTTCCGGTGATTGACGTCGGGTGTGGTAACGGGACCTACACCCGCTGGCTTGCTGGTCTTTTTCCAAGCGTGCTCGGCATCGATGTTTCAACCGGCGCGGTCGAGTTGGCGAGGAGGGAAGCTGAAGGCGTCCAGAACGCCGACTTCATGGTCATGGATGCTGCGGGAGTAGGAGCGGGAGAGCACCTGTTGGAGCGGATGGGGCCTGCCAACGTTTTTGTCCGCGGAGTCTTCCACGTCCTGAAACCCGACAAACAGTCCAGCTTAGCTGCCAACCTGCGAACCGTCATCGGGCGCAGCGGCCGGGTGTTCCTCGCCGAAACCAACTTCCAAGGAAACAGCCTCGCCTACCTGCAGCAGCTGGGTGCCACGCCGCGAAGCATACCCCGGCAGTTGCAGAGCGCCCTGGAAAACCTGCCCCGCCCCGGGCGTTTCGGCGCCCAGGAACGGCACAGCACATTTTCGGATTCGGACTGGCAGTTGATCGCGGACGGGCCGGTGAACATCGAAGTGGTCCCGATGAAATCCACCGGTCTTTCGCAGCAGATTCCGGGATATTTCGCTCTTCTGGCCGGCAAATAAATCCAGCGAACATCCGCCCTGAGCGTCAAACGGCGGACTTGCTCTGAGGTACTGGCCCTGACACGTAGGAACAGCCCTTTCTCCGAACCCCGCTCACGTCGAGGGTCTCTCGCGTTACGTGGTGAAATGAAACCGCCAACGGACGCGGGCGACAAGACCCACCGATCGTCAGTCCGGGTTCTGGTCGACGCTGGCGGTCGGAGTCAGGTCGACTAAACTCACCGGCTCTACTTTTGCATGGGTCACGTCCGCCGGCGGCGCGACCGGAGAGTTCCGAAGCGAATCGCGGTCCGCCTCGCCATAGCCAACGATCTCGACTGTGACGGAGTCAAAGGTAAAGCTCAGTGCCCGCAGGGGGGTTCTGCGACGTGATGTAGAACGACCCTGGCCACGCGAGGCCACCGATCGGCGGCCCATCAGGATCGGGGTTAGCGAGAGTGACGCCAAACTCGGCGGCTAAGTCACGGCCGACATGGAACGGGAGCCCGACAGCATCCGGCACAGTCACGCGAGCCGCCAACAGCTCAGTCATAGCAACAAGCTACTCGCCGCCCGCCATGAAAACACCCCGCACCAGATCCGCGACCGTTGCATCGGTGGAACCGTCGCCGGGACGTGGTTCCGTGGGGACGGTTCAGCTGGTGGGCTGTCCTGCTCGCCAGTTGCGTGCATGGGTCAGTATCTGCTGGATGACTGCACTCTTGGCATCGGCGTAGTGGTTCATATCGCTCCATGTGTTCTCCGCGAACGTCCGCTTCGTGGATTCGTAGAGTGCACGGTCTGCAGCGCTGACCCGGAGCCAGTCGCGGAGGTCGAGGTAGTCGATTTGCTCAGCGAACTTTGCCGGAAGAACGTGCACGTGGAAGTCCAGCTCCGCCGTGCGGAGCATCCGGTGGCCGTATTCTCGGACACGGAGCCGCAACCCGATGGATTCCATTGGCACAAGGTAGGACTCCTCGTCGTCAATGTTGGCCACGACAAGCAGCATGTCGATCACCGGTTTCGCAGCCAGTCCAGGGACTGAGGTCGAACCGATGTGTTCGACCGACAGCGCAGCTGGGCCCAGGGAGTCCTGGATCTTTTGAGCCATGGAAGCTGCTTTTGAGGGCCATGTGTCGTCGTGATCGACGATGACGATCGCACGTTGCTCACGACCACCGATCAGGATGGTGTCGAATTCCGTGTCTCTTGCCTGGTCCATCCAGCGAGTCTGGCACGACAGACTCGGCCGTCCAGGCCAGACGGAAGTCCCTCAGCAGCGGAACCGTGACCGCGTCAAGCAGTCACCAGGTGAAACGTCGCTACGTCCACGACATCGTGGCCTTCGAGGTCCGGGTAGTGCGTGCGCAGTGCTCCGCGAAGAGCGTCAGCGTCGGGGAGGTCTTCCTGGCGAGCGTCGTCGTTGCTCAGGTGATCGAAGCGGCGTGATTCGATGCTCTCGATCTTGGCGTTGAGCCGCCGAATGGTGTCTCCGTCGTCGAATACAAGCACTGCCGATCCAGTCTGGATGGGATCGTGGTGGCGGATCGTGATTGTCTTCTGACCCGAAGCAATGCTGTCGTAGTAGCGAGGGTTGAAGTAGACGATTCTGGGGCCGAATGCGGGCTCCGGTGCCGAGTAGCTGCGGGGTAGTAGATCGCGAAGGGGTTCCGCGGTCACGTCGCCACCGGGGAGGGGCAGGATGACTGCCACATCGGGGTGAAGGTCGAGCAAGACCTGTCGGCACCGTCCGCACGGAGCGAGCACACCACGGTCACGGTCACCGACCGCGACGATGGTGACGAGGGGGCCAGCGAGGGCCTGCGCGGCGGCTGCAATGACGACGAGTTCGGCGCATGGCCCACCCGTGAAGTGAAAAACGTTCACGCCCGTGTGGACATTGCCCTGGGTATCCATGGCCGCCGAGGCGACCGTGTGCGTGTCATCGTCTGGCAGTGATCGCACTATCGCTTCGGCGGCAGTCACGAGACGACGTTCGTTGTTTTCCAGCACGGGCCCAGTCTCGCATCGACACCGGCCCCCGACTCGCTCTGCGGACTCAAACGAGCTTCCGAATTGGGAACCCTGAGGGCGTACGGCAGTCGTTACGGTTCCGATCCAGTGCCCGTATGGCCGTCCAAGGCTCTGCTAGCTTGGCCTCGACTCTCTGGGCCGGCCGGCAGGTGGGAACCGGTCCCTCAGGGATTAGGTCAGCACCTGTTTGAAGAGCGCTGGGTACTCATCATCAGCTAGGTCCAAAGACGTCGCCTCGTCCGAACTGAACCAGCCGAAAGCGTCGTGTTCATCGGGCGCCGTATTGACGGTGTCGCCGTCCCACCCGTTGACCCTTCACGCCTCCAGGAGGACGTCCGCTATTCGACGCGTTGGCAAAGCGTTATCCACGGTGTCACGGACGTGCCCGGTGTTCCGGTCTGGTGCGGCGGGGTGCTCGAACCGGGCATCGGCCTGGCAACAAATATCGCCCTTGTACTGGCCGGCGTCGCGGCATCCATCACCCAAATCGGGTTCCACCGCGTGGCGGTCTTTGAACCGGGCATCCGTGCATCGGATGTCCGCAGGCCTGGGTGCAGACATGTCCAGACTCTGGATGATCCGTCCAATGAAACAGCTCTGACTCGCCACTAGATTCGAGGAAACCCGAACATCATCTGAACCGAGTCAACGGAGCACGAGTGCAGAATCAGTTCGAAGACAGCCGGAGTCCAACCTCGAAGCCGCTCGCCGGGATCCTGGTCGCGGACTTCTCCCGGGTACTGGCCGGTCCGCTGGCCACCGTGACGCTGGCCGACCTGGGAGCACGGGTGGTCAAGGTGGAGAGGCCGGGCAGCGGTGACGACACCCGCAGCTGGGGTCCGCCGTTCTCCGCCACGGGGGCCACCTATTTCGAGAGCGTGAACCGCAACAAGGAATCCCTCTGCCTCGACCTCACCGACGACGCCGACCTCGCCGTCGCGCGCGCTCTCGCCCTCAGGGCCGACGTGGTGGTCGAGAACTTCAAGCCAGGCGGGATGGACCGGCTCGGCCTGGGCTATGAGAGCCTCAAGGCAGAGAACCCCGGCCTCATCTACGCCTCGATCACCGGTTTCGGCAGCGGCGGTGGGGCCGACCTGCTCGGTTACGACTTCATGGTCCAGGCGCTGGGCGGGCTGATGAGCGTCACGGGGGACGAGAGTGGCCCGATGAAAGCGGGCGTCGCTCTCGTAGATGTGCTCACCGCGAAAGACACGACCATCGGCGTGCTCGCCGCCCTGACGGCCCGAGCGAGCACCGGCCTCGGTGCCCGGCTGGAAATGAACCTGCTGTCGAGCCTGCAGGGGGCGCTCGCCAACCAGGCGCAGGCGTACCTCGGCGCGGGCGTGGTTCCCGGAAGAATGGGCAACCGGCATCCGTCGATCGTGCCGTACCAGCTGCTTGCCTGCGCGGACGGACCACTGGCCGTGGCCTGCGGTAACGACGCCCAGTTCGCCAAGCTCGCCCGGGTGCTCGGCGACGAGCGACTCGCAACCGACCCGCGGTTCTCGACCAACTCGGCCCGTGTGCACCACCGTGAGGAACTCGTGCTCCTCCTGGAAGCGCGCCTCGCGGAGGCTCCGGCGCTGTCTTGGCAGAACCGGCTCACGGATGCCGGCGTACCGGCCGGGCAGGTTGCCACCATCGCCGAGGGCATCGAGCTCGCCGAATCACTGGGCCTGGAGCCGACGATCGAGGTGCAGGACGCCTCGGGTGCCACCATGGGCCGCCAGATTCGGCACCCCGTCAGCTGGACGCCGCCGCTGGCCCCGCGCACGAGCGCGCCGCCGGCCCTCGGCGAGCACAACGACTCCATTCGCACCTGGCTCACCGGCGCTGCGGTTCTCGTCGCACCCCGGGGCTAAGCAGGCTGAACCGGCTGCGTGGTGACGCCGCGCAGCGCCAGCCACAGGTTCGCCGCCACATCGGGATCGTCGAGGTCAGCGTCGATCAGTCGGGAGGCGATCTCGATCCGGTGCCGCAGCGAATTGCGGTGCAGCTGCAGATCCCGAGCGGTCGTCTCCCACTGGCCGCGATGGCGCAGGTAGCAGCGCACGGTATCCACGAGATCCGCCCTGGTGTAGCCCTTGAGCGCTTCGACCCAGGAATCGGCCAGCGGGTCGAGAACGTTCTCCATCTGTACCAGTTGTCCCGGCGCTGCCCGCCGGCAGGCCCGGCCCACCTCAACCACGATGCCAGAGACCTGGGACGGCAGCACCGGACCGCTCATCGCGGCCCCTAGTCGGTCGGGAGCGACACCCGGCAGTCGCCTCGGCACAGGCGCCGGATGCTCCAGTTTCACCGTCTTGGCCGATGCAGCTGCGCCGCCAGCGACGTCTGGAGCGACGTGCGGCACGTCCAGGACCACGTAACTGAGTCCGTCGAAGATACACCGCAGGCTCGAGCGCCGGATGCTTTGCCGCAGCTCCGCGGCATCCTCCCGCGTCGCCATCGCGGCTACCGCATCGGCGAGCTCCTCGGTAGAGAGTAGGTCCACCTGCTCGCCGGTGACGGCCAGGACCCGCACCCGGTCCGTCACCGGGGGCAGTCCCAACTCCGCCGCAGCAAGGCGCGCGGCGTCGACGTAGCCGTGCAGGAGCAGGGTAGTGGCGGTTCCGCCCAGGATCGCGTTGGCCCGGCGCATTTCCCAGTCCTGCTGCGCCGTGATCGACAGCAGCATGCAGCCGGTCAGCATGAGCTGCCGGTCCGCGGGGCGGAGCGCCCGCCCGGCTCCGACCGCCAGGAACCCGGCGGTTCGCCGGCCAGACACGATGGAGTACTCGACGACATCCGTTCCCAGCAGCGGGAAGGTCGCTGCGGCGTGCGTGCCGGCCAGGTTCAGCCGGGCCGTCTCCTCTCGGAGCTTCGGCAGCACCCGGCTCTCGGTCGTTGGCCAGAGGGACTCCGGCGTGCCGTCGGCCGGCAGGTACGCGGCCCAGCCGCCCAGCGCTTCGGCCAGGACCTTCACCACGGATGCTGCCGCTCCCGGCCGCGTGGCGGCGCGCGCGAGCGAGGTCTGCAGCCCCAGGTTCGCTGCAAAATCGGCCTGTTCGGTGCGGCCCACGATGTCCCAGTACGCCCGGGAAACCTGCAGGAAGGGGGTTCCGTCCGGAACGATCAGCAGCGCCAGCCCCGCCTCGCGGCACGCGGCGGCGAGGTGCGGCGGAACGTGGTCGGTGCCCGCGCCGAGGCCCAGCCCGAGGGCTGACACCCCGTGGTCGACGAGCCGCCGCACGTATCGGCGTACATGCTCGTCGGTTCCGGCCAACGGGATTCCCGTGGTCAGCAGTAGTTCGCCGCCGCCCAGGTACGGAGTCGGGTCGGTCAGCTCGGAGATGTGGACTCCCGTGAGGTCGCGGCGGGTCGGTCGCCCGCCACCGTCTGACTGGAGGTCGCTGCCGAGCTGATCCTGCAGTTGGGTGAGGCTGATCGTCACCATGGGGTTCCTTTTCGACTCTGAAAGGCCAATATCTTGGATATTCTAGCCACGCCGCCCGGCCTTCTTAGACGTTTTATACGATGTCAAGCGGCGTGGCCTGCCCTACCTTTAGTCGATGGACACAGCGACCGTTCCCCAGACCCGACTCCTCCGGACGGCTATCCCGGGCCCTCGGTCCAATGCGCTGCAGGCCGAGCGGATGCGACAGGTCTCCAGCGGGTTCGGGACCGCGCTGCCGGTGTTCATCGAACGGGCCGAGGGCGGCATCCTGCAGGACGTCGACGGCAACCGCATCATCGACTTCGCCTCGGGTATCGCGGTCACCAGCGTCGGAGCCGCCAATCCGCTCGTGCAGGCGCGCGTCAGCGCGCAGCTTGCCCGCTTCACGCATACCTGTTTCATGGTCACCGAGTACGAGTCGTTCACGGCGGTCTGCGCCTGGCTGAACGCCCACACGCCCGGCGACTTCGAGAAGCGCACGGCGCTGTTCTCCACTGGTTCCGAGGCTGTGGAGAACGCCATCAAGATCGCCCGGGCCGCAACCGGCCGGGCCAGGGTCTTGGTCTTCGACGACGCCTATCACGGCCGGTCCCTGCTGACTATGGCCATGACCGCCAAGGAGAAGCCCTACAAGATCACTTTTGGGCCGTTCCCCACCGAGATCGTGCGTGCGCCGATGGCGGCTCCGCTGCGATGGCCGAGCGGCGCGGAGAACGCCACCGCCGAGGCGGTCGCCGGGGTCGAGGCTGTTCTGGCCGAGCACGGTCCCGAGACCTTCGCCGCCATGGTGATCGAGCCCATCCAGGGCGAGGGCGGCTTCATCGTGCCGGCTCCCGGTTTCCTGGCCGGGCTCCGCGACATCGCGGCCCGGCACGGGATCGTGTTCGTGCTCGACGAGGTGCAGGCCGGCATGGGCCGCACCGGCACGATGTTCGCCAGCGAGCACGAGGGCGTTGCCGCGGACCTCCTTGTCACGGGCAAAGCGCTCGGCGGAGGACTGCCTCTGACAGCCGTGACCGGCCGCGTCGAACTGATGAACGCCGTGCACACCGGGGGACTCGGCGGCACCTACGCCGGCAATCCGCTGGCCTGCGCGGCCGCGCTCGGCGTCTTCGAGGCGTTCGAGAACGGCGACCTGCTCGCCGGGGCACTGCGAATCGAGAGCACGGCCCGCCGCTTCCTGGAGCCGCTCGTGGCGGAGGATTCCCCCATCGTCGACTTCCGTGGCCGCGGCGCCATGCTCGCAATCGAATTCGCCGACTCCGGGACCCTCGAACCACGCCCCGAGCTCGCCGCCGCCGTTGCCGCCCGCTGTCACCAACAGGGGGTGCTCGTGCTCGTCTGCGGCACATACGGCAACGTCATCCGTCTGCTGCCCCCGCTCGTTATTGAACAGGATCTACTCGAAGACGGGCTCGCCGTGCTCCGGACAGCCGTCGAGACCATCTATGCCGAATCGACCGTCGGCGCTGCGGCGGTGCACGCGTGACCGAAACATTCGCACCGGCCGTCGACTCGGCCGTTGACCCGAGCTACGACCCCCGCACGGGCGCGCAGCACGGAAGCGTCTCTCACACTGCCCCGGAGCAGGTCGCCGAGATCCTGCGGCGGGCGCAGGGCGCGGCATCCCAGCTCGCCGACACCAGCCCCGCGACCCGGCAGGGCTGGCTGACCACGATTGCGGAATCCCTCCGAACCCACGAAGACGAACTCGTTCAGCTCGCCGGAGAGGAGACCGGCCTCGGCGCGGACCGGCTGCGCGGTGAACTCGCCAAGTGCGCCACCAGCACCGATTTCTACGGCGCGGTCGCGGCCGAGGGCAGCTACCTGGGTGCCAGCACCGAAGTCATCGGCGGCGACTCCACGCTGTCCCGCTGGAACATCCCCCTCGGCCCGGTCGCGGTGTTCGGGGCGAGTAACTTCCCGTTCGGGTTCGGCGTGATCGGCCACGACGTGGCGTCTGCGCTCGGCGCCGGCTGCCCCGTCATCGTCAAGGCTCACCCGGCCCACCCGCGACTCAGCGTGCGACTGGCGGAGCTGGTCTCCAACGCGCTCAACCGGGCCGGTGCCCCGGCAGGCAGCTACGCGCTCGTCGTCGGCTTCGACGCGGGCCTCCAGCTCGTCGACGCCTCCGAGGTCACGGCGGTAGCGTTCACCGGCAGTCAGGGCGGCGGGATGGCTCTCGTGCAGCGCGCCGCCGCGCGCGGCGTGCCGGTCTTTGCCGAAATGGGAACCGTGAACCCGGTCTTCGTCACGACGGATGCCGCGGCCGACACCGCGGGGATCGCAGCTGGCTTTGTCGGCTCCTTCACCCTCGGTGCCGGCCAGTTCTGCACCAAACCCGGGCTGCTCTTCGCCCCCGCGGGAGCCGGAATCTTCGAGGAAGTGCTGGCCCGGCTGTCGCAGGCCCCGCGGGCCCCGCTGCTGACCGCCGGCATCGCGTGCGGCTATCGGGCCGGTGTGGCGCAACTCATCGAGGCCGCCGATGTCGCGGGAAACGTCACGCCGACGGTCGTCACCGGGGAAACGCCGACCGACCCCGCTGACGGCTACGTGGCCGCCCCGCAGGCCGTCCTGGTGCGGCTGGAGGACCTTCACCCCGGCTCACGCCTGCTGGGAGAGTGCTTCGGCCCGGTCGCTCTCGTCTGCGAATACGAGGATACCGGGGCTGCACTGGATGCTCTGATGCGCCTGCAGCCAAGCCTGGTCGCATCTGTCTTCACCAGCGGCCCGGGCGACCCGGAGTCGGCGGAGGTCGTGCGGCGGCTGCTTGGGCAGGTGGGCCGGGTCGCGCTGAATGCGTGGCCGACCGGAGTGGCCACCAGCTGGTCCATGCAGCACGGCGGGCCGTGGCCGGCCACGTCCCGGTCCGACGCGACGAGCGTTGGAGCGGGCGCGCTGGGCCGATTCGTGCGACCGGTCGCGGTGCAGAATGCCGAACCCGCGCACCTTTCGGATGCCCTCCACCCTGACAACCCCTGGCGAGTTCCTCGGCGCATCGACGGGCGACTGACGCTCCCCACCCTCTGACTTCCGGTTCAACCTAACGAAAGCGAAACCATGACTGACCTCGCATCCCGCATCGGCCTGACCTTGACAACAGCTCCCTCCGGTGTCGTTGCCTCGCCTCTGATCGACACCTCGGATCTCATCGACATCGAGTCCCTGCTCACCGCCGAGGAGGTCAAGCTGCGCGATTCGGTTCGGGCCTTCGTTGATTCCACCATCAGGCCCAACATCGCCGGCTGGTACGAGAACGGGGTCTTCCCTCTCGAAATCGTGCCCCAGATGGCGAAGCTCGGCCTGCTAGGAATGCACCTGAAGGGTTACGGCTGCCCGGGCCGTAGCAGTGTCGAGTACGGTCTGGCCGCCCTGGAGCTCGAGGCCGGGGACTCGGGCCTCCGAACCTTCGTGAGTGTGCAGGGGTCCCTCGCCATGAGCGCCATCCACAAGCACGGCTCGGAAGAGCAGAAGAACGAGTGGCTGCCGAAGATGGCGGCCGGCGAGGCGATCGGATGCTTCGGGCTGACCGAGCCGAACTCGGGCTCCGACCCCAGCAGCATGACCACGTTCGCCCGCCGCGATGGAGACGACTGGGTGATCACCGGCACGAAGCGGTGGATCGGGCTCGCCGCCGTCGCCCAGGTCGCCGTGATCTGGGCGATGACCGACGACGGGGTGCGCGGCTTCGTCGTGCCCACCGAGACCGCCGGCTTCGCGGCCACGGTGATCGGACCGAAACTCTCCATGCGGGCGTCCATCCAGTGCGAGATCGACCTGGACAACGTGCGCCTGCCTGCCTCGGCGATGCTGCCGAAGGCCAAGGGGCTGAGCGGCCCGTTCTCCTGCCTGAATGAGGCACGGTACGGCATCATCTGGGGTGTCATGGGCGCGGCGCGCGACAGCTACCTCACCGCCCTGGCTTACGCCGGTGAGCGGATGCAGTTCGACAAGCCTCTGTCCGGCTACCAGCTGACCCAGCAGAAGCTCGTCGACATGGCGCTGGAGATCAACAAGGGCACGCTGCTCGCCCTGCACCTGGGCCGTCTCAAGGACGCCGGAACGCTTAAGCCGCACCAGATCTCCATCGGCAAGCTCAACAACACCCGTGAGGCGATCGCCATCTGCCGTGAGGCCCGCACAGTGCTCGGCGGCAACGGCATCACTCTGGATTACTCGCCGCTGCGCCACGCGAACAACCTCGAGAGCGTGCGCACCTACGAGGGCACCGATGAGGTTCACACGCTGATCGTCGGCAACCACATCACCGGAGTCGCCGCCTTCCGCTGACCCCGGTCCACCGTCCCGAGCTTGCACCGGGGTCATCTCGTGGCCAGTGATCAGCGCGGCCGGGAACGTCCCATGACACGACGAAGAACAGGTGAGCGATCATGGCAACCGCTGAAACGCAGATCGACAATGGGATCTTCAGGGTCACGAAGTGGACCATCGAGCCGAATGACGCCATTCCTATGCACGTGCACGAGTTCGAGTACGTGGTGGTGCCGCTCGTCAACGACAGCATGCGAGTGCTGAACTCCGACGGCTCGGAGATCGTGGCGGAGATTCGGCTCGGGGAGAGCTACACACGCCCGGCCGGCGCTGAGCACACAGTAATCAATCGTGGGGCCAACACGATCGAGTTCGTCGAGATAGAGAAGCTCCTTTAGCCGGCATCCAACCATGGATGTGCATAATCACGTGCTATCGGGCGATTGCCGGGGCGCAGTCCGCCCAAGACCGATTGGATGGGGAATGGATTCGTACTATCGGTTCTCAGCCGACGTCGCTGAGATAGACCGTGACCAGGTGCATCGCTGGATCAGCGAGCTGTCCTATTGGGCGCCAGGGCGGTCACGTGCCAGGCAGGACGCAGCCATAGACGGCTCACGAAACTTCGGTATCTACCACACCGAATCAAACAAGCAAGTCGCCTACGCCCGGGTCATCACGGATGGAGTGACTTTTGCATGGCTTTGCGACGTATTCGTCGACCCCGAGGTTCGAGGCCGCGGCATAGGCGGTGCTCTCATCGATGGAGTCTTGGAAGAGTGTGAACCACTTGGTCTGCGACGAATAGCTCTCTCGACAAACGATGCGCACGGCTTGTATTCCAGGTTAGGGTTCACGGCTTTGGATATCCCCGAGTCGTGGATGGAACGAATCGGGGACCCCACAGCTTGAGCACCAGCAGACCCGAATTGCGGCGGACGGTGGCTTGTTCCGAGTCAGTTTGGGTGCTCGGCCCATACTCGCGCCCATACTTCGGTCCAGGCGAGCGTTTTCCGGGTGCCAGCGGGAGGTGACCGCGTCTCTCGGCGAGTTCGGAAGTGCGCACATTTCGTCCTGATGCACGGGAGGAATTGTAAAATTGAGGGTTACTAAGTGCGTATTTTCGTTTTTTTCGCCGGCAAAGTTGGCTGATATTGGTAAATTGTTCGCACTTCCGGACCGGTATTGCTACGTTGGGGCCAACCGATTCCACGGGCTGGCCATGCACCGGGTGCGTGTCTACGGGTCTCACGGGATTTCACAACGGAGTGAAAGAAGAAGGATCACCATGCGAAACCAGAAACTGAAGCGGCAACTGAGCACAATCGCGTTGGGGGGAGTGGCGACTTTGATCATGGCTGGCTGCGCGGGAGGTAACGCAGCTGAACCCGTGGCAGATCGAGACCTTGGCACTCCGGTGGCAGGAGTCGTCCCCGAGGGCATTTTTGATGGTGTCACGCTCACCTACGCGGCTTCTGGCGGTATTTTCCAGGATGGTCAACGCGACGCAGCGTGGGATCCTTTCGCAAAAATCTCAGGTTCGAAATTTTTGCAGGACGCATTCGACGCCGGCAAACTCAAGGCCATGGTTGACAGCGGAAACGTGACCTGGGACATCACAAACGCGACGCAGTTCGACACCGCCCGTGGCTGTGGAACGCTGTACGAAGAGTATGACTACTCGCAGGTGGACATCTCGAAGGTTCCCGAGGGGACGATCACAGACAAATGCATGGTGCCGAATATTCTCTATGGTCTGGTCGTCGCTTACAATACTGATGCGTTCGGCGACAACCCTCCAACCAGTGCTGCCGATTTCTTCGATACCGACAAGTTCCCGGGCAAGCGTACGGTCAGCCAATCCCCGTATGTCGACCCCCAGACGGTGGAGTTCGCCCTGGCGGCGGACGGCGAAGATATCAACAACGTGCAGGTCGCCGACATCGCGACCGCCTTTGACAAGTACCGTGCCCTCGGTGACAACGTCATCGGCTGGACCTCCGGCGCTCAGGCACAGCAGCAGCTTGAATCGGGCGAAGCTGTCATGGGGCTGGTGTGGTCAGGCCGCGGATACGGTGCAGCGGCGGCCGGCGCGCCGGTTGCTCCTATGTGGGACGAGTGGATGATCATGGTCGATTCGACTGCCATTCCCAAGGGTGTCAAGGATCCGCAGGCGGCCTTCGCCGCCGTGAACTTCTACCTCGGCGCAGAACAGCAGGCACGCATGACGGAGCTGACCTCCTATGGGCCGGTGAATGTCGACGCGGAGCCAAAGGTTGATGCGACGTTGAAGACGTGGCTCACCACAGAGCATCTCAAGACCGGGCACGCTCCGAACATTGACTTCTGGGTGGAGAACTACGATGCCCTGTCGGCCGCATGGGCCAGCTGGGTTACCGGCAGCTGACCGGCATGGCTGTTCTATCCATCCGCGGCCGGGGCAATCGCTCCGTTGACGGCGGTGACACGAGCAGGACGATTCGAGAGCCAAAGAATTGGCGCCCGTTTCTGCTGCTGCTACCAGCCTTTGCAGTCGTCTCGTTCTTCTTTCTCGCGCCACTCATTGATGTCTTCATCCGGAGCATCAGCGATCCAACGCTGGGAATCCAGAATTACGTGTGGCTGTTCACCACTCCGACCAACATGGTGGTCGCGTTTCGCACATTCGGAACCTCGCTCGTTGTTACGCTCGTCTGCTTGCTCATCGCTTACCCTTACGCGTATCTGATGACGATTGTGAGTGATCGCACTCGCAATATGTTGCAGCTCTTCATCATGCTGCCCCTATGGACCAGCATCTTGGTGCGCACACTCGCGTGGATGGTTCTCCTGCAAGACACCGGCCCCATCAACGGGCTTCTTGAGACGTTGTTCGGGATCGGTCCACTGCCGCTGATTCGAAGCACTTTTGGCGTCGCTCTCGGCATGTCCCAAGTGCTACTGCCGTTCATGGTGCTGCCCCTTTATTCCGCGCTTGCCAAGATCGACAAGCGGTTGCTACCCGCTGCGGCGAACCTTGGGGCGAGACCCGTCACGGCATTCTTCACGGTTTACTTGCCGCTTTCTCGACCAGGGATATTTGCGGGTTCGGTAACGGTTTTCATTCTGGGACTCGGGTTTTACATCATCCCCGCGCTATTGGGTTCGTCGAAGGAAATCATGATGTCTGCACTCATGTACCAGCAGATCAGTGGCTTCCTCATGTGGGGCCACGGCACCGCCCTTGGAATCTTCATGCTCACAACGACCATCGTGGTGCTTGCGCTCCTGAGCCGCGTGTCTAAGGGTGCGAATCTGTTTGTGGGGCGGGCCAAATGACAATGAAACGCGCACTGGGTGCCCTGGCGGTTCTCATCGTTCTCTGGTTACTCCTTCCCACCCTGGTGATCATTCCTATGTCGTTCAACGCGGCGGCGTCGTTCAATTTTCCACCCCAGGGTTTCTCCTTGCAGTGGTACGAGAACTTCTTAACCGACCCATCATGGTTGCGCGCCTTGGGCTCATCGCTGCAGGTGGCCCTCATCACCACGGTTGTCGCGACGTCGCTTGGGATCATGGCGGCAATCGGGCTGTCCAAGGTCAAATTCCGCGGAAAGGCGTTGCTGGAAAGTTACTTCCTCACTCCGCTCATCGTCCCCGGCATTGTGATCGCCATTGGGCTTTACTCGCTTTTCCTGCGCTTCAACCTCCTCGGCACCCTTCCCGGGTTTGTGCTGGCGCACACCGTGGTTGCGCTGCCACTGGTCATTCTCAATGTGACGGCTTCGCTCCAAGGTGTAGATCCTCGCTTGGAGCAGGCGTCAGCCACGTTGGGGGCTGGCCGTCTACGCACCTTTTTCAGCATCACCCTCCCGCTCATCATGCCCGGGGTGACGGCGGGAGCGTTGTTCGCCTTCGTCACGTCCTTCGATGAGATTATTCTGTCGCTCTTCATCCAGAGTCCGCAGTTGCAGACACTGCCGGTGAAAATCTACAACAGCGTGACTCAGGCGAGTGATCCAACTGTCGCTGCCGTCGCCGTCGTGGCGATGTTCACGTCAGTGCTTGTGATGCTCACCGCACAATTTGCTACCCGCAAGAGAAAGCGAGTTTCGGCATGAGTCCGGAAAGTACCACTGCCGCACGAGACCAAAACGAACGTGAACTCCGGCAATTGCACCTCAATACTGAGGTCATTGGCGTGATCAACGACGCGGGCATCAGCCTTCGCGATGTGACAAAGCGCTACGGCAGTAAAGCTGTCGTTGATGCGATCAACCTCGTCGTAGAGCCGGGGGAGTTCATGACGTTTCTCGGCCCATCGGGGTCCGGGAAGACGACGACTCTCAACATGATCGCTGGCTTCGTCACTGCAACGGAGGGGTTGCTTCACATTTACGGCAAGCCTGTTGCCAAGATGCCTCCCCACAAACGAGACATCGGCATGGTGTTTCAGAATTACGCCCTTTTCCCGCACAAGACCGTCTTCGAGAATATTGCCTACCCCCTGGACCGGCGCAAGATTGCGAAATCAGCGCAAAAGGCGATGGTCGCGGGTGCTCTCGATATGGTGCGCATGGGGGAATTCGGCGATCGATATCCGGCGGAACTCTCGGGTGGTCAACAACAGCGAGTGGCTCTCGCTCGCTCGCTCGTTTACAAGCCACGCGTGCTGCTCATGGATGAGCCGCTCGGTGCCCTCGACAAGAAATTGCGCGAATGGCTGCAGAAGGAGATCAAACGAATCCACCGCGAGGTTGGATCAACATTTGTCTACGTGACGCATGACCAAGAAGAGGCTTTGTCTCTTTCTGACCGAATCGCAGTATTCAACAACGGGAAGATAGAACAGGTCGGCAGTCCGACAGAACTTTATCAAAGGCCTGAGACCCTTTTTGTTGGGCGCTTTCTCGGTGAATCTACGGTGTTGTCCGGCCGGGCGGTCGATTCCGTCGGCGGAATGACCACCCTGGATATTTCCGGACATGAAGTCCGTGTTCCCGGCCACAGGAGTTCAGCTTCGCTAGCGATTCTCATTCGTCCCGAGAACATAACGCTTCAGGATGAAGGCACCGTTCCGGAGTCGTCGCAGGTGAACTCGCTGCCAGTGATCGTGCTGGACGCAAACTATTTGGGTGCAGCCTGGCGTTGCGAGGTGCAACTTCCGGATGGCAGCACCGGCACTGTTCGTGAGGCGCACTCCGCTGTTGTGCGGGAGCCGGGTACTCGTGCGTCGATGAGCTGGAACGTCGATTCCGGGGTGCTGCTTGAAGACACCGGTGATGCAGGAGTGTCACTGACCTAGTCTCTGGTCAGAGAGTGAGTGATTGTGGAGCTGTCGGGCCGCACCAGATCAGGCCCGATGGCTTCATTTCGCGAGCAACGTCGAAACGAGGCGGGCCTCTCTAAGCCCGCTCTCTATCGCGCCGTCGATGAACCCGCCCCAGAGATCGGCGGTGTCGCATCCAGCGAAGTGGAGCACGCCATCCGCCAGCTGCAATTTTGAAAGGTCGCGAGTGAGCTGTCCTGGCCGGTGGGTCATCCACGTATTCTTCGACAAGGGATCCTTCATCCAGTCATGCGCAGCAACGTCGATCACTTCAAGGTCATCACGCCACACTCCCACGGCCGCCTGGACCTGTTCGATGCTGTTCACGTCAATGGCTGTGTGATCCGGCCCGAAGCCAACCAGAATCGAATGGTCTTCCTCGATGAACTCGCTCTTGAGCACCGAGATCGGGTGGTGCTGAGACGCGTAAGCGAAGAACCGTGGCAGACGACCGCGCACCTTTATCCACACCTTGATTCCCTGTGATGCCACGCGCTCGCGGTTGGCGCGCCTCCAAACTTCGGGGAGTGGGGGCGTGATGGTGATCGTATCGACGGCGTTGATGGGCAGGGTCATAATCACTCGCTGCGCCCGCAGCTGTCGACCGTCGGAGAGAGTGACGGTGGCCCCGTGCGCATTGTGCTTGATGGCCGTGACTGTCGAGCTGAGTTGGATGTCGCCGCCGATGTCCGCGGCGATTGCTGCCGTGAAGGACGACATGCCTCCCGCTACTCGATAGGTCGACGAGGCCTCGTGCATGAGAGGCCAGTGGCCGCCGGCCGCGCTCGCCCAGCGTAGAGCGCTGGCGAGACCGACCTCGTGCAGTGGTGCGTTCACGTGTCCGACCCACACAGATTCGTTCGCGTAGCGGGCCTCATCGTCCAGGAGTATTTCGTCTAGGCGCTGCTGTAGTGACTGGTCATCCCGTTCGGTGATTCCGCCGACTGTTGGATCTACCGCTCGCGGAATGGCAGTGAGCGCATCCTCAACTACCTGACGTTGCCCTTCATGGATGAGAGCTATGAAGTCTTCGAGTGTGCCTTGTCTTGGTGCGCCTCCTGCACCGAGCCAGTAGGCGTCTTCGGCGATCGGGCTGCGATCGATTTTCCGACCATACCGAGTCATTTCCGCCCACACGTGGGGTTGTACCCAGTGCACCCAGGTGCCGCCCAGTTCCAGGTCGTGCCCTAAAGCATGCTCGGTCCACGTGCGACCGCCAACTCGGTCGCGAGCCTCGAGCACGATCACTCTGTGACCACTGTTCCCGAGTTCTCGTGCGGCCACGAGTCCGGCGAATCCGGCGCCGATGACGATCACGTCTGCTGCATCCACCAGGCCGGCATTCACAGATCTTGAGTTTCATTTGCGACGGCCAAGATCGCTCTGGCTGCTCGAAAACCGGACACGACCGCCCCGTTCAGGGACTGTTGGAGGCCGGTGTGCTCGCCAGCAATTGCAACGAGCCCTGCCGCGCTGTCAAATGCGGTCGTGTCCTCTGGCCTCCATTCGAGGGACGGCGCTGAGTAGGACCCTAGTGTCCACTCGTCGTTTGTCCAGTCGGTCAGCAGCACATCCCCGTCGATGTCCAGTTCAGGGCGCATTTTTTTCAGTTCGGCAACCCAGCGTTGGGGCCCGTTCGCCGTATCGAGTGACTTCAGTGTGCGGGATCCGCCAGCGAAGCACGAGAGCGCCGGCACACGATTTTCCCCATCGACCGACATGGAGCGCCACGACCACCACGCATGATCAGCGCTCTGGAGTGCTGTGTCGTCATCGACAGCAGACAGAGGAACGCCGAGCTTTGCTGCCGTTCCCATCGAACGGTGGTCAAGCGCAGCTCGCTGGGTAGCAGGGAGCGTGAACCCGAGGTTGAGCGTGCGCAGGATTGGGAGTGGCACTGCGAGCACTGCAGCGTCCCCATCGACTGTGCTGCCGTCGCGGAGGTTCACCTGAATACCCGAACTCGACTGGTCTATCGCGGTTATGGGGAACTCCAGCCTTATGGCCGGGCCAAGCGAGCGGGCGAGTTCACTGGCGAGCGACTGGTTGCCCCTGAGGAATCGGCCGCCGTCCTCTATGTAACCTCCGTCGGCCGAGGACTCATGCATCAGGGCAGCTTCTGCGCTGATTAGTTCAGGATCACCGGCAAGCGATGTTGCTATTCGCCGATACGCCGGGTGGCCGTGAAAACCTGAGCCAATCGTCTCCTTGAATACGGTGTCTACCGAGATCTTGGTCACGCCATCTGCGAGCATCCGCTCTAGCGTGCGGATGAGACGACCACTTACTGCATTCAGCTCGCTGAGGCTCAAGTGTGAACCGTTGACGGTTCGCCGTGCGTACCGCACATTGTGAGTGAGAATCGGAACCTCAACCTCCGCTGACAAACGACGAATAGCAGATTCTGTGGGAAAGATGTACTCCCCACCGCGCTCAGTGACCTGACCGTTGCCGAGTGTCTCTGACCACGTGCGCCCACCGACCCTGTTGCGAGCCTCAAGAACAACAGGGTCATGACCGAGTTGTCTCAGCTTCCATGCGGCCGTCAGGCCCGCGAGGCCTGCGCCAACAATAATGACCTTCACGGTTCCCCCTCAGAGTCCGCACGGGGCGCGGTTGTTGACCTGAGCGACGACCAGCCCCATTGTTGATGCTATTCAGGCCTTAATTCCAGATATTATGGACAAAGACTATCCAGAATCGGAGAATATTCATACAGTTTCCCAACAATCAGGGTGAATGCGCACGGATTTGTATTTTCGTGGTGCAGGAGTCCCTGGACCTGATCTTGAGACGAGGCGAAAAGTGCCGGGCAGCTTAGGGTTCTCAATTGAAGAGGATCGCGTCATTGACTACCTTCGTCGTGATGGGCGTGCGTCTTACTCATCCATTGCAGAGGCGCTCGAGCTCACCAGGAATCGTGTTTCTGAAATCGTGAAATCAGTGGTCGACAGCGGTCAGCTGCGATTCACGGCGAGCGTCAATCCGCGCATGTTTGGCTTTCAAGTCGAGGGTCACCTTCACATTGTTCTCCGTGGTGACGCAAGTGCTCTTTACGAAGAAATGGTCGGGTCATCACTGACGACTTACGTCTCTACAACGACCGGCGATGCGGGGCTGTGCGTTCAGGTGCGATGTCGCTTCGAGACAGAACTGGTCGAGTTACTTGCTGCGATCAGAGAACACGTCGAGGTGCTTTCGATCCAGGTGCACCGTTATGAAAGCATCGTCCATAATATTTACGCACCCACGTTGCAGGCAGAGGATGAGTCCTATCTCGACGAGCTTGATATGCGCCTGATAGAAACGCTCGAACGAGATGGTCGCGCTCCCGTGCGGGTGCTTGCCGAGGCGCTCGGTCTGCCTGAAAGCTCCGCACGTCACCGGATGACGAGGCTCATCGATGGCGAAATAATCCGTGTGGTCGCAGTGCCGAAGCGGGATTTTGGCCGCGCACACACGATCGCACTCGGTCTGGGCGTGCGACACCAGGGAGCGAGCGGCACTTGTGTAGAAGTCCTGAGCAGACTGGGTGCAGAGTTCATTGCCACGACGACGGGTGATTTCGGCATCATCGCCACAGCAGTTTTCAATACTCTGCGGGAGGCGAACGACTTCGTGGAGACGCTTCGACGCGAGCCACGGGTCGTAGGGCTTTCAACGTGGGTCCACTTGCAGATCCAGAAAGAGGATTACAGCGTCGCTGAGTATCGAGACACCCGGCAACGGTGACCGCTGCCGGGCATGCCAGCCGGTACGGACGGCAGCTTTTCCGAGGCTGGCCAGGTTGTTGCTTCTAATCTGGGCATCATTCGATTCGCCATAGTCCGTGGTTCATTAGTGTCGAAGCCGCCTGAAAACGTGGTCTGGGCCGACCGGATCGGCTTACGGCTTCCTGCACAACCGGCTGAACACGCAAACCGTGGAAATCCGCGGGTACTCTGCAGCAGTTCCGGGTGGGCGATACCGTCGAGACGACTATCAGTCGTCCTTGGTTCGAGTGGATGCAGTTGCCCATCGCTTACCCATCAAAATCATTCTTGGCCGACCGTAATCGACCAGGTGCAGTTAGTTATAGTGAACCGCCCGGTTCCCTGTAAAAACAGGGGAATCCGCGAGTTTTCCAAGACATTTGGCGAAATCGAAGTTAAGGCCTGAACCATAAAGGGGTCGCAGGTTCAAATCCTGTCAGCCCGACCAAAGGGCCGTTCGCGAAACTCTTCACGAAATGGTCCGGTCGAAACAAAAAGAAATCGCTCCTGAGGCCTCTCGGGAACGATTTCTGGTTGAAGGGGTTCTCGCGTCCGATTTCGGTCGCGATGCTTGAGTTGTCGTCGTGCCATCGGCTGTCCTGCAGCTTTTTAAGCGTTTGCGCGCGCGCCGGATTGTCTCGAATGCTAAGTGTTTTTGCCATCGGAGCGGTATCTGGTCCTGAGCGGGACTGTTAGGTCCGTAGCGGTGGTCCGCCGGTTTCGTCCGATACGAGGTGTTTGAACTTGTCGGGCCGCATCACGCCGGCCGGGTAGGTGTCGGTGTAGGGGTTGTGCCATTCGCGGTCGCGGCGGCGAATCGGGCGGACGACGGGTTCTCCGTGAACGTGTTTTTTGCGTTGTCCCTAATTTTGTCGCTGATGAAAGCGGCGATTTTGCGGAGGTTGAAGTTCGTCAGCAGGATGGCGACGATAATTTGCGCGGCGCCGAATCCGCGCACTCGGCGGCGCCTGGCGGACTCGATGTCCTCAGGCCCGTTGCTTTTGATCTGGTCGTTCAGGGACTCGATGGAGTTGCGAGCATGGTCGTGGAATTCAGCCCATTCCTTCGTGCCGTATTCGAACGCCTCCGCGTTGCGCCGGTTGTTGGCAATGTCAAAGGACACGGAATGCTGGCTGCAGATCTTGTCCGCGAAGTCGGGCAGATCTTCTACGTCGACCGCGGGGCGGATCTTGTCCGTCACGGTCTTGAGCAGTTCTCATAAGGGGCAGGTCACGGTCGGGCTGGCGGCCAGTGCGGGGCAGCGCAGCACGACGCGGCCAGTTGCATCGGGCTTCTCCTTGACGTGGAGTTGGAACGCGGTGCGGCTCTTGATGCGCTCCCGGTTTGTTGCTGTATCGATGATGGGCCATTCCGTCCTCATTGGGCCACGTGCATCGCGTATGGCGCTAGGTGTGATGCGCCGGGTGACCGACGAGCGACACCATTTACGGGACTGGCTGGGTGGTTTAGCGTAGATGGGTTTTTAGGAAGAGGAATGTTCGCTCGAATGCGTCTGTCGTCTCGTCTGCGGCGTGGCGTGGAAGGTCCGGGTCCAGGGCGAAGCCGTGACGGACTTTGGGGTAAACAACCACCGCGGATTGCGTGGTGTTGTGGGTGAGGATTTCGCGCACCTGTTGGAGGTCACGGGCCGGGGTGCTGGCGTCTTCGCCGGCATATATTCCTAACCAGGGTGCCTTAAGCACGCGTACGGCATCGATTCCGCTGAGGATGCCAGGCCAGCGTGGCGAATCCAGGCCGGCACCGTAGAAGGTGACTGCGGCATCGATGTGCAGTGTTGCTGCCGCCCACAATGCGAGGGTGCCTCCCATGGAGAATCCTATTACCGCTACTTTCTGTGCTCCTTGGGCACGGACCCAGGACAAGGCGCTCTCGATGTCAAATGTGAGCCCTTCCCTCGTGAGGGTGTCGTGGTGACGGCGGGCTTGTGTGAATTTCCCATTGGTGACGACGGGGTCTGCGATGCGGTGGTAGAGGTGCGGCGCGGCGGTGATATAGCCGCAGCCGGCTAGGCGGACGACGAGAGCGGTGACCGGTGCGGAGAGGCCCCAGACCTCGTGGAGCACAATGACTCCAGCCCGGGCTACGCCCACCGGCATTGACACTGTCAGTGGGACACCACCAGCCCCTGCAGTTTTATTCGCATGCGAATGGTCGGAACGGGCCGGGATAGATTGCATGCTTTCTTCCGTTCGTTCAGGAATCCAGTGACAGCGGCTTCACCGGAGGTAGCCTCGCCTTGCCCGCGTGAACCGGCGGACTGGAACGAAGAAGCTTCGTCACTGATCAGGTTACCGATGGCTTCAGGACGGCAACAGGGCGATGCCACCTTACGAGGCTGCGCCCTTTATCGCGGAGCCGAGTGTCGGGCGCATAAATCTGACATTTCTGATGCGGGCTTCAGCACGTGCGGTTCAATGGGAGTATGGCTGGAATCTGTGTGTACACGATCGGGCATTCCACTCATCCCATTGATGAGTTCGTTGGAATGTTGAAAGCAAATGGTGTCGAACGACTCATCGACGTTCGCACCGTTCCCGGGTCTCGTCACAACCCACAATTTGGGGAACACGAACTCGACACAAGCATGCCGGAGGCACGTATTGACTATCAGCGACTTCCCGAGCTAGGCGGGTTACGGCATACTCCGGCGGCAGAAGCATCTATCAACGGAGCGTGGCGTAACAGAAGCTTCCGCAACTACGCCGACTACATGCAAACGCCCGAGTTCGTTGCCGGCGTTGACGAGTTGATGGCGCTGACGAAGAAACAGACGGTGGCAATCATGTGTGCCGAGGCCGTGCCCTGGCGTTGTCACCGATCACTGATCGGAGACGCGTTGCTGGCTCGCGGTCTGCAGGTTGCCGACATCATGAGCCTGACCTCGACCAAGCCCCACACCCTCACCAGCTTCGCGAAAGTCGACGGTAACCGCCTCTGGTATCCACCGGAAGAGTGAAACCCGAGGGTGCCAATCCGAAGCATGCTGGCACAGCGAATACATTCGAGAGCATCATTATGGCAGTGGAAGGCATACCAATGACAAAAAAATTCTCAGTTGGCGATCACGTGCGCTGGAACTCCGAGGCCGGCCATGTGCACGGCACCATCGCGAAAATTCATACGATAGACGTGGAATACAAAGGGCACACTCACCGCTGCAGTCCCGATGATCCGCAGTACGAGATCACGAGCGACACGACCGACCACGTGGCGATGCATAAGGGCGAGGCCCTGACGAAAATCTAGCCATTCGTGGCCACCAATGCAGACAAACGGCGAGCCACGGTTACGGGCGGCCTGGTTTGTAGGTTGAGAGGGATGCCGCATCAGCTAACCAGTATCGCCAGGGGAAATTCGTCGCATTGCCGCCGGGTCCGCTGACGCCAACGCGTGGTCCGGTTCGGTGGGGTAACACCAGGCCATCATCCGGAACGAAAAACTTCCACTGTCCGCCAAAAAGATCGTCACCGTCGTTTGCCAGGGTTGCCCCGAAGGTTTGGGCAACGCAGCCTGGGCCCCGCGCCAAACTGCTATTGGGAAGAGGAACTTTTCGTGGTTTGCTTTCTCGACGGCTGCGGGCAATGGCGGCACCTCCCATCACGTCTCCCGCCCTGATGAGACAACCGTATGGCTGTCCTGGTTGTCCGGCGACGAGGTTCAGCGAGTGGTGCATTCCATAGGTGAAGTAGCAGTAGAGGTGCCCGGCGGGACCAAACATTGTCTTGTTCCGATTCGTCTGGCCCCGATAGGCGTGTGCGCCGGGGTCGCGTTCACCCGCGTACGCCTCGACCTCGGTAATTCGAATGGTCACAATGCCGTCGTCATCGGTGCGTTGAAGGATGCAGCCGAGAATTTCGGGTGCGACATTGAGCACCTCGCGGGCAAAGAACTCTCGGTTCGCTAGATGAAATCCGTTCGGCAAAGTCACTTGGTTATCGTATGCATTCCTGGCGAGCAACGCGCGAACGAGCGTTCAGAGCATCTCAGAAGTTGATCTGGTCTTAACGTCACGCGAAATAATTTTTTGAATGAGCAGCGCAAGAGATGCAGCGGCATGAGACGGTGGCGTCGGTTCGTCGTCGTCTCCAACCTCCGCGATTCCTCCAGATCACCGAGATCTCTGTTGCTGTGGCGATTGCCTGGACACCGTTCCCTTTCCTCCCTGGAAACGCTCAGGAATTGCGGTACTACGCGCCGCTGGGCGCACTTCTGAGCATGCACCCAACCCTCATGCGTTCGCTCCGCAGCGCTTTACAAACCCTCGCTGGGCTGGCCTTCGGAATCGCCCTCGCCGGGGCCGTGCTCATCCTGAGCGAGCCCAGCGTTTAGACGATCTGGCTGGTCATCGGCCTCGGCCCCCTTATCGGAGGCATGCGATGGCTTACTGTGGGCGGAGGTCGAGCGGTTGAGCAGTTTTTGAGGCACCCTCGCCACGCACCTCAGCGATATCGGCGTGGCCTTGGTTGGGAGTTTGCCTCCCGAGCGTGAACTCCGGGCGACCAGGGGCAGCGCACTCACGGACGCGGCACGAGACGTCAGGTCGGCTGTGCAACGCGCCGATGAGAGTCGTAAGGGTAACCCTCGCGCTCGTTTCAACCGCAGAAATCTTGTTGTTGACTAGGAGGGCCTCGCGGCCCTGGAGAAGGTCACCTTTCACGTGCGCAACCTGTCCGAGGTTTTTGCGGGCATGATCTGGGGTAAACCGATTCCCCTTGAGCTGCCGCCCGAACTGCCTCCGGTTCTCAGCGATGCCCTGCACGCAGTCGCAGAAACCTTGCGTGCCCCGGACGATGGCCCGCGTGATAGCGCACCCCTTGATGCCGCCGTAGCGGCAGTCGAGGCGATTCTGCACGGCATGCAAGAGTTGGGTGCCGGGGCGACGTCGCTTAGCCCCACGGCCGCGATCGTCATCGATCTGAAGTGCATTTTGGTTGCCCTTCGCCCTGGGACCGAGAGAGATTCTGAAGAGTCTCCCTCGCCCGTCGTTCAGCCCGTCCCATCGCCTGTTCACGCTGCTGAGGTTCCACGCACAGGAACCTTCTCGTTCCCGCGAGTTTTTCCTTACCCGGGTTGACCTTGGATTAGCCTTCGGTACTGTGAATGGGATTGCAGAAACTATTTCATCCGTCGAATTCGCATTAGGAGGTCATCATGCCCAACGCCATCGAGACTGTCGACGTCAACGTTCCCGTTACCGTCGCGTATAACCAGTGGACAAAATTCGAGGAGTTTCCAAAGTTTCTCAGTTTTGTTGAATCCGTCACGCAGGTGACCGACACTCTCACCGAGTGGAAGGTTAAAGTCGGTGGCGTGGAGCGCGAGTTTGAGGCTCGGATAACTGAGCAGCACCCTGACGAGCGTGTTGCCTGGAACAGCACCGGCGGCCAGGTTGACCACGCGGGAGTTGTCACGTTCCATAAGTTGGCCGCGAACGAGACACGGGTGACGGTACAGCTTGATTGGGAGGCGACAGGGCTGCTTGAGAAGGCTGGGGCCGCTCTCGGTATCGACGATCACGCCATTAAAAAAGACCTCAGGAACTTTAAGGAGTTCATCGAGGCGAAGGGAACCTCCGACGGCGGATGGCGCGGAGATGTGAAGGCCTGACGCTGCCGGAAGACCAACCTCGGCAAGCGCTACTGGATAGAGTCGTCGGTCAACCGGATCAGTGAAGGCAAATATAGAGAAATCGCACCTGAGGCTTCTCAGGAACGATTTCTGGTTTGAGTGGATCTTGCGGTTTCGTGTGGCTGCGAGTTCTTCTTCAGCGCCGTAGCTCCGGCTGTTTTTCTGTGTTCACCTGTGTCGGATGGTCTCGAACGCTGTGTGTTTCACTTTGTCCGGGCGCATGAAGTCAGTCGGGCTCGATTGCTCGGGGCACATCGAGCCGTGAACCTTCGGGTTCTCCTTGCCAGGGACTGCGCTGGTGGCTAGGGCATTGCCGGGCGGTCGCCTTCGCGCAACCAGTCGTCGAAGAAAGTCTGGAGTTGCTGGCCTGAGCTCTCTTCCATTACGGCTTCGAAGTCCGCAGTGGTCGCATTCGAGTCGTCGTACTCAGTCAGCCACAAGCGGGCGCCGGCGAAGAACGCGTCGTCACCGATCTTCGCGCGCAATGCGTACAGGGTAGCCGCGCCTCGCAGATAGATCGGATTCGCAAAGAGGCTGTCGCGACCCGGGTCTGCGATGTTGAGTGCCCATCCGTCGTTTGCGTCCAGGTATGCCACCGTGTCGGCGAACTGATTGGAAATTGATGCGGTGCCCTGATGTTCTGCCCAGAGCCACTCGATATAGGTCGCCCAGCCTTCGTTCAGCCAGATGTCCTTCCAATCAGCCGGGGTCACAGAGTTGCCGAACCACTGGTGCCCCAGTTCGTGCACCACTGTGTTTTCGTCCGCGACCTCGGAGTACACCGGGCGGGTCTGAGTCTCCAGGGCGTAGTCGACCGAGTCGTCGTCGACAATGGCGCCGAACGACTCGAACGGGTATCGCCCGAATTGGGCCTCCAGAAAGGTGATCATCTGGGGCTGCAGCGCGAGTGCCGCCGCTGTTTCTGCAAGAGGCGCGCCCGTCACTCCATCGTCGATCGCATTGATGATCGGCAGACCGTCCGGACTCACGTCGCGGGACAAGGCGTAGTCGCCTACGCTCGCCGTCGACAGGTAGCTGGACATCGGGTCGGATGCCCGCCACGTCCATGTTGTCCAGCCGGCCTTTGTCTTGGGCGCCCCGGCGGGCAGCCCGTTTGCCACAGCTGTCTTACCGGCCGGCACCGTGATGCGGAACCTGTAAGTTGCCTTGTCTTCCGGGTCGTCGTTCACGGGGTACCAGGTCGCCGCTCCATCGGGCTCGTTGACCACCATCGCGCCATCAGCAGTGGTGACCCACCCGTAAAGGGCCCCGGTGGTGTCTAGTGGCCGCCCGGTGATCCCGCCATATTCAATGACAATGGTCGTCGTCTGTCCTGCTTCGAGCTTCGGCCGCAGCTCAACGGTGAGTTCCCAGTATCGGTTTGCATTGTCCTGCTCCTGTGACCACTCGGCGCTGTCTTTGCCTTGCGCTTTCCCGTGTGCCGCCGCCTTGCCGTCCACCCGGACCGACGAAACGTCGAGGCCGCGTAAGTCGAAGTTAAGCGACTGCAGATCCTGCTTCGCGCGGAGTGTGATGGTCGCGACGCCGCTGAGGCGGCCTGTGAGGACCGTGGGTTCCGTCGGCGGCGTGTAGCGAAGGGCAAGGTCGTAGTGCTGGACGTCGTACCCGCCGTTGCCGGCGTTGGGGAAGTACACGTCACCGCTTCCGGCCGCGCCGGCCGTAGAGCGCGCCCCGTCCTTCCCAAGGGAGACCTGCGCCGTCTCACTGAATGCGCCAGACGCGACCGTTGTCGGCACGATTGCGACCGCTGGAGCTAACCTCGCCCTGGCGTCGGACGCGTTGGGGGTTACTGCTGTTCCGGTTCCGCAGGCGGCCAAAGCGAACACGGATAACCCCGCGAGTGCGACGGTTGTGAGCCTTCTCAATGAATCCAAGGGACATCCCCTTTGTTGGCAGTGAGGTCGAATATGGACTGGCTGGACTGGAGAAAAGCGTGAAGACGACGGTTAAATTCAGGGAATCCACAATTTAGTGCCCATCTCCGGCAACATCAACCGCGCTCATGGAATTGGCGCAGCAAGCACAGTGCACCCGGCGTCGTTGCTCCCGCGAGTGGATGTCCGTGGGACTGTGACGCGGGCTCTTCGCGTTGGTTGCCTACGTCGGTGAGTATGCGACTTGAGTCGGCGGCCACTTCCATGCGGTTACGGCAATGGCGATGAGAAGTACCACTTCGATGAAGCTACCGAGGAGGTAGTGGACCCATGCGTCGCGAATGGCCAGACAGGATGAAGACCCAGAAAGAAGGGGCGGACGATGTTAGCTGAGAGCCCAGAGAGGCAGAGTCCCGACGAAGAGACCAAGGGTCATGAGCGCGATCGCCGCCGGATGTGACGCTGGGACGTCTCCGGTTCCGAGTCTGTTGGTGATGCGGGCCAGGAGCGCATGGGTTCGTTGGCGAGAGAGCAGGCCGATGACTAGGAGCGTTAGGCAGGGTAGGCAGTAGATGACCGTATACCCGGCCAGCACCAGGAGCGCTTCACCTGTGCTGGCTTGCGCGTCGAGGAGCCTTTCGATAGCGATGAAGTAGGGGAACGCGTTGGGCAGATCGGCGGCCGTGAGTAGTGCGCCAAAAGGGAATGCAGTCCACGGGGTAAACCACGTGGGCAGTTCGATGGGTTTGCGGGGTCGGGTTCGGAAGCGTCGAACGCCAGCGATAACCACCGCGGCTCCCGCTGCCCCGAAGGCGACATAGCGCAGCGCGAGCACAATGCCGCCGACGGCGCCTGCGGCTGCGCTAGCGCCGAGAAACAGTGCTGCACCCGCCACGAACACGGTTGTGGCCGCGCCGAGAATGGTCACCAGTGCCGTTAGTCCGGGCCGACTGGGTGCAACAAGCAGGATGAGTGTGACGGCGACGATGGTCGCAGGATTGAAGGCGTCGAGGGCCGCTAGGCCGGCAATCGCGCCCAGTAGCGCTCCACTCATTGTCTGGACGCACCACCGGGTCGAGGGATCAGGGCGTCGAGGAGTGCGTCGAGTTGTGCGGGGGTGGGGGCAGGCTCGATGCCGGCGATCACGTTGGCTGCGAGTCCGTCACCGACGAGGCGGATCACCCGCGCGCGTGTGACGTCGCCCGTTTCCTTCTGAATCATGGCCTCCCACCGAGAGCCGGCTTCCTGCGCGGCGGTAGCGACGTCATCACCCGGCGACTCGACCGCCCGGTGCGCGACCGCTAAAGCTCGGAACAGAGCCACGTCATCACCCGTCGGCACGGAAAGCCTGAGCCAGGCTTCCGCCGCCCGGCCCTCCATCGACGCCGCAAGCATCGCTACGTCGAGCTCCTCCAACGCCCCGATGGCCAAGCCCTGAACAAGAGCCGCGCGCGAAGGAAAATGATGGATCAGTCCGCCCTTCGACACCCCCGCAGCACTCGCGGTGCTGTTCAAGGACGGCACAACACCGCGCTCGAGAGTGAGGTTTCGGGCTGCGCTGAGAATAAGTGACCGACGATCCATGGGACCATCCTAGATGCAAACCGACCGGCCGGTCGGACATCGTTGTTGATCGGCCAGGAGATTATCCCGGCGCAGCAGTGAGTTACTGTCGCATCCGGCAAACTCGTTTTCTTCCGGGGCACGACACAACGGTCTCACTGACCGCCGCGGGGTCCGAAACCAGATGTGACGATTCCGGCACCGGTCCCGTCATCCGCTCGCGGGCGTGGATCAGCCAGGGAACGCTGCGTCGTAGACCGCGCGAAGCTCAGCGCTGTCGGCCCCGGTGACGCCGCAGCCGGTGATCGTTCCATCGACTGCGCCGACGAGGTAGCTCTGGCCGACCACGAAGGGCACGCCCGAGAAGTCGGAGGTCATCGCGTCGACCTGCGTTACCTCCACGCGGTCGGCGACGTCGCCAGCGAAGCGCTCCCTGACCTCCAGCAGAACGGTGTCGCCCTGGATCTGCAGCACCGTCGCGGCGAACGCCTGCTCCTGCGCCGCGACGGTCGCCGGCTCGAGCCTGAGGCAGCTGCCGCTCGCGAGGCCTCCGTCCATGGGAGGCTGCAACGCCTCGACGGTGGGCTCCGGACCGACGACGACGAGGGGCACGACGATTGCGGCGGCGATGGCGAGGCCGGAGGCGATGCCGACCACCGGCATCCACCGCCGCAAGGCGCGTCGCGGCGCCGTGGGGGTGACGGTCGTGGTGATAGGGGATTGGTCGGTCATGATCTGCTCCATTCTGTGGTCGAGCCAAGTCGGCGAGGCAGGGGGCAGCGTGCGGGCCGGATCGGCGGCACGCAGCTGATCGCGCAGCGCACGGTCATCGTCGTGCATCTTCGCTCCCTTCGTCGTACGGTACATGTCCGGTCGGGTCGCCGGATTTCAGTAGCTCCTGCTTGAGGCGAGCCTTCGCACGGTGTAGGCGGATCGCCGCTGCGTTCGCGCTGATGCCGAGCACGACGGCAATCTGCGGGCTTTTCAGCTCGTCCCATGCCCACAGCCGCAGGATCTCCGCGTCGTTTCGACGCAGGCCGGCGAGGGCGGTGGTCACGCGGGCCGTCTTGGCGGCGCCATCGACGGTGGATGCTGCGGGGTTCTCGTCCGCAGCGGCCGGCGGCGGGTCGATGGCAATGATGCGGCCGATGAGACGGATGCGCCGGCGCTCGGCGCGTTGAGCGTTGCTGAGGCACTGTCGAGCGACGACGATCGCCCAGGGAAGTGCGTCGTCGGGCACCTCGTCGAGGCGGCGCCAGCACACCAGCAGAGTGTCGCCGATCACGTCGTCGGCCGTCGCGGCGTCGGTGCGGCGGTGCAGATAGCGGCGCACAGGGTCGACGACGAGCACGGCGAGGTTATGCATCCGCTTCTCGCGATCGGTGTCGGTCACAACTCTCATACTGAGGGATGTCCGGCAGGGGCGTGGGGATTTCAGGCGAGGTGCTTTCGCACTGCATGAGATCGGCGGTGACCGTAGACCGGGTGCAGCGAGAGGATAATTCGGGAAAGCAGCTCTGTCACAAGAGTGGTCACGCCACATGTTCGGTGTGGCGTTTTTCTATGCCGTTTTCCAGGAGTTCCCATGTCCGCACGACCCTGGCTCATCACCTCAGCTCTCATGGTGGCCGCGATCACCCTTGTCGGCTGCGCCCAGCCCGCGCCGGAGTCGAGCAAGCCACCGGTGGCGGAGCCGGCGGGATGGTCTTGCGACGGCGCGAGCGGACCGGCATCGTGGGCGGAGGTGGACCCCGGCTTCGCGGCCTGCGGCGCGGGCACCGCCCAGTCCCCGATCGACCTGCCCGCGACCATGCCCGCACCGAGCTCGGTCATCCAGCTGAGCGCGGAGGACGCGGAGGCCGATGTGTTCGACACCGGGCACGCGGTGGAGTTCGAGGCCGACGGCGAGGGCGAGACCCTGACTTTCGCCGGCGACGAGTACAGTCTGCAGCAGATGCACGCCCACGTGCCGTCGGAGCACACCGTGAACGGCCAGCCGGCGGCGGCCGAGCTGCACCTGGTGCACGCGGATGCGGCTGGCAATCCACTGGTGCTGGGCATCCTCGTGGCCGAGGGGCAAACATCCGGCGTCCTGGCGCCGTTCATCGACAGGGCCACGCATATGGCTGACGACGAGGACGTGACAATGGATATCGCGGCCGTGCTGCCGCGGACGCTGGACAACTACGAGTACTCGGGCAGTCTGACCACACCGCCGTGCACCGAGGATGTGCAGTGGGTCGTGACGAGCACGCCGATCTCGATGTCGGCGGAGCAGATCGGCACACTTGAAGGCACACAGTCACAACGCACGGCCGGCGCAGCCGCTGGGGGACCGGGATGTGGTTGGCGGATCCGCGAAGCTCGGGATCGAGGGGTAGCGGCCGGGTCGTTCCGGGCCAGCGCGCCGGGGCTTCCGGGCCCCGGAACCCATTAGTGGCGATTGTGGGCAGGCTGAAGTTCGCCACCAGCAAGGCTTCGCTGGAAGGCCTCGCATCTGCCGCCAAAGTCCGATGGAACTCGACACTGCTAGGTTTGCGGCATGGACGAAATTTCAGTCCGCGACGAAATCGTCTATGTCTGTGATCCAGTCCTTCGCGCCTATCTGCGCGGATTAATACCGAACGCCGTGTAGTTGGCCGTGTCTCCTCGCGATCGCCATCATGCGAGGCACGTTCAGGCACGGAACCACGGGGATCTGCACAGCTACCGGCTGACTAGGTGAGTCCGCGGAAGCTCCCCGAACGCGACGCTCTGATCGACATCCAGGGTCAACGCGTCATCCCGAAACTCGAGCGTGTACGTGCGCGAGAACGGCGTGCCCACGTTGTGCGCCCGCACGACCAGAGTGCTGGGGGAGACCCACGCGCCGCTCGCCAGTACCCGGGCATCGGCGGATGCCACCCATTCGCCGTGGCCGAAGGCTAGCCGCTGGCCCACGCCGCCACGGATGATCGTGAGCAGTCCCGGCTCGAAAGTTACCGCGGTCACGTCCGCATCGTCGAAGTCGAAGCGGACGCCCGCCACCCGCGCCGCCGTCTGTGACGTGGGTTCGCCCACGACGGTCGGCAGGGTGAGGCCCGCCAGCTTTCCGGCAAGACCACTCGGTATCTCTGCGAGCGGCTGGTCGGTGAAAGCGGGCAGCAGGTGTTCCCAGACGAGATCGAGCGCGCGCTGCGCGGTCGGGAGCGCCGCAGTCAGCACGACCACGGCATCCGTTTCTGGAAGCACGAGGCAGACCTGACCGAACGCTCCGTCAGCGCGGTAACCGGTCGGCCGGTTCCGCCAGAACTGGTAGCCGTAGCCCTGACGGCCGTCGACGTCGTGCTCGGTGCCCGACGTGTCCACCTGCACCCGGGTGGCCTCGTCGATCCACTCCGCCGGCACGAGTCGCGTGCCGTTCCATTCGCCGCGTTGCAGCAGCAGCTGGCCGAAGGTCGCGAGCTGCTCGGTCGTGAGGGAGAGCCCCCAGCCGCCGGCGTCGATGCCGCGCGGGCAGGACTCCCACGTGGCGCCGATGATGCCGAGCGGGTCGAACAGTCGCGGGGTGAGGTAGTCGAACAGGCGCTCTCCGGTGAGCCGCTGCAGGATCGCCGAGAGCAGGTAGCTCGCGCCGCTGTTGTAGACGTAGTGGGTGCCCGGCGCGAACTCGAGGGGCTGGGCCAGGATGGTGCGCGCCCAGTTGTCACCGTGCGAGTCGTCGGCGAGCGACACCGTGTCGGTGGGATGCCCCGTGGTCATGGTGAGCAGATGGCGCACAGTCAGCGCGGCCAGGTGCGGGTGGATCTGCTTGGGCAGGTCGTCTGGTAGCAGGTCGACGACGAGGTCGTCGAGCGTGAGCCGGCCCTCGCCGATGGCGAGCCCGACGGCGATCGAGGTGAAGCTCTTGCTCACCGAGAACATGAGGTGCGGATGCTGCGCCGCGAAGGGATACCACCAGCCCTCCGCAATGACGCAACCGTGTCGAACGACCATGAGGCTGTGCAGGCTCTCGAGCTGCGCCTCCGCCGCGGCGATGAAATCGAGAATGGCGGCGGAGGAGATTCCCTCGGCCTCGTTGGTGCTGCGGGGGAGCGGGTTCATGGTTCAATTGTGCCGGGTCGAGCAAATGCCGGCACTCGAGTCGTCGCCGGCGGCCACCTTTCGGGTCCGATGCTGTCTGAACCGCCCGATTTCAGCCCACGGAGGCTAAACTTTTTGCATGCGAACCGTAGGTCCTCGAGTTCGAATCGTGGTGGCCGATGATCATCCACTGTTTCGGCGTGCGCTGGAGCAGACGATCAGGGACCAGGGTGATTTCCAGCTTGTCGGCCAGGCCTCGGATGGTGGCGAGGCGATGGAGTTGATACGCGAGCTGGCCCCGAATGTCGCAGTTCTCGATGTCAGAATGCCCGTTTTGGATGGCCTCCAGGTGGTCAATGCTGTGTGTCGCGATGGGCTCTCGACCCGGGTGATCCTCCTTTCGGCCTACGTCGACGGATCAGTGGCCTTCGACGCTGTGGCCGTGGGTGCCAGTGCCTACCTCTCCAAGAGCGTCGATCCACAACTTCTCACGGACACGATCCGCGCCGTGAGCCGGGGCGAGACAGTGCTCGGTTCGGAAGTGCAAGCTTCTCTGGCAGCCGAAATCCGTCTCCGGGGAGCACAGGAGCGCCCCACGCTGTCCAAGCGTGAACTGGAGATCCTCGTGCACGTCGCTGAGGGTCGATCCGCACCGCAGATTGCACAACTCCTCTTTCTGTCCACGCCGACGATCAAGAGTCATCTTCAGGGACTGTACGAGAAGCTCGGGGTCTCGGATCGAGCCGCAGCCGTTGCGGAGGGGATGCGGCGCAGGCTGTTGGAATGACGTCGCGACCCCGGTTGATGTCTCGCCAGAGCGGAGCTTTCGCCGTCATCCGACTGGCTGCGGTGCCGGTATTCCTTCTGGCCGAGCGGCTGGTCGAACATCCCGAGGCCAATCAAGCCCTGTTCACCCCATTGCTGGCGTTGGCGGCCCTTTACGCTGTTGCCGCCATGGTCTCGGAGGTGTGTGGACGGCCGCTCAGCACGCCGGCTGTTCTCGTCGCAGTCGACATTGTCTTGATCGCAGCTCTTGTGGCGACCTCCGGAGGTCCGTTTTCCCAGCTTCGCTACGCATTCTTCCTGTTACCCCTTGGTGCGGCGCTGCTCGTGAGCCCCCGTCTGACGGCCGCGTTCTCGGCGGCTGGATTGTCACTGTATGCCCTCATCGCCGTAACCTATCCGGAATTTGCCCAGGTCCCGAGGGATGCCGTCGGTTTCGAAATCACGCAGATTCTCTTTCTAGCCTGGACCGGCTCCGCTGCAAGCGTTCTGTCGGCGATTCTGGCGCGCCGAACGCGTGAAGTGTCTGAGCTTCTGGCGGTCCGCGGCCGTCTTGTGGCGCAAGCCCTGGATGCGGAAGACCAGGCGCGAAGACTATTGGCGACGTCGCTGCACGACCACGCACTTCAGAATCTTCTCGCCGCCCGCCACCTCCTGGCGTCTGAGGGGCGTGACAATGCAGCTTTGATCGGTGAGGGGCTGGACCGCGGAATCTCTCAAATACGGGAGGCCGTCTTCGACCTCCACCCGTATCTTCTCGAACCAGTCGGACTGCGTGGTGCCATTCACGCCATCGCCGCACGTGCGGGCGATCGCGGGGGATTCGACGCTTCCGTCGAGGTCGAGGCAGCGGCGAGCGGCGTGCACGATCAGTTATTGTTCGCAATCGCCCGCGAGCTGGTCGCCAACTGCGTCAAACACGCTCACGCCACGTCCATGTCGATTTCCATCCGAAGATTGGCCGACACGGTCGAGCTGATCGTGGTCGACGATGGAGTGGGAATCGATTCGAGCGAGGTCGAGCGGGCTCCCTTGAATGGGCATATCGGCCTTGCCTCCAGCGCCGAGCGCGCCGTGGCGATCGGCGGAACCTTCGAATACGGCGCCGGAACAGACGGCCGAGGTACGCGGGTCCGTGTGTGCCTGCCGATGCCGGCGCGTTCCAGAGCGGCCTGATCAGAGCTCTGCACAGTCGATCGGATGACCTCCGATCGGCTCCAGCGTCTACCTGAGGTTTCATCCGGTCGTGTCTCGAGTGGCCGACGTCCACACCGCAAGACTGACTGCATGGAACATGTGAGTGCAACGCGCAGCGAGCTTTTGGCACGACGCGGCCAGATCAAACTCGCCGTGCAGGGCAGGGACCTTCTCAGTGAGAAGCGTGCGGCCCTGATGCGAGAGTTTCAGCGACTCGGGACATCCGTTCTCGAGGCAATGCGCGAGTTCGAGCGCGGCGCGGGAGTCGCTCGCCGGTCGCTGGGAGAGGCCCTGGCTCTTGACGGACCGGAGTATGTCGGATCCGCCGCGATTGCCGCGTCGGCAAGCATCGGTGTTGAGCTCACCGCTCGCTCCGTGGCCGGGGTCCGGATCGCTGAACTGTCCCACGACCCGGTGGCGCGGTCGAGCATGGCCCGCGGTTACGGGCTGCCATTCTCCTCGGCGCGAGTCGATGTCGCCGGCGACGCGTTCGAGCGTCAACTTGACCGGCTCCTGGATCTCGCGGCGGTCGAACTCACTCTGCGTCGCCTGGCCGAAGAGATCGCCAGCACGACCCGGCGCGTGAGCGCACTGGAGAACGTCGTGGTACCCCGACTCGAAGGCGAACGTGACTTCATCGCCCTGGTTCTCGACGAACGCGAGCTGGAGGACCGGGTCCGCCTGATGCGCGCGAAGAGTATGCGGATGAATGAGCCGGACGAAATGGCGGTTGTCGCGTGACCACCCGAGGTGTGCAGAAAATGCCGGGAGCGATCAACGCCATCCGCGACTTGGAGCGTACGCTCTCGGACACCGTGAAGCACCGCGCCTTTGCAGCTGAGAGCCGTCAGGACGCCCGGCGGGAGGCTGATCGCCTCATTGCCGAAGCCCAAGACCGTGGTTCGCGTGCCGCGGAGCGCGCCCGCGAGGAAGTGAGTTCAGCCAGCGAGCTCGAGACCGGGTCGATCCGAGCGGAAGCGGACGCCGAGATCGCTGCACTGCACCTGTGGCTGACCACCGAGCGAGCCGCCCTGCTCGCCGAGATGCGGGCAGTAGCCGCTCCCGAGACTTTCGACCGTTCGGATGCCTAGCCGATGCTGATCCCCATGGCCAAGTTGCAAATCGCGGGCCGTCGCGAAGAACTGAGCGCGGTTCTCGAAGGTATCTACCGTCTCCAGGGCATGCAATTGGTCGACGTTGCCCGCGATCCGGCGCTCGATGTCGATGCCGCCGGTTTGAATGACGCCAACTCCCTCACGCAGGCGCGTCTTGAACTCCTCGTCGCCCGCCTCGACGCACTGCTCTCACTCGTCGGCAGCGATGATCGAGGTGACTCTCGTCTCCGTGGGGACCCGGATCCCGTCAGCGGTGCTGTCGACCTGGCCGACGTCGAGGCCGAGCTCGACCGCATCAGCATTCTGGTACAGGGAGCCGCCCAACATCTTGATTCGCTCACGGATGAGCTGGCGGTGCTGCCCAGGTACCTGCACCCGCTGGAGCAACTGGCGAGACTGGTGCCAGAGCTTGCGGCCCTCCCCGAATACGAGTTACAGAAACTCGGGCTGGACACCGCGGCTCTGGTACTGAATACGTCGGATGACACATTGGTCGACACGTTACGGCGCGAACTGACCGAGGTGTTCGGAGTGCGCTTCGATCTCACCTCGGCCCGGGTCGGCACGGATGCGATCGGCTGTTTGCTCGTCTTCTCACACAGCGACAGCGCACGCCTGCACGCCCTCCTGGGGCAGGAACACGTTCGGCACCTGCCCCTCCCAAGCGCCTACTCCGGGCAGTCTCTCTTCGGAGCTCTGGCAGGGATGCGTACGCGGCTGGATGCCCTTCCGCGGGAGCTCGCTGACGCGCATCAGGTGCTGGAGGAGCTCATCGGCCCGCACGTGGAGGCATGGCACGTCACGCTTGCGGGCGCTCGCGCGGAACTCGAACAACTCGCCGCCGCCGCCAGGGCCGGGGTAACCGACCGCGCATTCGCCGTCGTCGGCTGGGTTCCGCGCCCACACGTGGCTCGTTTCCACGAGGCACTCGCCGCTCTCTCGATGGGTCCGCTCGCAATCGAGGAACTACCTCACGACGAACGTGCCCACAGCACACCGGTGCTGATGAAGGAGCGCCGGGTGGCGCGCCCGTTCGGACTTCTGACCCGCTTTTTGGACAACCCCCGTGCCGCCAGTCTGGACCCCACCGGGCTGATGGCGCTTTTCCTGCCGTTGATGTTCGGCGTGATGGTCGGCGATGTGGTGTACGGCACGGCTCTTCTTCTCGTCGGCCTCTGGGCTCGCCGGAAATTTGGCAGGATTTCCCCCGGTATCGCCGACTTGTGCAGCGTTCTGGTGTTCGGTGCGATCTGGGCGATCATCTTCGGTTTCCTCTTCGGAGAGGCTTTGGGCAATCTCGGTAAAAACCTCTTCGGTGACTTCTCGCTGTGGTTCTACCGCGGCGACGCAAACGCATTGCAGCCGCTCCTGCTGTTCGCACTGGCGATCGGGGCTGCGCACGTACTGCTCGGCGTTGTCCTCGGCATGTGGCAATCGTGGCGGGACCGCGCGCACCGTCACCTTCTCGATCGGGTGGGAACGTTCGCTTTCCTGTGCGGGATGTTGGGTCTGGCCGGTTTTGCGGCAGGCGCCCTGCCGCCGGGATTCATGTCGCCGGCAATAGCCCTGACCGTGGTCGGCCTGGTCCTCGTGATGTCGCTCCACGGCACTCTCGGGCTGATGATGGCGCCGCTGGAGCTGCTCGGCGCGATTGGGAACATCCTCTCCTATCTGCGGCTGGCCGCCGTCGGCCTTGCGTCGGTATACCTCGCCATCGTCGCCAACGAGCTCGCCACCGTGGGCCCGCTCTGGCTCGGCATCATCGTCGCGACGTTCTTTCACGTACTCAACCTCGCTCTCGCAGGTTTCAGCCCCATGATCCAAGCGCTACGACTTCATTACGTCGAGTTCTTCTCGAAGTTCTTTATTGGCGGCGGTCAAGCCTTCATCCCGTTCGGAAAATCACACTCATAACCCAGGAGAAAAAAATGGACATTGGAATCGGACTCATCGCAATCGGCGCGGCCCTCGCAGTAGGCATCTCGGCGCTGGCAACCGGGCTGGCTCAAGCCCGAATCGGCGCGGCAGCCATGGGTGCCATCGCCGAGAAGCCGGAACTCGCCGGCAGGGCCATTCTGCTGGTCGCGATCCCGGAGACCCTGGTCATCCTTGGTTTCGCCGTGGCTGCTATGGCGATCCTCCTGCTGCCGGCCTGATGCCGCTCACAGACCTGCTTCAGGCCATCCAGGCCGAAGCCGACGACGAGATCGCGGCGGACCTGCGAGCGCTGCGAGCTGAGGCGGACGCCACGGTCGCTGAGGCTTCCATCAGGGCGCACGCGCTTGAGCGTGAGCTCGAACGGCGGGCCACGGCCGAATCCCAGGTCGATGCCGGCCGGCGAATAGCAGCCGCCCGTCTTGCCGCCGTCCGCCAAGTCCGTCTTGCTCGCGAAGAGGCCTATCTCGCGCTGCGGGCGGACCTCGCGGAGGAATTGAGGTCAGCCCGGCACTCACCGGCGTACCCGCGGCTATTGGGCGAGCTCATCCAGGGTGCGATCGCGGCACTCCCTGGCACCGTGCTGATCCGGGTGGATCCCCGCGATGCGATCACTGCTCAGGAGCTGCTGGCGAGCACCGTTCCCCCCGTGACGCTTGAAGCGTCACTATCGACCTGGGGTGGGATCCACGCGGTCGATCCCGATGGCCGCACTGTGATCAACACTCTGGAACAGCGCCTGGTCGATGCCGAACCCTGCCTTCGGATGCTCTATGCACGAACCATCGTCACTGCGGGAAGCGAAAGCAGCTGATGGCGATCCTGCGGGTGCGTCCCCGCTTCGAGTACGGAAACACCCGGCTCCGGGTCCGGCGGCTTGATCGCATGGGGGAGAAGCAGCTCTCCGAACTGATGGGACGCGACGTCGACGGCCTTCTGGGTGCGCTCGCCTCGACGGCGCTCCGAGCCGAGGCCGAAGCTGCACTTGCCCGCGGCGGCGGCGTGCGGCTTTTGAACGCCGCACTTCGAGGGCACGAAGCCCGCGAACTCGAGTCGATGCGCGGGTTCTACAGTGAAACTGCGCTACACCTGGTCGACCTCCTGCTGGCCCGATTCGACTTACACAATCTGCTCGTGCTGCTGCGTGGTGCTCTGCGAAGCGCAGACGAAGAGCAGGTGCTCGACGAGATCATCCCCGTGGGCGCCTTCACCGACCTCCTGGTCCGTGAAATGGTTCGCCAACACGAGCCGGCTGCTGTTGTCTCGCTGCTGGCGGGCTGGGAGCTGCCCGACGTCGTCACAGCGCGCGCCACCGTGGACGCCTTTGCCACCTACGAACGTGATGGCAACCTCGGCCAATTTGAGAGCACAATCACTGCAGCCCACACGGGATGGGTTGTCGGCGAACTTGATGACCTTGGCAGAGAGGCCGTCGACCTCCGCGCCTCGCTTGCGCGCAGCGTCGACGAAACCAACGTGATCGCGCTGCTGCGACTTCGTTCCGCACTGTCCCGTCGCGAAATGTCCAAGCTGCCCGACGTCGCACCCTGGCTACCCGGTGGCGGAATCGTCACCTCCACACTGGAATCGGCGTTGAGGCAGGCCGAAGACACCGAGGCTGCTGCACTTCTTTCCGCGTCGGCCCGCTACCTTGACAGCCCGCTTGAGGCCTGGTCGCGCGACGGCGACGTCGCGAGGACTCAGCGCGCTTTGGAGCAGCAGCGGGTGCTGAACGAGATCTCGCTGTTTCGCCGCGGAGATCCCTCGGGTATCGCCATTCCGATCGCTTACGTCGCCGAGTTGGCACTGGAGACGCGGAATCTCCGGGTGTTGGCCCAGGGCGCTGCTCTGGGGACTTCTCCGGGTGACCTCGATGGGCAGCTTCTCTTGCCGAAGGCCCGACGATGATGAGCGTGACAGCGGATGCGCGTTCTCGCTTGCTGGTAATGACGGTCGATGAACTGGCCGTCGGGTACCGCCTGGCCGGTGCTGATGTGATGGTCGTCGCCGATGCCGAGGCGGCAGGTACGAGACTCCGCGAACTCCTCGACGAGGGCGTGGAGGTGGGCGTGATCGCGGTGCATGAACCGTTTTACACGTCCCTCGACCCGCCGCTACTCCGGCGTATCGAAAGAACCCTGCCCCCACTCGTTGTCGCACTCCCCTCCGGGGAGCGTCCGCACGGCGACTCCGGACGGCGAGAACAACTCCTCCAACGGCTGTGGCAGGCAGTCGGTTACGAAATCACATTCGACTCAGAAGGCCGGTAATGAACACACAAACCCTGACCGACGCCGGAACCCTATGGCGGGTCGCCGGCCCCGTGGCCGAGGCGATAGGCCTCCACGCCCGGCTCTACGATGTCGTGCTAGTCGGCACGGCCCAACTCCCCGGCGAGGTGATCCGGATCGACGGCAAACGCTGCGTCATCCAGGTGTACGAGGACACCGCGGGCCTCGCGGTCGGCGAACCTGTCGTGAATACCGGCCAGCCGCTCCAGGTCGAGCTGGGGCCGGGGCTGCTGGGCCAGATCCTCGATGGGACGCAACGACCGCTGAGGGAGCTCGCCAGGCGCGGCGACGACCCGTATGCCGTCGCGACCATCGCGCGCGGGGCCCGCGCAACAGCGTTGGATCGCGAGCGCAGGTGGGACTTCTCGCCGGCGGTTCGCGAGGGTGACCAGGTGGGGCCGGGCGACCTGCTCGGAACCGTGCCGGATGCGGCGATGGCGCACCGTGTTCTGGTGCCGCCGAGAGTGAGCGGAATCGTTCGCAACCTGCGCACCGGCCTCCTGCGAGTTAGCGAACCGGTCGCAACGGTCGGCGACGAGGAAGTGGCGATGCTGCAGTACTGGCCCGTGCGCCAGGCTCGGCCGGCCTCGCAGCGACTCGCTCTCGAGGTGCCCCTTGTGACCGGCCAACGCGTCATCGACACTCTTTTCCCCATCGCTCGGGGTGGCGCAGCGGCGATCCCGGGAGGGTTCGGCACGGGCAAAACCGTGCTCGAACAGTCGCTCGCAAAGTGGTCGACGGCGGATGTTGTCATCTACATCGGCTGCGGGGAACGCGGCAACGAGCTGGCAGAGGTGCTCGAGGAGTTTCCGGCGCTCGTCGACCCACGCACGGGGACGTCGCTGATGCAGCGAACGGTGCTGATCGCGAATACGTCGAATATGCCTGTGGCCGCCCGTGAAGCGAGCATCTACACCGGGATCACCATTGCGGAGTTCTTCCGCGACCAGGGCCTGCATGTTGCGCTGATGGCCGACAGCACCAGCCGCTGGGGGGAGGCGCTGAGGGAGGTGTCGAGCCGCTTGGAAGAGATGCCGGCGGAGGAGGGCTACCCGGCCTACCTCGCCACCCGCCTGGCTGAATTCTACGAACGGGCCGGCGCCGTCCGCTGCCTCGGTGATGAGAATCGGACAGGTTCAGTCACCGTCATCGGTGCGGTCTCCCCGGCTGGCGGAGACTTCTCGGAACCCATCACCCAGCACAGTCTGAGATTGGCCGGGACATTCTGGGCCCTTGACACCGCGCTGGCGAGGCGTCGTCATTTTCCGTCGATCAACTGGACTCGCAGCTACACCCTCTACCAGCTCGACGGATGGTTCGCCGACGAGGTCTCCGCGGACTGGCCAGTGTTGCGGGCGTGGGCGCTGGACATGCTGCAACGCGAGACATCACTGCTGGAAATCGTGCAGCTCCTCGGAGCAGACGCGCTTGCGGCGCCACAGCGCGTGGTTCTCACCATCGGGCGGCTGCTCCGAGAGGATTTTCTGCAACAGTCCGCGTTCGACGAGGGCGACGCATCCTGTTCGCTCGCCAAGCAGCACACGATGCTCACCGCAATTCACGCAGCGCACGATGCACTGGCGACGGCAGTCGAACGCGGGGTGGCGCCGGACACCGCGTCGGCCGTTCCAACGCTGCTCGAGATCGGGCGCATGCGCGCCTGGCCCGAAGCCGAAATGGCTCAGCTCTCGAATGATCTGACCGCTCGCATCCGTACCCAACTTGAGGAACTCCGATGAAATCCACAGTGCCCGAAGCCGGCCCCGCCCCGAAGCTCTCCATCGACCACCGAACGGTCACCTATGTGTCCGGCCCGCTGCTCATCGCCGAGCAGGCGCAGGGCGTCGGCTACGACGAACTGGTTGACGTCATCGCGCCCGACGGAGACGTCCGACGGGGTCGAGTGCTCGAGGTAAGCGGCGACAAGATGACCGTGCAGGTGCTTGAGGGTACCCGCGGTCTTGACCGTCAGGGGACTGTCGTCCGCACCCGTGGTGCTTTCGCCCGACTGCCTGTCGGACCCGGCCTCATCGGGCGGATCCTCGACGGTGCCGGCGTACCGATCGACGGCGGCCCCCCGCTGCTGGCGGTAGCCGAGCGCGACGTGAATGGGGCGCCGATGAACCCGGTCGCGCGAGATCACCCCTCCGAGTTCATCGAGACCGGCATCTCGGCGATTGATGGCCTGAACACTCTGGTGCGCGGTCAGAAACTTCCGATCTTCTCCGGCTTCGGCCTGCCCGCCAACGAATTGGCGGTGCAAATTGCCGCGAGTGCGCGGGTGCTCGGAAGCGACGAGGACTTCGTGGTCGTCTTCGCAGCGATGGGGGTCACGCAACGCGAGGCTGCCTACTTCCGTGGTCAGTTCGCCGACAGCGCCGCACTCGAAAGGACGGTGCTCTTTCTGAACCTCGCCGACGACCCGACGGTCGAACGCCTGCTCACACCCCGAGCTGCGCTGACGGCCGCCGAGTACCTCGCGTGGGAGGAAGACCGCCATGTGCTTGTTATCCTCACCGATATCACCAACTACTGCGAGGCGCTTCGTGAGGTGGCCGCGGCTCGTGAGGAGATTCCGGGTCGGCGGGGCTATCCGGGATACATGTACACCGACCTTGCGTCGTTGTTCGAGCGTGCCGGGCGAGTGCGTGGCCGCCGGGGATCGGTTACCCAGCTGATGATCCTCTCGATGCCCGACGACGATATCAGTCACCCCATTCCCGATCTGACGGGCTACATCACCGAGGGACAAATCGTGCTGTCGCGGGATCTCCATCGGCGAGGCATCAGCCCGCCCATTGACGTTCTGCCCTCGCTGAGCCGGCTCATGAACGCTGGCATCGGTGCGGGGCGCACCCGGGAAGATCACTCAGCGGTCGCCGACCAGCTTTATGCCTGCTTTGCGAGAGGTCGGGAACTGCGCCAACTCTGCTCGATCGTCGGCGAGTCGGCCCTTTCGGAAGAGGATCGGCGGTTTCTGGCCTTCGCCGAGGACTTCGAGCAGCGTTTTGTCGGCCAGTCCGGTGTGTCACGCACGCTCGTCGAGACTCTCGACCGTGCGTGGGAGCTACTCGCTCGCTTTCCTGCGGCTGAACTCAAGCGGGTCAAACCGGATATTCTCGCGCGCTACCACCACTACAAGGATGAAATGGCGGAGACATCATGAGCACTGTTGTGGGCAAAACGGTCGCCTGGCACGACCAGGAAGTCGCGGTCGTCATAACCGGATTGCAGACGAATGCGACTCGGGGCCTTGACGAGAAGATCGCCGTTCATCGCCTGGAGGAGTCCGGCTACAACGAACTCGAGGAGCGCGCCGGTCGGTCGGTGTGGAACATTCTGTGGGAACAGGTGTCATCCATCCTGATCGTGATCCTGGTCGTGGCCGCCGGTTTGGCTGCGGCCCTGGGCAAGGCCATCGACGCCACAGCCATCATCGCCATTGTCGTTCTGTTCGTTGTTCTCGGGGTCGTGCAGGAGTACCGTGCGCAGAAGGCGATCGCCGCGCTGAAACAAATGGCAGCGCCAACCGTGCGCGTCGTGCGTGACGGCCAGGTCCGTGAGCTATCGGCGCGCGAACTCGTGCCCGGCGATCTCGTGCGCTTGGAGACCGGATCCGTGATTCCGGCCGATGTGCGCATCGTCGAAAGCATCAATCTGCGCACCCAGGAAGCCGCGCTGACGGGGGAATCCGAACCGGTCGACAAGACCACTGACCCGATTCCGGGCACCGACATTCCTCTCGGAGACCGCACCAATCTGGCCTTCCTGGGCACCTCCGTAACCTACGGGCGAGGGTCTGCCATCGTCGTCGAAACGGGCATGGCCACCGAACTCGGACGCATCGCCAACCTGATCCAGGAAGTCCCGCAGGAGAGAACGCTTCTGCAGAAACGCCTCGACAAGCTGGCGAAGCTTCTCGCCGCCGTTGCCGTCGCAGTCGCCATTCTCGTTTTCCTGACCGGCCTTCTCCGCGGGGAGGAGACCTCGCTCATTCTCCTCACCGCGGTCTCGCTCGCCGTGGCAATCGTCCCCGAGGGTCTGCCGGCTGTGCTGACCTTCACGCTGGCCCTCGGCGCCCAACGGATGCTCGTCCGCCGGGCGCTGGTGCGGCGGCTTGCCGCGGTGGAGACTCTCGGCTCCGTCACCGTCATCTGCTCGGACAAGACAGGCACGCTGACCGAGAACCGGATGACCGTGACTGTGCTCGAGACGCCGCGCGACAGCTTCGACCTCGCAGCGGGCGCGACCCCCGAACTCAATGATGACGGTCAGGTTCTGCTCGCTGCCGCAGCCCTCTGCAACGACGCGGTCCTGGACCGGCGATCTGAACATCCTGAAGCCGTCGGCGATCCGACCGAGGGCGCCCTCGTGCTCGCGGCGGATCGGTTCAGCATGAGCAAGGAAGATCTCGACTCGGGACTACCGCGAGTGGGCGAAGTGCCTTTCGACTCGACCCGAAAACGCATGACGACACTGCACCGCACCCCTGAGGGTGGTTCCCGTCTTCTTGACACGCTGATGACGGTTGCAGAGGGTGCTCCCTTCCTCGCCCTCGTCAAAGGTGCCGGAGATGGTATCCCAGAGCACTGCAACCGGATCGTGCAGAACGGGCGTGTCCGCCCGCTGGACGACGCAGCTCGAACTCGGTTCAGCGCCTCCATCGAGCAGATGACCGAAAAAGGCCTCCGAGTGCTTGCCGTCGCCGCACGCGGCCTCGAGGAACTCCCACCGTCGGGGAAGGGGGAGGAGGCCGAGCAGAGTCTCGTGCTGCTCGGGCTGATCGGGATGGTTGATCCTCCCCGCTCGGAAGCTCGGGATGCCATCGCGCGCTGCGCGACGGCAGGAATACGCCCCATCATGATCACCGGCGACCACCCCCGCACGGCGCGTGCCATCGCCGTCGATCTCGGCATCGCCGAACCGGACGGCCTCACCCTGACCGGGCGCGAGCTCGAGCAGATGGACAGCGAGACATTGCGCATCGCAGTGCGCACCACCTCCGTTTTCGCGCGAGTGTCTCCCGAGCACAAATTGCGCATCGTCGAGGCGCTGCAGGCCAACGGCGAAATCGTGGCGATGACCGGTGACGGGGTGAATGACGCGCCGGCACTAAAGAAGGCCGACATCGGTGTGGCTATGGGATCAGGAACGGATGTCGCCAAAGAGGCCGCCGAGGTCGTTCTGCTCGACGATAACTTCGCCACTATCGTGGCCGCGGTTGAGGAGGGGCGGGTCGTCTACGACAACGTGCGCCGTTTCGTGGGCTTCTCGATTTCAGGCAACTTCGCGAAAGTGCTGATCGTGGCAATCCCGCCGCTCTTCGGACTGCCGCTGTATCTTCTCCCGATCATGATTCTGTGGTCCAACCTGCTCACGGATGGCCTCTTGGGGCTCGGGATGGGCGTCGAGCGGGCCGAGCGGGACACGATGCGACGGCCTCCCTTCAAGCCGACCGAAAGCATCCTCAGTCGCGGCATCGGGACTCAGATCGCTTGGCTGGGTCCGGTGATCGGGGGGGCGCTGATCGCAGTAGGTTGGGTCGTTTGGTACAGCGCGGGCGGCGACAGCGGCTCGATCACTCCCGAAGCCGAGGCCCTCCTAGCGACAATCGTGTTCACGAGCCTCGCCTTCATCCAACTCGCGCGAGCCCTCGCCAGCCGTTCGTTCGTCGAGCCGGTCTGGCGAACGGGGCTGCGCGGCAACAGGGTTCTGGTGAGTATGATTCTGGTCGCGCTCGTCCTGCAACTCGCCGTGGTCTACCTGCCGTTCGCCCAGGAAATCTTCGGCACCGTACCTCTGAGCGCGGCCGAACTGGCGGTCGGCGTTCTTCTGGCGCTGGGTCTTCTCGTGATCATGGAGGTCGACAAAGCGTTCCGGCGGCGCGCCGTGCGCAAGAACTCCGCGAACGATGTTCCGGAGCAGAACCCACATCACCGCGGCCCGAAGTGAGCCATTCTGATGGCTGATCGGGACCGCACAGCGGTCCGTGCCCGTGACCCGGGCACGGCCCGGGGCCACCGAGGCCGAACGTTCGCCCTGTTCGGGCTGCCGCTGCTGGCCGTGGCCGGTGTGCTCGCCGTCTCGCTCGTCATCCCCGGGTCGAACACCTGCGGGGGACCCGTCCCCGGCTGCGGAACGCTGCGCAACGCCGGACAGATCCCGATGGACATTCAGGCGGCAGGTGGCACAGCCGACGTGGGCACCGTGACGGTGCAACCGAGGGAGCGGGTGCTGCTGTTCGGGACTGTGAGTGAGGTGCGGGTTGATGCGGGGCAGTGCCTGATCGTGGAGGGTGGACCGTTCTGGAACGCCCGCACCGACATCGACCGGGTGGCAGAGCCGAACGGGCTGTGGCACGCGATCGATGATTGGGGCGCACGGGTCCACCTCCGCGACGGGCCGTGCCTGGAGTAGACGTGACGCGGCCGTCACCGGCCCGACAGACGGCGTGCACGCCCGGTGAGCCGAGGTACGAGACGCACATGGATCACCATGCCGACCAGCTCCACGAGGGTCTGGGTCACCACGGCCAGTGCGGCCACGGACAAGGACTCCGGTAGCGCAAGTGCCAGAGGGAGCACCACCAGGGAATTGCGGACGGACCCGCTGAAGACGAGCGCACGAGTCGCCGGCACGTCCAGGCGTGCGAGTCGATTCGCTGACAACCCGACGACGACCATGATGACCGGGAACGCGATGTACAGCACCACCACCAGCAGAAGCGAGGCAATCCGGGTGCCCACCGCCGCGATCTGGGATCTGCTCAGCTTCGATTGCCCGGCCGAACCGGTGCCGACGGCCAACCCATTGAACCGTGACCGCAACCAACAGGGAAATCACGAGCAAGACGAGGAACGCCCCGAGGAACGGCTCGATATCGATCATCGAGAGGTGTTCGGGCCGGCGAACAGCAGCAGGTAGATGGGAAGTAGAACAATCTGCAGAAGCATCAGCAGAGGTGTGGCCGCCAGGAGTCGTTCACGTGTGGCCAGTAGCACTTCTAGGTATGCACGTGATAACAGCGCCAGCCCACGTAGTTGGTAGCGCGGTTCTTGACGATGTGGTGCCGGCCCGTGTTGGGCGAGAGGATGAGGTGCAGGGCTGCGTCGACGGAGTCTATGGTGGACGATTCGGCGCTTTCGGCGAGGCTGATCACACGGGTATCTGGCTCCATTCGGGCGTCGAGTCGCGAAAAAAATCAAGAGTTCCCGAGACCTTTGGTGAATCCCGAACTTCGCTCTGACCCTTTACCGGTGCCAGTCGCCACCCCACCCGCCGGAGCAAAATGCACTCGGTCCAAGGCTTCCCCTTCATTTTTGGTTTTCCGATCGCGGCCACCGGCTGACCACGTAAGTGTGGCGCGCGAAAACTCTCCAACAGTCTTTGAGCGCGAGCTGGCAGAAATTCGAAGTAGGGCAGGATGGTCTGATGAAGATATACAACCCTCCACGTACGAATCTGCAGGCATCCAATGTCATTCTCGGGATGATGAGGATCTCGGACATGGACGATGAGGAGATCCGCGCTCTCGTCGGCACCGCGCGGGATGCCGGCATCAATTTCTTTGATCACGCCGATATCTACGGTGGCGCGCACGGCTGCGAAAAGCGGTTCGGTGACGCGGTCACGTTCACGGACGCAGAGCGTGAGGCGGTCATCATTCAGTCAAAGGTCGGCATCCGTCAGGGCTTTTTCGATTTCTCCAAGGAGCACATCCTCCGCTCGGTCGACGAGTCTCTCGCGGCGCTGAACATCGACTACCTGGATATCTTGCTGCTGCACCGTCCGGACACTCTGGTCGAGCCCGAGGATGTTGCTGCGGCGTTCGACGCGCTGCACGCCGCGGGAAAGGTGCGCAACTTTGGTGTCTCCAACCAGACGCCCGGGGTGATCGAACTGCTGAAGCGTTCGGTCAACCAGCCGCTGGCCTTCAACCAGGTGCAGCTGAGCATCACCCACGCGCCGTTGATCGCGCAGGGAGTTGCTGCCAACATGGCAGGGCTGGACCAGTCGATTGACCGCGACAACGGGCTCCTCGAGTACAGCAGACTGAACGACATCACCCTGCAGGCCTGGTCGCCGTTCCAGAGCGGCATCTTCGACGGCGTGTTCGTGGGCGACCGGGAGAATTACGGCCCGCTCAATGACGCCCTCGATGACATCGCCGCCGCCCACGGGGTCACGCCGACGGGGATCGCGGTCGCCTGGATCACCAGGCACCCGGCCAACATTCAGGTGGTCCTGGGGACGACCAAGCCCGCGCGAGTGGTGGAGTCTGCCGCAGGGTCCGAAATTCCGCTCAGCCGTGAGGAGTGGTACCGCCTCTTCACGACCGCTGGGCATGTCCTCCCATAAGCAGGAGCGCTCCACATCGTCTTCCTGACCCCAGATGCAGGTAACCCTGGCGGCCAGCGACGCGACTAATTGCACGAGGGGGTCGTGCAGCTTGTCGGCCGTGCCGCCGGGAATTACCCGCCTACGCTACGTCGACAATGATGACCCGAGAAGGGCGTGCCGTCCGCAAGGTGGACATCACGCCAATGAGGTCGTCGGCGAGTTCAGGTGGTGAGCGCAACACACTGAGTTCTGTGGGGTGTTGTTGATGGCTCGACCGTTGTCGCCTTTGAGCGTTCGTTTGTCGCTTTGGGAGGGGGTGGACGCGGGGCTGTCGGTGGCCGTCGCGACGCAGGCTGCGCCGTTCGACGACCTGGGATCAGGGAGCCTTCCGAATGGCCGGGAACCAGTCGGGTGTCGACCTCAACGGGGCGCTCGCCCAGCAGCGGGCCGGAGAACCTCGAACGCCGTTTCGCCGTGTGACGGTGGGTCGGACGCCCGCGGCGCCCGGTTCGGAGGTGACGGGCCATTCCCCGGGACAGCCCGTTTGCGTGCGGCGAATACAGAGCCCGATAGATACTTTCGTGCACGACGTCCATCTCGGGCTGTCCCGGGAAATCGATCCGCAGCTGGTGACTGATCTGCCTGGGTCTCCACTGTTGAACGCGGGCAGCAGTTGCGCCTGTGGAGATTCCTTCAGCTAGTCGCTATTCACACGGTTTCCGGTGAGATCATCCGCAGGGATGGTCTCCCCATCGCGTTTACTCCACGGGAATTCGGTTCTCCTGACTGGAAATGCAGGTGGTTTGGTTGCTCCTCAGCGTGCCGCGTACTGTTGACGATTCTGGCGGCCAAGGTGAGGAAATATTTGGAGTGGAACGGAATCACTTGGCGCGATGACGGCCGCCAAGAGATCGAACGCCTCCTGGCCACCAACAACTTCCCCGAATTCACCGGTCGGCTCTGTCGGTTAAGCGCGGCTGAAACGCACCCGCCAGAGCTCCGGGCCTCGTTCGATGTAGCTCACGTCGAAAGTGTTTGGCTGGCTCTGCTGAAGTTCCGCCAGCATCCGTTGGGGGTCGTGCGGTTCGATCACGTCTAGGGCGAACCCCGGCACAACGGCGTCGAGCGCGCCGAAGACGGCCGCGTGCCGGATGGCGTGCGGGATGGTGCGGGCGTCGAGCACGATGGTGTCCGTCCCCTCGGTCGTCCCGTCACGGCCCCCATCTGCCGTCGGCTTGCCGAGTGCAATCGGCGGAGGACGCCGCGCCGGAGCGATGAGCTTCGCCACGGTGAGCAGGATGACCGCGTCTTCGACAGCCTCCAGCGAGTTGCGGCCCGGCGGCATCGTGATCAGGTCCCCGCGCCATCCAGACCACGATGCGCCACCCGAGGTGAGATTGACCCGCCCCTCGAGGACCTGCACGGTTGCTTCAGCCAGGTTGTCGTGTTCTCCAAGGCGTCGCCCGGCACGGAGCGCGATCAGCGTTTGCCGGAGGACGTGCACGTGGCCGCCGTAAACGGTCTCCGCGCTGCGACCGCTGGATGCGTCCCGTGCGTGATTGAGATGGTGGCGCACGAGTGCGGTGAGCGACTTCTTTTGCATGTCGTTCTCAACTTCCATTTCCCTCATGCTCCGCTACCGCTGTGCGCGTGTCAACGGTGCTGTGATTGCCGCGCGTGGCTGGTCGGTGCCGCCCGTTCTCAGTTCCCAGCCGGCCACGCTGCCAGCGCGTGGAGTCTGCTGATTTTCGAGGATCTCATGCTTGTTGATCTCCGTTTTCCGCGCGGTCTAGGCGCATAGTGCCGCGGTTGGGTTGAAGGTCAATTAGATGGCGAAGGGGTGGTCCGTTGGCTTGGGGAGGGCAGCTGCGTCTCACCTCCAAGAAACGATCGACGGCTGCTGCTGCGGCGCGACCTTCAGTGAAGGCCCAGACGATGAGCGACTGTCCCCGGCCGGCATCACCGGCGACGGACGCGCCCTCGTGGCTGGTCTGGTATTCACCGTCACATGCGATATTGAGATCGGTCGGGCACTGGGGGCGGTTACCGTCACAGAATGAAAATTTGCCGCAAAATGACACTGCGCGGGCCTATTTGGTTTCCTCAGGAACGGCGGCTCCGCGCGCGCTCCGGGTGCGCAGCCACGGGATGAGGCCACCGACGAGGAGCATCTCGATCTGCCGGGTCGAGAGTTCGTGGCGCACGGAGTAGATCTCATCACGGGTTATGTTGCGCACGAGGATCTCCGTTCCGTTCGAGAGCGCCTCACGAATCCCGTCGAGCACGAGCACGTCATCCTGCGCGATGCGATCGTGATCGGCCGCATCCGCGAACTGGAGCGCCAGTGCGCCGAAGTTGGCCAGGTTCTGCCAGTGGATGCGTGCGAACGAGACCGCCAGCACCACCCTTAATCCTAGGAAGCGCGGGGTGATCGCGGCGTGCTCCCTAGAGGAGCCCTGCCCATAGTTGGCACCGGCGACGATCATGTGGCCGGTCGTATCTCGGGTTTGGGCAGCGCGAGTCGGGTAGGTCGGGTCGACTTGGTCGAAGGTGAATTCGGCGAGCTTGGGGACGTTGCTGCGGAAAGGGAGCACGCGCGCACCCGCCGGCAGGATCTCATCCGTCGAAATGTCATCGCCCACGATCAGGGCGACAGGTGCCTCGATGTGCTCGGAGAGCGGTCCGAAGACCGGCAACGAGGAGATGTTTTCGCCCTTGACCAGGTGCACCGCTATGGATTCCTCCGGCGGTAAGGGCTTCTCGAGCATCGCCAGGTTCACGCGCGACACCGCCGGAAGTGTGATCTGGGGATATTCCAAGCCGAAGAGCCCGGGCAGGTCCCGCGGATCGGTGATCTGTCCCGTCAGCGCGGCGGCGGCCCCCGTCTCCGGCGAACATAAGTAGACCGAGTCTTCCTGGGTGCCCGAGCGGCCGGGAAAGTTGCGCGGCATCGTGCGCAGGCTGATGCTGCCATTCGCTGGGGCCTGGCCCATGCCGATGCAGCCCATACAGCCGGACTGATGCAGTCGAGCCCCCGCCCCGATCAGATCCAGGGTGGCCCCCATGATGGTCAGGTCCTGCAGAATCTGCCGGGAGCTGGGATTGACGTCGAGGGACAGGCCGGGGAATGACTGCCGCCCCTTCGTGATCGCGGCCACGATCGCGAAATCGCGCAGGCCCGGATTCGCGGACGACCCGATCACGACCTGTCCCACCGGGCGCCCCGCCACTTCGCGCACCGGCACGACGTTGCCGGGCGAGCTGGGAAGCGCGATCAACGGCACGATAGAAGCCAAATCGATCTCCCCGGTCACGTCGTAGGTTGCATCTTCGTCCGCGAGCAGTTCGGTGAAATCCTGCTCGCGCTGTTCGGCGCGCAGGAAGGTTTGCACCTGAGCGTCGGCCGGGAAAACGGTGGTGGTCGCGCCCAGTTCGGCGCCCATATTGGCGATCACGTGCCGATCCATCGCGGTCAGGGTGGCGAGGCCGGGGCCGTAGTATTCGATGATCCGGTTGACGCCGCCCTTGACGCCGTGCCGGCGCAGCATTTCGAGGATGACGTCTTTGGCACTGGTCCACGGCGGCAGTTGTCCGGTGAGCTTCACGCCCCAGATTTCGGGCATCCTGATGTACAAGGGCTCGCCGGCTATGGCCAGGGCCACCTCGGTGCCGCCGACGCCGATGGCCAGCATCCCCAGCGAGCCGGCGGCCGGGGTGTGGCTGTCGGAGCCGACCATCGTCTTTCCGGGGATGCCGAACCGCTGCATATGCGTGGGGTGCGACACCCCGTTCCCGGCCTTCGAGAACCACAGGCCGAACCGTTGGCAGGCGGAGCGGAGAAAGTCGTGGTCCTCCGCGTTCTTGCTGTCGGCCTGCAACAGGTTGTGGTCGACGTACTGCACGGAAACATCCGTGCGCGCGCGATCCAGTCCCAGCGCCTCCAACTCCAGCATGACCAGGGTCCCGGTCGCGTCCTGGGTGAGGGTCTGGTCGATGTGCAGGCCGATTTCGGTCCCCGGCACCATCTCCCCGGAGACCAGGTGCGACGCGATGAGTTTCTGGGCGACGTTGTATGCCACGGTGAGCTTCCTTACTCGATAGCGGTGCCCGCCGACATACGGCGGTAGCGAATTGGCCTCCGGGGCATTCCGCTCGTCCCCAAGGTAGGCCACTCGTGGCGCTGGGGCTAGCTTTTCCAGGGAGAATGGACATCCTCTGTACTGGAAAGATGGACCGGAAAGACGGGGCTTTGGGAGGGGGTATCGCGTCCTACTGGGTATCGGTGGTTAAGCGAGCATCAGAAGGTGCTGCCATCACCGGTTCAGGATTTCAGTGTCGCCCGTGTCGGACTTTGATCGTTGCGAGTTCGAGAAGAGATCGGATTCCAGCTCGCCCGGGGTCACGGGGTGCGTCGCATCGCAGCGGCACTGGGCCGGGCGCCGTCGACGATCAGTCGGGAGGTGACCAGCAACCAGGTCGCCGGCCGCTACGTGCCCTCGCTCGCGCAGGAGCAGACCTGGGCAAGGGCTCGGCGGCCAAGAGCCCGGAAGCTGGACGGATTAGCGTTACGGGAACAGGTCACCGTGATGCTCACCGATCGGTTCAGCCCGGAACAGGTTGCGGGTCGACTGAAAGTCGAGCATACGGAGAATCTGGAGATACAGGTGTCACACGAGACGATCTACCAGGCACTCTACGTTCAAGGTCGTGGATCGTTGCGCTTGGAAGTTGCCACCGCGTTGCGGTAAGGGCGGGCAACACAGCGACCGCAGAGGCCGGAGGGTCTCACCAGAGGCCGGAGGGTCCGGGATCCTCGAGAACGTTGCCGCCGAGCTCAACCGCCGGCCCCGCACACGCCACGGCTACCGAACGCCCGCAGAAGTCCTCGCCACACCAATCTCGAATCGAACAAATCAAACCGGTGTTGCACACACCACCTGAATTCGCCGCCCGGGTGAACCGAGACCACGCGGATGCTCGCCGAGCCGATACGGTCACGCGCAGGGGAACCATTCCGAGATTGCGTTGGCGGAACGGCGATGCGCGATGAATCGGCGGGTCACTTCAGCGATCGCATCTGCAAGCGGGAAGATGTTTCCCGTTACGAATTGGTCGTCGTGGTCGGCGGCAACGGGATGCCAGTAAACGCCGTCGGCGGTGATCGTCACCTCGGGTATGAGCGAGTCAACGGTCAGTTCTATGCCGGATTCAGCGACTCCGCGGTGGGCGAGTGCGCGGATTACCTGGTCGTCCCGCAGGATACCGAGAGTATCGAGAAAGGCGTGAAACGGCGCGAGTTCGTGCATCTGGTCGGCCGGCAAAGTGGCTGCGACCTTGACTCGAAATCCCTCGTCGTGTGCGATTTGGATGCCCGCGACGGCCCTGGCCCAGGACCCGGAGCCGCGGTGGCTGTCATGGATCTCGGATGTGGCAGAGTCGAGACTGATCTGCAGCACGAGCTGGGAGCGGTCCATTCGACGCAGGCGCTCGCGCCTCCTGCCGTGAAAAAGCATGCCGTTGGTGAGCAACGTCGTGGGCAGTTTGTTCGTGCAGGCATTGACCAACTCGTCGAGGTCATTCAGCAAGAACGGCTCTCCGCCGGTGAGGATGAGCTCTTTGACGTCGGCATCTGCAGCCTCGTGCGCGATCTGCCGGACTCGATCCATTCCGATGGCTCTCCGCTCTGCCTTCGGAGACGACCGAACGCAGCAATAGTCGCAAGCCAGATTGCAATCGAAATTGGTGTATACCCAGACCCGGGATCCTGGGAGCTGACCGGGATCGAGCCCGGCGAGCGGGTCGGGCGAGCGGCCGTGGAGCACGGTGATGGCCGACCCCACCATGCTGACGATCTCATTCCCACTCGAAAGGCACCACGCTGAGATGAGTTCCAGGGCGGCCTCCCGATCGCATGTCCCGAAGTCGACAGAAGCCGTACGGCCTGTTGCCACCCGGCTCACGTTCTCGACCAGGTCGAGGAGCAGGCCCGCGCCTACCGGAGGGCTCGCGGTCACCATCGGTCCGATACTTTCTGTTCCCGCACGGCCGCGATGAGCGAGGCATACCCGTCAAGTTTCGGCGACACCCACGCCCGCAGGCCTTCCATCTCGAGGATTCGCTGATGTTCGAGGTTCTCCCAGTCCATCGCGAATAGGTTTGCCACCCACTCGTCCGACCGGTCGATCGTCAGCGACGGCATGGCGGTGAAGGTGCAGTGGCTGTACTCGGGGGAGATCCAGAAGGACTCGAACGCGCCGGGGAGGAGCTCACCGCGACCGATCGCTTGCCACGTGTTGATGCCGATCGCCGCAGCATCCGCCCGATCCTCGAGCACCGCGCGAAGGGCGTCGAGTTCGCTCCTGCCCGTATCACCGTGTTTCCCGACATCGCTATTGATGCGAGTGAGATCGACATCCGTTTCGCCGATCCCCGCCTCACGCAGGAAATGCACGGGAAGGATGGCGGCTTGCGCTGAATCGCGTGACCCCAGGGCAAGTCGACGTCCACGAAGACTCTCCAGCCCGGTGAAACCGCTGCCTGCTCGGGCGACGAACACCGTCTGGAACACAAGGTCCGTATCCCGGGACGCGAGTGCACGGCATGCTCCATCCGTCTGGGCGACAGTGCGCACCCAGGCCAGGTTGGTATTCCACGCGAGATCGATTGTTCCCGTGATGAGGGAGTCCACCAGACTCGCATAATTTGAGAACAGCATGAAGTCGATCGGCGTTGAGGTCTCGGCGAAGCAGTCTCGCATCCCTTCCCAGATGGGTACGACATTGGGAGAGTACGCAACGGAGCCGATGATCAGGGGCGCACTCACGCTGCAGCACCCGTAGAGGCAGTGTCACGAGTTTGGGCGGCGGGTGCCGCGACGGTTTCCGGGGCGTCGAAAAGTGGGCGGCCAGTGATCGCCCTGCCGTAGAACTCATAGAGCACATCGGATGTCGGAGCCATCACGTGGCCCGCGCGGGCATCGCGAAAGTACCGATCTATTTGCAGGTGCTCCGAGAACGCCGCACCGCCGCAGACGCGCATCGCGGCATCCGTAATTCGCAGTGCGGCATCGTTCGATGATGCCTTGCTGCCGAGCACGAATAGGGGGGTATCCTCCTGCGGGTCAGCCACGCGACCAGCGGCCCGATCAAGGTACGCGCTCGCATTCGCGAGATCGATTGACATCTTCGCCAACTGCGCCCGAATTGTCGGTAGCGCTGACAGGCTTTGGTCGAGATGCTCCAGCCGGGTTCCCACCGTATGCCTCACCGCTGCGTCGACGGCCGCACGGCTGAGCCCGATAGACACAGCCGAGTTGCCGAGATTGAACCACGGCAAAACAGAACTCATCATGAGCCCGAATCCGCTACCGGCCGTCCCGAGACGGAATCCCTCGGAAGAATCCATGTCGATGGTCATCGGGCTCGAGGAGTTCCCACGCAATCCCATACCGCTCCACGGCCGGTCAACGCTGAGCCCCGGGCTATCTGCCGGGACCGCGAACAGGTCGACGGTCTCGGCATCCGCAGTCCCGGTAGAGATGATGTAGACATCCGCGTGGCCTGCGGAGGTCACCCAACTCTTTTTCGCCGAAATATGCATTCCGTCTGACGTCGAGGTCGCGCGCGACACCGGAGTCCAGAAGTGTGAGCGGGAACCCGCTTCAGAGAACGCGAGGGAGGCAAGAGAGCGACCACTGGCGAGATCCTCGAGGAGTGCGGGCATCCCCGCTGGCGGTGCGGCTGCGACGGGCATGGAAGCGCTCACATGCATCAGATAGATCATGGAGGTCGACCCGCACGCTCCCGCAAGCTGGCTGATGACCTCGACAAGCTCGCGTGGCCCCGCACCAAGACCACCAACCTCAGTGGGCAGAGTGAGTCCGAGCAAACCGGACTCGCGCAGGGCCGCGATGGCCTCATGTGGAAAACGCCCATCCGCATCTACTGCGTGGGCGTGAGTTCGTGCAACGTCGAGCACGGGCTGAACGCGTGAATTCAGGTCCATTACGGCTTACCTTTCGTCGGAATCGTGGGTGCGAATAAGCGAACGGACAGCGCGGGCGAGCATGAGAAGCCCGAGGCCGAGACCACCGGTGACCGCCATGGTAGAGGCGTCGCCCCCCAGCGGCCTGAAAGACGCCGCGAGCCCTGCGAGTTGCACGAGCGCGGCGACGGTCAGCAGAACACCGGCGGCAGCGTAGAGCGCGGGGCGCCGAGTGGCACCGCCGGCGATGGCGAGTGTGCCACTCACAAGTAGAACGACAGCACCAGTTGCCCCGATGTGCACGAAGTCGAATTCGGTCGGAAGCTGGGCGCCGAACACGAAGCCCGCAAACACAAGTGAGGCCAGGCCGAGAAGGACGCTAGCGCGGTCGAAGGCGCTCGAGCCGGCTGGTGATCGCCTCATGACAGCCTCATCATCAGTCGGGCCGCGCGCCCTGAGGATTGCACCCACTGCTGGCGAAGGACACCGTCGATTCCATAGCTTCGCCCAGCTGCGGTCGCGAAGATCGCGAGGTGAGCGAGCGCCATGAGATAGTACGACCAGTGCCATTCGTTCGGGGCGAAAAGTACTGAAAGCGTGATTGCCAGGGTCTGGCCGATGCCGACGACAGCCCAGAAACGCGTGGCGAGGCCGATGAGCAGAAAAGCCCCGAGTCCGCCTTCGACGAGGAGGGTGAACCACCCGAAGACCTCGATATTGGGCAGGATGACGGCTTCGACGAGTGAGGAGTAGGGCGGTAGAACAGGATGGGCGATCGCCTGGCTCGCCCAGAAGTAAAGTCCGTTCTCCTGTGCTCGGCCGAAGTCCGGAGGGATCTTCCAGGCGACATTCTGGATCCACATCAGTGCAACACCGACGCGGAGCACCGCGACCATAACCCCTGTCGCGCGGGAGACGGGAACCGCCACAACCGGCGCGTCATTGACTCGGGACATGAGAACCGTTCATCTCCAGCATCCAAGCGGCACGGAGAGCAAACCGCAATACCGAGAAGATGGAAAATCCCAAAGAAACTTCCCATCGAAATCCCATCATCTGCCCGACCGTGTTGTGCCATCCTTTCGGAAACGGCTTCTGACGCGCAGGCCGAGACAAGGCGACTGAAGCAGCAAATCGTCGAGTTGGACTATTCAGTCACGGTAGGCGCTTGCTCCGGACGGCCGCTATTTCTGCGTTGGCGGAGCAGTGCCCACGCTTCTGGGGTCGCGACTATCGGCGTTGCGCTTGGCCTGCTGACCGGGCGCCGGATGGGCGTCCCTGCCCTCTGACAAGGGCGTGCGTTCGGCAAGGTGGTCGTCACTCCGCAGGGGTCGAAACCGGCGACCTGACGCTCACACGTTCAGGACTTGCCCAACCGTCGCACCGCCGTCGGCGATGAATTCGGTGCCCGTGGAGTAGGTTGCGTCGGCGACCAGGTACAGAATCAGCTTCGCCACCTCCTCAGGCTCGCCAATGCGCGGGATCGGCTGCCCCGCGTACATCTCCAAACTTTCCATACCCGCGGTCATCGGTGTACGGATGCCGCCAGGGTGCACCGAGACTACGCGGATGTTGTCAGCGCCGAGATCCAGGGCCGCGGCTTTTGTAAGTCCGCGCACTCCCCACTTGCTGGCAACGTAGGCGCTCAGGTTGGAGTAGCCCATGATTCCCGCGGTGGACGACACGTTGACGATGACGCCTCCGCCGGCAGCTTTCATTGATTCAGCGACCGAGCGGATGCCCAGAAAGACTCCGGTCAGATTGATGCCGATGACGCGGTTCCACTCCTCCAACTCTGTAGTGGCAACAGGCGTGAATGCGACGATTCCGGCGTTGTTGATGAGGATGTCAATGTGACCGACGGTGGAGTCGACGTCGGCCACCACCTGCTTCCACTGCGCCTCGTCTGCCACGTCGAGGTGTCGGTAGACGCCGCCAATCGAATCCGCCAGCGCCTGGCCGGCGTCATCGGCTATGTCGGCCACGATGACCCGGGCTCCCTCTGCTGCCAGCAGCGTCGCATCCGCCGCACCCATGCCCACGGAACCGCCTGTCACCAGCGCGATCCTGCCGTCGAGTTTTCCCATGATCGGTCTCGATTCTGTTTTTCTCGCCCCGCTCGGGTCGCAAGACGAACGTCTCGCCACAGTAGCCACGTTCATTGGCAGCGGGCTACCTTGGCGCCATGCGTAAACTCTTCGTCTCGGCACGAGATCAAGAAATAGAAGCGGAAGTATGCTCCCCTGACGATGAGCGTCAGGACGAGCGGGGGTGTGGAGCGGAGTGCCAATGTTGCTCTGGCCCGCATGATAAATTCGATTGTTCCGATACCGGAGCATGACAGCACGCAGAACATCGTCGAGAGGCTCAAGCATGAGCGAGAAACTGAGCTTCCGAGTCCGACGCCTCAATAAGAAGCATCGGACCGCTTTCGTCGCGTTGTTCGCTGAACACCCGCAGGCCGAAGTCGATGACGCGCCTGAGATCTATTTCGACGACACCATCGAACTCCAAATTGAGTCCATGGCTTTGGCCCTCGTCGCCGAAACCGATGACGGCCGGCTTCTCGGCGCTCTTGTCACCGAACCGGACAGCTACGTTGACGAAAATCAGCTCGACGAAGACTCCACCGACGATGACATCGACGATGCAATCGTCAGCGATCACGGCACCGCCGTCTTCGAGCTGCTGATCACCGGTGGATCCGCGCAGGTGTGCCGGGAACTCCTCAATACTCTCGCACCGGCCCTCACCACCCGCGGTTTCGCTCAGGTGCATGCCAGCGTCCCACCAGATCTCGCCGAGGTGTTCCGCGGTCAAGGCTGGGTTGTCCTGCCAGAAAACACGGGTATCGCCTGGATGGGCATGGACCAGTCAGACGAGCAGGTGCGCGACTATGAAGCGATCCCGAGCAGCTCGCTGGCCGCGTTCCTCGTGATCGACCCCAACGTGTACATGTCTTGGCCGTATGACGCTCCTGACAACCCCGAAGATGACGACTCTCGACAAGAGAACATCGCCACAGGCATGGAGGAGTTCGCAGCCCGGGTAGACGCAGAAGCATCCTCAGATTCTTAGTGTATGACGGCGAGCAGCACGCCGACGCCCACGAGGCTCTCGTCAGGCCGCTACGCGGTCTGTCCGATTCCGTTCCAGAAAGTGCGACACTCCGGAAAAGATCGCGACAATGCTCAGGCCCAGAATGAGCCGGAACACGGCCGGCATTGACCGCACGATGCGCGCGCCGAGGCCGATCACCGCCAGGGCGCCGAGCGTCAAACCGGTCCCGAAATCGGGATCGAGACCCGCCAGTGCGATGAGCATGATCTCTGTGCTGAGGATCAGGTCGGTGCGAGTAGGGCCGAAGACGAGTTTTCGCTCATCCCGCGGTTCAGTGTCGTCAGCCTCATGGTGGGCGCCGAACCATTCGGTGACTTTCTCCGCACCCTCGAAGCAGAAATAGGTGCCGCCGATGATCGGCAGCCACGGCAACACCCATGGTGCGAATGCGGAAAGGAGCAGTGCGAGCGGGATGATGATGAAGTTGTTGAATAGGCTGCCGAGTGCGATCTGCCTGACAGCGTGGAGTTCGCGTGCCGGTGTGAAAACCCGAACGTACTGTGGGGTGACGGCCGCGTCGTCGATGATGATTCCTGCGGTCTTAGCACTCGCCGTGGGGGAGGCGGTAAGTACGTCATCGACTACGGCGAGCAAGCCGACCGAGATCTGGACCTCCTCGAATGGGGGCATCACCCTGGTGGGCGACGCAGTGCTGACCACAGTTCCGCTCGGCACGGGCAGGAGATGTCACAGCAGAACCGCACCAGCTGCTCGTCGCTGACGAATTTCGTAGGTCACCACCATCATGTGCGGCACGGTGAGCCCTGCCAGACCGATGAACACCAGCTGCAGGATCTGCTCGCTGAGAACGCCGCCGGGGCCGAACGCGACGAGGAAGACCGCTACCGCGAGGAGGGGGACCACGGTGTAGACCACGACCAGGAGGGCCGTCTGCCGTCCGCCGCCCCGCTCCTCCTGGAATCCTCCCTTCAAGTGCCGAAAACTGTGCAGTGCGCAGAAATACAGCACGAAGAAGACCAGCGGTTCTGTGGCCAGGCCGAGCACTGTGGCGAGCACGATCTCAACGCTCTCGCTCGGCCGGTGTCGCAGGGCGACCAGGGCAGCGATCATCAGACCTGCCACGGCGATCGGCCCGAGCCACTCCTGCACGCTGGCCACGACTGCGCCTCCGTCACCGGACAGCACCACGTAGATTGCTCTGACCTGGTCAGGATGCGACAGCGCCGGCACGGTGAGCAGCCCGAATCCGGCGAGAAAACGCAGCCCGACCGACCGGTCCGCATTCCAATCGGAGCCGAAGTGCAGCGCCGACACGAGCAAAAACGCGACCAGGCTCAGCACGGGCGCGACCAGCCAGAGCAGCACCACGCCGACCACGACCAGAATGTAGACCGCGTTGAACCCGGCGAAGCCCAGCGGAGTGCGCCACAGCCCAGCCCGGCGCGCGATCAGTGGATCGAGAGCGCCGTGGGGCAGGCCCAGCACACCGGCGAGGATGCCCAGCAGCACGATTTGAACCGTGGGCGAGGGCATGGGAATGCCCAGTCCGACCACGGCCAGAATGACCAGGGCCAGGCTGGAGAACACCACCGTCTCGGCGGGCACGCGCCGCCGCCGCGGCGTGACGCGGGCGGCCTCGCTACGGGGAGGAGTGGTCTGATCGGTCATCGCTGCACGCTGGTTTCTGTGGTCGGCGTCGGTCTGGTGGCCGGCAGGGTCTGTGCCGGGCTGAACGCCGCAGGCGCGGCCACCTGGGCAAGAAAAGGGGTCCACGGCAGGCTCGCGATGATGCGTGCGTAGTCCGTGGGTCGGGCGCCGTCGCTGAGAAAGCGCACCAGCGCGGCGGGGGCAACGCCGCGGGCGAGGGCGAAAAAATACTCCGCGGTGCGTTCCGGATGCGCCCGAACGGCCTGCAGAAAGATGCGATCGAAGGCGCGCCTCGCCCGAGGTTCGTCTGGGTGGCCCACCGCCCCCTGGCCAGCGAGCAGGCTCTCCGTGCAGAGTTGAGCCCAGCGCTGAATGCGCAGGAACCCGTAGCCCGAGGCAGCCCGCAGCGCCCCGCCGGCATTGCCGGCGTGCACGACCCCGGGGATCGGCGACGCCGTCTGCCGGCCCAGACCCATGGCCAGCACGCCACCCTCGGTGCGCACCCGGCGGGCGTCGGCCAGGCCGAGCCCGGTGAGTACCTCGTCGAGCTCGCCGACCAGGCGCTCCCGCTCTATCGGCGCCGTGCCGAAGCGGGTCCACTCCACGATCGCGCGGTTCCGGCCGAGCGGCAGGGCGTACACAAAGCTCAAACCCTCAGCGTCGGCGTCGAGCGACCCCATCAGCGTGACCTCGCCGAGCTCGAACGGCAACGGATGCTCACGCTCCAGTTCGAAGCCCACGAAGCTCTGGTACAGCATCGACTCGGCGGCCCGTGGTCGGGTGTCAACCACCTGACGGGCTAGTAGGGGGCCCGCGTTCGTCTCAACCCTAACGCCGCCGGGGACTGCGTCGACCGTCTCGGCGTGCACGCCGAGGCGCAGGTCGACGTTCGCAGACTCGGCGATGTCGGCCTGCGCGCTCGCGTAGAAATCGCTGCCCCGAATGTACTGGTAGGCCAGCCCGGGTACCCGATGCCGAACGGTGAGGCCCGCCGCATCCGAAAAGGTCCAGGTCTTCCAGCTTCGTGAGACCAGGTGTGACAGGTCGTGCTGTTCCGGTCGCCAGAAGCACCAGCTGCGGTCGTCCTGATAGGCCGTGCGGGGTTCCAGCACCACGACGCGCAAACCGGAACGTACTCGGGCCAGCCGGGCGGCCAGCGTGAGACCGGCGAGTCCACCACCTAGTATCACGAGGTCGGCGTCCACGGCAGGCGTCATCTGTGCTCCTTGCGCTCGATCACGTCCGAGGTGCCAATGGGACGATCTTCGAACAGCCTAGTGGTCTTGGTATGTGATTTTTCGGCTGCTCACCCGGCTGCGAAAAACACCTTCAACCGGTGGTTTGGATTCCTCAGTGGAGGACCGCGAGCAGCACGCCGACAGCCACGAAGAGCACACCGAAGACGCGGTTCAACACGCGCTGGCCGTGATCGTCGCGGGTGAATCGCGCGAATGAATGCGCTGTTCCGGCGAAGAAGAACCACATCACCAGAATGTCGATCGCAACGACGGTGGCCGCGACGATCAGATACTGGGTCGGCATCGGCCTGTCCACCCGGATGAACTGAGGCAGGAACGCAAGGAAGAACACGATCGCTTTGGGGTTGAGCATGTTCACCCACAGCCCGCGTCGGAACATCGACCAGCGGGGCTCATCGCTCAGGGCCCGGGTGCGCTCGCCATCGAGTTCCGGCTTGGCCAGAAACTGACGGATGCCCAGGTAGACGAGGTAGGCGGCACCCGCGTAGCGAATAACGTTGAAGGCGATCGGAGAACCGGCCACGAGCAGACCGACACCGAGTGCCACGATCACGATGTGGATGAGAAGCGCGGCCTGCTGGCCGAGGATTCCCCAGATGGAGCGGCGAAAGCCCGCGTTGAGAGCGTTGCTCATGGTGTTGATCGCCCCCGCACCGGGCGTGAAGCTGATCAGGGTGCCCGCGCCGACAAGGGCCACCCACAGGGAGAACTGCACCGGGACATCCTCGTTTCATGCTGATTGCGGCTTGCCAGCCGGCGACGGGGTCAGGCCGTTACGCGGTGGGACCGATTCTGCTTGCGAAGGCGCGAGATCCCGGACAGGGCCGCGACAATGATCAGGCCGAGAATGAGCCCGAAAACGAGCGACATCGCGGTGTCGGTGACCCAGACAATGATAGGTCCGGCAGGTTCGACCGCCTGCGTCACGGCGTGCAGAACGTCGTAGGGAACGCTCCAGATCGTGTCGTTCAGGTTCACGATCACCAGGTGGCCTCCTACCCACAACATGGCGACCGTGCCGATGACGCTGATCACTCGGAACACGGCCGGCATCGATCGCACAATGCGCGCGCCGGTGCGTCTGACCCGTCGTACCGGGTTCTTCATCAGCGTCAGCCCGATGTCGTCGATCTTGACCAGCAGGGCGACCGCACCGTAGACGAGCGCCGTCATCCCCAGGCCGATCACGACCAAGGCGCCGAGCGTCATCCAGATGCCAAAATCGGGATCGAGACCCGCCAGTGCGATGAGCATGATCTCTGTGCTGAGGATGAGGTCGGTGCGAATAGCACCGAAGACGAGCTTTCGCTCATCTCGCATCTCAGTGTTGTCAGTGCCGTGATGAACTCCGAACCACTCGGTGACTTTCTCCGCACCCTCGAAACACAGATAGGTACCGCCGATGATCAGCAGCCACGGCAACACCCACGGCGCAAAGGCGGAGAGGAGTAGTGCGAGCGGGATGATGATGACGAATTTGTTGAACAGGCTACCGAGAGCGATCCGCCACACGATGGGAAGCTCGCGCGCCGGTGACAGTCCCTGAACGTACTGAGGCGTGACGGCCGCATCGTCGATCACGACGCCTGCGGTCTTCGCGCTAGCTTTGAGAGCGGCGGTGAGTATGTCATCGACAACGGCGAGCAGGCCGACGGACATCTGGTTCTCCTCGGATTCAGGGGCGTCGTCCTGGTGCAGGGCGACGGCAATGGGGTCAACATTACCGCGCGGCAGGGTGGGCACAGGCGCCTCCCAGACGGTGGAAAGAAGATTGATTCTGGTTTCGCCATCACGTCGCGAACGATATATCGTTAACTATCGTCGAGCCGGATGGCTTCGGCGCTGAGGAGGACATCATGAGTGGTTCATTTATGGGTGACGGGTTCAGGGCACGCCGGGGCGGTGCTGGTGAGGGCTGGCCCAGCGGAATGTGGGATGCCATGGAGCAGCTGCGCGGACAGTTCGACCGCAAGGCCGGTCCGAGAATGGCACGCGGGAACGTGCGTGCGGCGGTGCTTGCGCTGCTCGCCGAGAAGCCGATGCACGGATACCAGATCATTCATGAGATCGAGGAACGCAGCAATGGCGCCTGGAAGCCGAGCCCCGGCTCGGTGTATCCCACGCTTCAGCTGCTTGCGGACGAGGGCCTCATCAACGCCGAGGAGTCCAACGGTCGCAAGACCTACTCGCTCACGGACGAAGGCCGCGGGGTAGCGGATGCCATGGCCGACCAGCCGGCCCCGTGGGAGGCCCAGAGCGCTCGGGACACCGGGCGGGCGGCCGCGCTGCCCAAGGCCGGCATCGACCTGGCTCAGGCCGCCGCGCAGGTCGCGCGATCCGGCAACCCGGAGCAGGTGAAGCAGGCTGTCGCCATCCTGGATGAGGCGCGTCGCAAGCTGTACGCCATCCTCGCCCAGGACTGACCGAGTGCCCTCAGCACGTCGGCATCACGGAGATCAGATGACCGACGTCGCGGACTTGCGTGCCCGCTACCGCCGGATTTTGCGGTTCGCCGCCCTGTATTTGGCGCAGACGTGGTGTTACGAGGTCCTTCTCCCGCGGGTCGGGCTCGCGCGGGTCGCGGCACGAAGCAGATCGGCGCGACTGCAGCACATCGCGCAGCGCTTCCACGTGCTCGCGGTCGACCTGGGTGGCCTCATGATCAAGGTCGGCCAGTTCATGTCGTCGCGCCTCGACGTGCTGCCGCCGGAGATCACGAAAGAGCTCGAAGGTCTGCAAGACGAGGTTCCGCCGGTGCCCTTTCCGGCGATCCAGGCCGTCGCTGAAGCCGAGCTGGGTGTGACGCTCGAGCGTGCGTTCTCTTACATCGATCCCTCGCCGCTGGCCGCAGCATCCCTCGGTCAGGTGCACCGCGCTCGGCTGTCGGAACTCGATGCCGCCGAGACCGGTCTGCTCGACGTCGTCGTCAAGATTCAGCGGCCGGGCATCAGCGAGATCGTCGAGGTCGACCTCGGCGCTCTCCGACGTGTTGCCCGCTGGCTCAGCCACGTGCGTCTCGTTTCGGATCGCGTCGACATGCCCGCCCTGGTCGAGGAGTTCGCGTTCACGAGTCTTGAGGAGATCGACTACCTGCACGAGGCGGCAAGCGCCGAACGGTTCGAGCGGAACTTCGCAGACGACCCCCGGGTCAGCGTTCCCGAATTGGTGTGGGAGCGCACCACGCGGCGCGTGCTGACCCTCCAAGACGTGACCGCGATCAAGATCAACGACGTCGACGGGCTGAGGGCAGCCGGAATCGACCCGTCAGAAGTTGCCGAGGACTTCGCGGCGGTCATGTTCGACCAGCTCTTCGTCAATGGCTACTTCCACGCCGACCCGCACCCCGGAAACATCTTCGTCACGCCGCTCGCCGCCGGTGTACCCGGAGCGGACCACGGCCGGGCCTGGAAGTTCACCTTCATCGACTTCGGGATGATGGGCGACGTGCCCGATGTCCTGCGTCGGGGCCTGGTGAATCTGCTCATCGCCGCCGCGTCACGGGACGGAAAGGGGATGGTGGACGGCATCCGCGAAGTGGGTGTGCTCCTGCCGTCCGCTGATACCGCCGAACTCGAGCGCGCGATGACGAAGCTGTTCGCCCGTTTCGGCGGGATGGGTTTCGCCGAGTTGCAGGATGTCGACCCGCGCGAGTTCCGCGCCTTCGCCATCGAGTTCGGTGATGTGGTGCGCTCGCTGCCGTTTCAGCTTCCGGAGAACTTTCTGCTCATCGTGCGCGCGATGTCGCTGACCTCGGGAATGTGCAGTTCGCTCGACCCCGCCTTCAATATCTGGAATTCCGTCGAGCCATATTCCGCCCAATTGATCCGCGCCGAGGGCGGGAACGTGGTGCAGGCGACCGCAAAGCAAGTGGCGTCGGTTGCGGCCATCATCGCGCGGCTTCCCCAGCGGCTCGACAGCCTCACGACGCGATTCGACGACGGTACCGTCTCGGTGCAGACTCCCCGGATCGAGCGTCGCTTGGTCATCATCGAGCGAACCGCACGTCAGATCGTCTCGGCAATCCTCTTCGCCGCTCTGCTGATCGGCGGCATTCTGCTTCGTGCCGAAGATGTCGTGCTCGGAACGGTGCTCGTAGCCGTGTCCGCGTTCCCGCTGTTGCACGCCCTCTTCGCCGGGCTATCGGCGCGGCGCGGACCGCTGCTCTAGTCCCGACTGCGTGGAACGCCATTTCGGTTACTGAAATGCCTATGTCTGGTCAGAACGAAAAGCGGGATGCGGGGTTGCCGTCGACCTCGAGGTCACGACGCGCGCCCGGTCGCTCACTTCACCGCGGCGGCGTCAGAAGTGCCCCGCGAGGCGAAAGCCGGCCGATGGTGCCCTGGCCGAATTTGCTCTCGACCTGGCACTGGACCTGACCTTCGGAAAGCCACAGACCGATCGGCTAGCCCCGGGGAAGGAAGATCGAACCGGCAAGTGTGATCACCGTTCTGCGTGGGATGAACGTGACGAGCGATGCGGTGATTCTGTTGCGCGCACCGACAATCACGGACGGCACCGATTTTCTGGCGCTGATGGCAGCCAGGGTCACGTCGACGACATTCGAGGCCGGCACTCGCTTGCCGGGTGACTGCGAACCGGCGATGTCGAAAAACTCAGTGTCGGTGGACCCCGGACTCACCGCGAAAACCCGCACTCCGGTGTTGTGGGTCTCGCCCCAGACGGCCTCGGTGAACGACAGGACGAACGCCTTCGTGGCTGCATAGACCGCCATTCCGGGCACGGGCTGGTACGCCGAGGTGCTGGCGATGTTCACGATAATGCCCGAGTCTCGGGCCACCATGCCCGGCAGGAAGGCAGCCGTCAGGTCGACCAGCGTGCTGACGTTCAGAGCGATTTCCGCGTGAAGGCGGGCTCGGTCTTCGTCGACCAGGCGCGCATTGGTTCCAAAGCCGGCGTTGTTCACGAGAACATCAACGGTGATCTGCTGGTCGAGGAGTTGGTGCTCGACCGCGGCGGCCGCACCGGGCTCGCTCAGGTCCTGCGAAATGACGTGGACGTCGATCCCGTTCTGCTTGCGCAATTCGGATGCGAGAGCCTCCAATTTCTCGGTTCGGCGGGCCACCAGAATGAGGTTCGTCCCCGTCGCGGCGAAGGCTCGGGCGAAGTGACTGCCGATGCCCGAGCTGGCGCCGGTGACGAGGGCGGTCTTGCCTGCGAGATCGAAATTCATTCAGCTGCTTCCTGACGTAAACGGTGTTCACACCCTAGAGGAGCATCCAGTCGGCCAGTCAGGCGCACACCGGTCCGTTATATCTCGCTGCGGCAATAGGGGGGTGGCCGTGCGAGAATGCTCAGCAACCCTCACCGAAGGCTCACAGCCTGCGTCCCCATCCAGTTCGGCATCCGCGCCTCCCATTGCGCCCGTGCCGGTGGCGGTGAATCAGTGTGTTCTCGACTCGAAGAGGTTTTGATGTGTTGGACTTTCTAGGGGATCAGTATGAGCAGATCCTATTCAGCAGTTGGCAGCATTTCAGCCTTGTCGTTCAATGCCTGATCCTGGCGACAGTCATTGCCGTCGTGCTGGCTTCGCTCGTCTACCGCAGTTCCGCGCTCACCGGGATCGCCAACTCGGTGTCGGCCATCGGCCTGACCATCCCGTCGTTTGCCTTCATCGGACTGCTCATCGCGCCGCTCGGCTTCGGTGTCCTTCCGGCCGTCGTCGTGGTGGCGTTCTTCGCCACGCTGCCCATTTTGCGGAACGCGGTCGTGGGCCTGTCGGGTATCGCTCCATCGATCGTGGAATCCGCCCGCGGCATCGGCATGAGCCGGTTTCGCACGCTCCTGCAGGTGGAACTGCCGATCGCCTGGCCGATCATCCTCACGGGCGTTCGGGTATCCGCTCAGATGGTCATGGGTGTCGCCGCGATCGCCGCATACTCCCTCGGCCCGGGCCTGGGTGGATTCATCTTCTCCGGCCTATCCCGACTCGGCGGCGCCAACTCCCTCGAGTCAGTGCTGACGGGCGTCATCGGCGTTGTCGTGCTCGCCCTTATTCTTGATCTCCTTCTCGTCGGCCTCGGCCGCCTGACCACACCTCGAGGTATCCGTGTCTGAGTACATTGCATCCAACCCTGCTGAATCCAGCAGCACCGAAGAATCCGTCACCCCCACCGGCATCACCGGTGCAAGCATCCTGTTGGACCACGTCACCAAGCGGTTCCCCGGCCAGGCGCGCCCCGCCGTCGACGGTCTCACCATGGAGATCCCGGCCGGCAAGATCGTGATGCTCGTCGGTCCCTCGGGCTGCGGCAAGACCACGACACTCAAGATGATCAACCGGCTTATCGAACCGACCGAGGGTCGCATCGTCGTCGATGGCGACGACGTCACCGACATGAACGGCGACACCCTGCGCCGAGGCATCGGCTATGTCATTCAGGCCGGAGGACTTTTCCCGCACATGACAGTCGCCACCAATATCGGCATCGTGCCGAAGATGCTCGGCTGGGACAAGGCCCGCATCGCGGCCCGCGTCGACGAGCTTCTCGAGCTTGTTTCCCTCGACCCGGCGCTTTACCGCGACCGATACCCCAAGGAGCTCTCCGGCGGCCAGCAGCAACGCGTCGGCGTGGCGCGCGCCCTCGCGGCCGACCCGCCCGTGCTTCTGATGGACGAGCCCTTCGGCGCCGTCGACCCGATCACCCGACTGCGCCTGCAGGACGAACTGATCAACATCCAGGAAGAATTGCAGAAGACCATCGTCTGCGTGACCCACGACTTCGACGAGGCCGTCAAGCTCGGCGACTGGATCGCCATCTTCAACGAGGGTGCCCAGCTCGTGCAGTACGACACTCCGGAACGCATCCTCGGCGACCCGGCCAACGAGTTCGTCGAAAACTTCATCGGGTCCGGCGCCGGCCTCAAACAGCTCACCCTGACCCGGGTGGCGGAGGTCAGCCTCAGCGACGCCGTCGTGGGCAAACCCGGTGAACGGGCAGCGGATGTGCTGGCCCGCGTCGTCGAGACCGGCCACGGCCACGCGGTCATCGTTGATGAGCGTCGCCGACCCATCCAGTGGCTCTCCGCGCGCCAGCTCGGCCGCCTCGAGGTCATCAGCGACGTTCCCGACCCGAAACTTCCGCTCGTCGGCAAGCGGGCTACGCTCAATGACGCGCTCGACACGATGCTCGTCTCGAGCGCCGGAGCCGCGCTCGTCACGGGCCGCCGCGACATGTTCAAGGGCGTCATCGACGTTCAAACCGTGATGGACGCCATCACCCGGTCACAGTCCGCTGCCGTGCTTGAGTCAGACCAGGCCCCCGTCGGGCTGAACACCGGCCTGTTCCAGGCGCAGGTGTCTGCCGCCGAGGCAGACCTGATCGAGACCGATCCCAGCGGCGCTGACGCGCGGTCCGTTCAGTGAGTACCCGCACCCCGCATACAGAGGCGGGCCTTGCCGGCGGCGATTCCGCCGTTGAAACGCCGGGCGACCCGACTGCGACCGGCGTACCGGTCAGCCGTGCGCGCACGGTGTGGCGATCCTGGCGGGGACTGGTCTACCAGCTGGCCGGCATCCTGCTCGCGTTCCTGGCGCTCGTGATCTGGCTGCTGACGGCCAACCTGTCGCCGATCGTGCTCACCACCCTCGCTCCCGGCGCGCTCTGGGTCTACACGGTGGAGCATATCCAGCTCACCCTGCTCGCCGCGGTGATCGTGTTGGTCATCGCGATTCCCTTGGGAATCGCCCTGACCCGCAGACCCTTGCGGTTTCTGACCGCTCCGGTGCTCGCCATCGCCAACTTCGGTCAGGCGGCCCCCGCGATCGGCGTCGTCGTGCTGCTCGCGTTCTGGGTCGGCTTCGGCTTCTGGGCCGCGACGCTGAGTCTCGTGCTCTACGCCGCGCTTCCGGTGCTGCGCAACACCATGGTGGGCCTGCAGCAGGTCGACGCCCGCCTCATCGAGGCCGGACGAGGCATGGGCATGAGCTCCGCCGCCGTATTGTTTCGGGTGGAGCTCCCGCTCGCCGTTCCGGTCATGCTGTCGGGCGTGCGCACCGCTCTCGTTCTGCTGGTGGGCACCGCGGCCCTGGCCACGTTCGTCAACGGCGGCGGACTCGGCATCCTGATCACCACGGGCGTCAATCTCAGCCTCACCCCCGTGCTCGTCACCGGAGCGCTGCTCGTGGCTCTGCTCGCCCTGCTCATCGACTGGGTCGGCCGCGTTGTGGAACACATCGCCCGCCCGAAGGGACTCTAGATGTATCGCTCGTCTTCTCGCACCCGCCTCACGTCCCTCGGCCGCTGGGGGGTGGTAGCCGGTCTCCTCGCCCTGTCCGCAGTCGCTCTGACCGGTTGCGGCCTGAAGCCGGCAACCTCGTACGTTCCCGCGGTCGGACCTGGGTCGATCACCCCGCTCGAGGGCGCCGAGGGCGTCGACCTCACGGTCACGTCCAAGAACTTCACGGAGCAGCTACTGCTCGGCAAGATCGCGGTGCTCGCCGGGACCGCCGCGGGATTCGACGTCACAGACCTCAGCAATCTGCCCGGCAGCCAGCCGACCCGCGAGCTGATTCTTTCTGGTCAGGCCGACATGCTCTGGGAATACACCGGAACCGCGTGGCTGACCTACCTCGGTCAGGATGAGTCGATCGCCGACCAAGACAAAATGTGGCAAGCCGTGTATGACATCGACATCCAGAACGGCATCACCTGGGGCGCACCGGCCCCGATGAATAACACCTATGCCCTGGCTGTGCGCAGTGAGGCGGTCGCCGAGCTCGGCGGCATCACGACCATGTCCGAACTCGCCGCGTTGCCGGTGGAGGATCGCACTTTCTGCGTCGAATCCGAATTCAACTCCCGGCCGGATGGCATGAACCCCATGCTCGCCCACTACGGACTCGAACGTGGCGCCGCTGACGGGGTGCCCAATGGCAACATCGGAATCTACGACACCGGTGCGATCTACAGCGCGACCGACGACGGCGCCTGCAACTTCGGCGAGGTTTTCACGACCGACGGTCGACTCGACGCGCTCGACCTCACAGTTCTGATCGACGATCTCGCGTTTTTCCCTGCGTACAACGTCGCGCCGGTCTTCTTCACCGAGTCGATCGAAGCCACCCCCGGCCTGGAAGAGATCTTCGCCCGGATTTCGCCCAAGCTCACCGACGAGGTTCTGCGCGGCATGAACCGTCAGGTTGACGTCGACGGGAAGGAACCCGCTGATGTGGCCTATGCCTGGATGATCGACGAGGGGTTCATCACCGACCCGACCGACTGAGTCACGGAGAGTCCAGCTGACTGCACCGCGTGGACGGTGTCGGCGGTCAGCTTGGAGGACGCGACGTGACATCCGGCTTCCTCAAGCATCAGATCGTCTGGCCGGGCTCCGTTCCCACCCTGCCTGTCTAGGCTGTACCCATGGCCACAGTCATCCTCGTGCGGCACGGCCGCACCACCGCAAATGCCACCGGAATGCTGGCCGGCCGCGCTGCCGGCGTTCGGCTCGACCAGGTCGGGCAGGACCAGGCCGCCCTCACGGCCAAGCGCCTGGCCGTGGTGCCGCTGGTCGGCGTGGTGTCGAGTCCTCTGGAGCGCTGCCGGCAGACATCTCAGTTCATCCTGGATCAGCAGGCCGGCTCGCTCGTGACGCCGGTGGAGGAAGACATCACCGAGTGCGATTACGGTGAGTGGCAGGGCCAAGCCCTCGGCGATCTCGCCAAGGAGAAGCTCTGGTCGTCAGTGCAGTCTCAGCCGTCGGCCGTCACCTTTCCCGGCGGAGAGTCGATGGCGACCATGCAGGCCCGGTCGGTCGCGGCCATCCGTCGTCACGATGCGGCGTTCGAGGCCGAGCACGGTCCGGGCGCGGTGTGGGTGGCGGTCAGCCACGGCGACATCATCAAGTCCGTTCTGGCCGATGCGCTCGGCATGCACCTCGACCTCTTTCAGCGCATCAACGTGGGTCCGGCATCCGTTTCGATCGTGCGCTTCGGCACCAGCCGGCCGAGCGTGCACGCCATCAACACGGATGCCGGCGACCTCGCCTGGCTCGGCGCCAGCGCCCCTCTGGCCGACGCGCCGGTGGGTGGCGGGGCTGGTCAGGCGCCGCACACGACGGTCGCCTAAAATACCCACATGCCCACAATCGTCCATGAGTTTGCCTGGCCGGATCGTGTCGTCATCGGCACCGTCGGTCCGCCTGGTTCTCGCACGTTCTACCTGCAGGTGCGCACCGGAGCTCAGATTGTGAGCATCGCCCTGGAGAAACAACAATCCGCGCTGCTCGCCGAGAAAATCGATGAGATGCTCGACCAGCTGATGAGCCATGAGGGCAACCCGTTCAGCATCCCAAGCACTACCCCCGTCGAACTCGTCGACAACGAGCCGCTGGATCAGCCCGTCGCGGAGGAATTCCGCACCGGCGGGATGAGCCTGGGCTGGGACCCCTCGACCGTGCAGGTTGTGCTTGAGGCCTATCCGCTCGTGGAAGTCGATCCGGCCAGTGACGACGTGCCCGACGAGGATCTGCTCGACGCGATCATGCAGGAGCCGGCGGAGATGCTCCTGGTACGGATGCCCGTCGGTACCGCCCGGGCCTTCGCCAAGCGCACGCGCGAGGTGGTGGGGGCCGGCCGCCCCCTCTGCCCGCTCTGCGGCAACCCCATCGACGCCGACGGACACACCTGCACCCTCCCCGGCAGCCCCTGATGCACGATGCCGCCCTCGACGGTGAGCTCGACGGCGAGCTCGACGGTGAGCTCGAGCTCACGGGACGCATCACGACGGCCTCGAACGCGACCTTCCTCGGCACTATCGGCGGATTCACGGTGGTCTACAAGCCCATCGCCGGCGAGAATCCATTGTGGGACTTTCCCGACGGCAACCTCGCCAACCGCGAGGCCGCGGCCTACCTGGTCTCGCAGGCCTTCGGCTGGAACGTCGTGCCTCGGACCTGGCTGCGGGGTGGCCCGATGGGCCGGGGGATGGTGCAGCTGTGGCAGCATACCGATCCCGATCAGGATGCCGTCGACCTCGTCCCGTGGGAAGCCGCGCCGACCCCGGGCTGGCGTCGCGTCTTCGACGGCCGGGACGAGCACAATCGTGCGGTGACCCTCATCCATGAGGACTCGGCCGCGATGCGACGCATGGCCGTGTTCGACGTAATCGTGAACAACGCCGATCGCAAGGGCGACCACATCCTGGCGATGCCGGACGGGCACCGTCACGGCATCGACCACGGCCTCACCTTTCACGTCGACCATAAGTTGCGCACTGTGCTCTGGGGCTGGCTGGGCGACGAGCTCATCGCCGACGAGCTGGACGGGATCGACCGGGTCAGTGCGCAGCTGACCGGCGAGCTCGGCGACATCCTTGCCGGGTTGCTCACCGACGCCGAGATCGCCGCACTGGCTGCACGCTGCGACCGGTTGCGCTCTGGAGGGCGGTTCCCTGCGCCGCGCGGCGACATGCCCGCGGTGCCCTGGCCGCTGTTCTGACCTAGATCAGGTTCCGTTTCTCGATCTGTTCGAAGGTGCCGGTCGCGTCCGTGAGCCCGCCCCACAGCGTCACCTGTCCACTGGCCAGGGACTCCTGAACGTCGATGATCCGCTGGTTGCTGCTCCCCCGGAACTGCAGTTTGAGGTCGCGCTTGGCCAGTTCGAACCGACCGTCGACCAGAACGTCGATCGTGCCGAGAAGGGCCAGCTTGTCCGCACTCTCCCGCAAAAGTTCTTCGAACGTGTAGCCGGTCCAGCACCACACATCCTTCGACGTGCCGAGCTCCCGGCGCACGCGGTCGAGGAGGGCCAGGCACACCCCTGTGTTGAGGAACGGCTCCCCGCCGAGGAGGGTGAGGCCCTGTACGTACTCCTGGCCGAGATCGGCCAGGATCCGATCCTCAAGTTCCTGGGTGTACGGCTGCCCGTAGCGAAAACTCCAGGTGGCCTGGTTGAAACAGCCCTCACAGGCGAACAGGCAACCGGACAGGTACAGGCTGCACCGCACCCCCTCGCCGTCGACGAAGACGAAGGGCTTGTAGTCGCCGACGTACCGCTGGCTCAGTTTCTCCGACAGCCACTCGCCGGGCCGGGGGTTACGCATCCACGGCGACGGATGCCGCGGCATCCGCCCCACGGATGCCGGTGGTGCCCGGCATGTGCTTGACCCGGGAGGTGATCTCGGTGTGCCGGCCGTGCACCATCGGGCGGGCCTGCGGGTTGCCGAGGTAGCCACAGGTGCGCTTGACGACATCGCAGGTCATCGGGTCGGCGTTGTGGCACTCGGGGCACTCGAACCCACGCGGGGTGGCGTCGAAGTCGCCCGAGAAGCCACAGGCGTAGCACCGGTCGATCGGAGTGTTGGTGCCCAGATAGCCGACGCGATCGTAGGAGTAGTCCCATACCGCCTCGAGTGCCTTGGGGTTCTGCTGCAGGATCGGGTATTCGCAGTAGTGGATGAACCCGCCGGAGGAGTACGCCGGGTAGACCTTCTCGAAGTCCAGCTTCTCGAACGGCGTCGGGCTCTTGCGCACGTCGTAGTGGAAGCTGTTGGTGTAGTAGTCCTTGTCGGTGAGGTTTGCCACGGCGCCGAACTTCGCGGTGTCGAGTCGGCAGAACCGGTCGGTCAGGCTCTCGCTCGGCGTCGAGTACACGCTGAACTGGTAGCCGTACTCGGTGCTCCATTCCTGGGTGCGCCCATGGAGCGTGCGCAGGATCTCGACGGTGAAGTCCTTCGCCTCGGGATTGGACTCCCAGTCACCGCCGTAAAAGGCCGCGGCCACCTCGTAGAGGCCGATGTAGCCGAGGGAAACGGTGGCGCGCTTGTTCTTGAAGAGGGTGTCGACGGGCTGACCGGCATTCAGGTGTTGGCCGAAGGCGCCGTAGATGTAGAGGATCGGGGCGTTCTCCGGGGTCGCTTCCTTGCACCGGTCGATTCTGAAGAGCAGGGCGTCGCGCGCCGTGCTCACCCGTTCGGCAAGGATGCTCCAGAACTTGTCCTTGTCGCCGGCGGCCTCGAGGGCGATCCGGGGCAAGTTGAGCGTCACGACTCCGAGATTCATCCGACCCTCGGAGACGTCGTTGCCCTGCTCGTCGGTCCAGCCCTGCAGGAACGAGCGGCAGCCCATCGGTACCTTGAAGCTGCCGGTGAGTTCGACGATCTTGTCGTAGTTGAGGATGTCGGGATACATGCGTTTGGTGGAACATTCCAGCGCAAGCTGCTTGATGTCGTAATTCGGGTCGTTCGGTGCAAGGTTGAGGCCGCGCTTGATGGTGAAGATCAGTTTCGGGAAAATTGCCGTGCGCTTCTCACTGCCGAGCCCCTCGATCCGGATCTGTAGGATCGCCTTCTGGATTTCTCGCTCGAACCAGCTGGTGCCGAGGCCGAAGCCCAGGGAGGTGAAGGGGGTCTGCCCGTTCGAGGTGAACAGGGTGTTGATCTCGTATTCGAGACTCTGCATCGCGTCGTAGATGTCCTTGAGGGTCTTCTCCTCGGCATAGGACCGGTGCTGCGACTTATCCGCGATCCACTTGCTTGCGTCGATCAGGTGCTTTTCGAGGTTCTTCTCGGCGTAGGGGGCGAGAACTTCGTCGATGCGGTTCCCCGAGCATCCGCCGTACTGGCTCGACGACACGTTGGCGATGATCTGCGAGATCTGGGCCGTCGCCGTCTGGATCGACCGGGGCGGGTTGACGTCGGCGTTGCCGATTCGGAAGCCCTGGCTCAGCATCGTCGTGAAGTCGATCAGGCAGCAGTTCGTCATCGGCGCGTAGGGGTGGTAGTCGAGGTCGTGGAAGTGCAGGTCGCCCTTCTGGTGGGCGTTGGCGACGTGCGGGGGCAGCATCTTCAGGCCGATGGCCTTGCCCACCGCGCCGGCGGTCAGGTCGCGCTGGGTGTTGAAGACGTCGCTGTCCTTGTTGGCGTTCTCGTTGACGACCGACTCGTCTTTGCTGATCAGTTTTATGATCGAGTGGTTGATGTCGGTGGCCTTGCTGCGGGCGAAGTCCCGCTGGATGCGGTAGTTGATGTAGGCCTCGGCGGCGTCGTACTCCTTGCTGTCCAGCAGGGCGTGTTCCACGATGTTCTGCACCTCGTAGATCTTGATGTCGACCGCGAAGCGCGAGGCGATCTCGCGGTCGACGCGAGCGACCAGGTCACGGATGGTGCGGTGCGTGAGCGGGGTCAACTCGCCGTTCACCTCGGTGAAGCTCTTGGCCAGTGCCGCGTAGATGCGGGCGTTGTCGAAGGCGAGCAGGCGGCCGTCCCGTTTGGCCACCATGAGCGCGCTCAGAGCATGCTCGGTCGTGAGGTTTCCTGCGCCGGGATTTTCCATTTTCAGCACGCGCTGCCATCTCCTTGGGTCGGTACCCACGGCAATCGGGCGGGACGCTGAGTCGGGCGAAAGAACCACATCTAGTGGTTGGGGTGCGATTCACATACTACCTGTAGGGTTTCGCAGTCATGTGCTTCGGCTCGCCGCCGGTGTCTCCGAGTTGGTGGGGCGGTTGCCGGGCGGCGTACGATCGGTGAATGCCACCGCCCTCCCCGTTGCCACAGCGCCACGGGCTTGACGCTGCCTGGGTATGCACGCCGGATGGGGGCCGGGCCGGGCCGCATCCGTGGCCGACCATGGGTGCGTGGTTGCTCGAGCGACTCGCCGAGTTCGTCGATGTCGCCGGGTTTCTGGCCGGGGAACGCTTCGCCTATCAGTCGGGCGCGCTGGTCGTGGGCAGCGACCTCTATGGCCCGCGTACCTTTGTCTGGTTTCATCGCGATCTCGCCGATGAGACAGCCGTGCCCGGGACCATACACGTGGTGCATCGGGATGCCCGACTCATCGTGATCGACAAGCCGGCCTTCCTCTCGACCATTCCGCGCGGCCGACACGTTGTACAGAGTGTGGTGGTGCGCTTGCGCGCCGAGTTGGGACTTCCCGAGCTCTCGCCGTTGCATCGCCTGGATCGGGTGACATCGGGCCTCGTGGTTCTGGCGACGGAGCGGCGCTGGCGTGGGGAGTATCAATCGATGTTCCAACGCGGCGAGGTCGAAAAGACCTATCGGGCGCTGGCCCCGCTGCGGCCGGATCTGGATTTGCCCGTCACCGTGCGCAACCACCTCACGAGCAGGCGCGGCCACTGGCAAGCCGAGGTGACCGACGACCCGGCCAATGCCGAGTCGCTGATCGAGCTGGAGACCGTTCTGCAGCACACGGGCGTCTATCGGCTGACGCCGCGCACCGGAAAGACCCATCAGCTGCGAATGCACATGCTGGGCCTAGGGATCCCCATCATCGATGACCCGGTGTACCCGGTCGTTCAGGATGTCGCACTCGACGATTTCACCCGCCCGCTGCAGCTCCTGGCGAGCGAGGTGACCTTCACCGATCCGATCGACGGGGAGTTGCGCCGCTTCGAGAGCGTCCGGGCGCTTCCGCTGCAGGCTGAGGTTGCTGTTGCTGTTGCTGGGGCTGCTGCTGGCTCAGCCTGAAGGCGCCCCAACCTCCCGACCCATCGCGAAGCATCCGCTGCCGGCCCCCGGCCGAACGAATTCGACGGAGATTTTGCTCAGAACCGGCCCACAGCATCCTTTTGGCTCGAAATCGGTAAAATCTCCGTCGAATTCGTTAGGGAGCCCGCGGTGCCTGAGGCGCGCACCGACGGATGCACGTGGTCGGCCAACCACGGCACCGCGCCGACCGAATTACTTTCTATACTCGTGCAGAACCTCTTGACTTATTATTAGTACACATCTACTATTAAGGTATGGCTGGAGCCCCCACTCCGCACCACCCCACCGCCTCACCGCAGGCGGTGCCTTCCCTCGCGCAGGCACCCCTCGCGCAGGCACCCTTCGCGCAGTCACCCCGTGCACAGTCACCCCTCGTGCAGCAGCTGCAGCAGGCCCGTGACCTGGCCGCAGCCGTGCTCGACTCGGTGTCTTTCTCCCTCCTGGGCGAGGCGGACGCGATGATGGTGCTGGGCATGGTTGAAGACCTCGGCCGTCGGGTCGATGCGGCCAGGGTTGCCTCCGCCGCCGACATTTCGGTGCGGTCTCGGCGTATCCTGGGCCACGAGTCCCTGGCGTATAAGAACGGGGCTAGCAGCGGCATCGACCTGATCACTCGCCTGACCCGCGTCTCTTCCCGGGAGGCGAATCGGCGGGTGCGCCTGGGCGAGAACGTGACCCCGCGCCGGGCGGGCACCAGCATGTTGCCGCCCTACTACCCGGCCGTGGCCGATTCCCTCACCGCCGGGGACCTCGGCGTGGACGCGGCCGAGAACATCGTCACCGCCCTCGACCAGGTCGCGGCCCGGGTCGCGCCCGACGAGCTCGGCACTGCCGAACGTGCCCTGGTGGCCAGTGCCACCGGCGCCGTCACCGACGACACCCGCGGCCTGCCCGGGGAGGGGTTCGCGTTCCCTGCGGACCTGGTGCGGGGCATGGCGGGGCAGTGGCAGGCCCGCCTCGATCCCGACGGCACCGCCCCCAACGAGCCCGTCGCCGAAGCCCGCAGCACCGTCGGCTTCGGGCTCTTCCGCGACGGCCTCTACCCGCTCCGCGGCGGAGTCACGCCGGAGCTCCGCGGCATCATGAACGCCATCTTCGACACGTACCTCTCCGCTCACGCGGCGCCCGCATTCCCCACGGCCAAGGAACAAGCGCGCATGGCGGCCGGGCAGCTGATCCCGGGGGCGGAGGCCGCGGCCCTCAGCGACGACCGTATCGGTGGTCAGAAACGCGCCGACATCCTCCGTGGTGTGTTCGAAGCCGCCACCCGTGACGCGGGGACCCCGACCATGGGCGGCGCCGCCCCCACCGTCATGATCCACGTCAACCAGGCCGACCTTACCGCGGGCCGCGGGGTGGGTTGGATCGACGGCGTCGAAGCGCCGATCTCGCTGACAAGTGTGAAGCAGGCGCTCTGCGCCGGTGGTTTTCAGGAGATCCGGTTCGGGCCGCACAACAAGGTGCTCAGCCTCAGCACCGAGAATCGTTTCTTCAACCGGGCCCAACGCCGCGCCATCAGCGCCCGCGACGGCGGCTGCACCATCCCGGGGTGCACCGTGCCCGCCGCCTGGTGCGAAGTACACCACGTCACCCCCTGGCACCGCGGCGGAAAAACCGAGATCGACAACGGGGTCCTGCTCTGCTGGTACCACCACCACAGCATCGACACCTCCGGCTGGGACATCCGCATGATCCGCGGCACACCCGAAGTCAGGGCACCCTACTGCTTCGACCCCACCCGCACCTGGCGGCCTGGGGGAGGGAACCCGGCCAGCCGCTCACCGGTCTCGGCGGGCTCGACCAGCGTCAACGTGCCTTCCCGAAATCGGGTCACCACCGCCTCCTAGGAACGTGGCTTCGTCCGCCACCACCCGGGCGCACAGTGCCCCCACAGTTCGACAGGCGCGATCACGGTGCTGTTTGGCCACCGGAGCACTCCAGCCGACACCAACCCCAAGATCGTGTCACGCTGGTCACATGGATCTGGAGGTGTCGCCCGCGCTGATTATTCCCGAGCGCGAACTCGGCTGGCGGTTCTCGCGGTCGTCAGGGCCGGGCGGCCAGCACGTGAACACCTCCGACAGCCGCGTCGAGCTCATCTGGAGCGTTGCCGAGTCGGAGAAGCTTTCCGACGACCAGCGGATGCGCCTGCTCGCCCGCCTCGCCAAACGCCTCGTCGACGGGGCGATCACCGTGACCGCGTCCGAGCGGCGCTCCCAGCTGCGCAACCGCGAGCTCGCTTTGGCGAAGCTCGCCGACATCGTGGCCGCGGGCCTGGCTCCCGATGCGCCCATCCGCCGGCCGACCAAACCCACTCGTGGTTCGGGCCGAAGGCACCTCGCCGCGAAGCAACAGCGGTCGGCCACCAAGAAGCAGCGGCAGAGGCCGTCCGCCGACTAGCTGCGAGAGCGGGTGAATCGTCGAACAGCGCAGCTCAAAGCGACGAGTCACCCGTTCTCGCTGCCTGAGGTGTCCGCAGGAGCGGCTAACGCAGGAGCGGCTAACGCAGGAGCGGCTACCGCACCAGCAACATCTGTCGGAAGAACGCCGCGAGCTCAGCGGTCGCGGTCAGCGGCAGCACGTTGGCCACATACATGTCCGGGCGCACCACCACGACGGCACCGCCGCGGTCGATCCCGCGCAGCTCGAAGATGTCGTGCGCCGGGTCGGTTGCATAGAGCTTTTCGTAGTCGATCAGCTCAAAGGGTCCTCTTATCGGCAGGAAAACGCCCGGAACCCGGCCGATGTCCACCCCGGTGTGCTCTTGCTGGTAGACCACTTTGACGTCGAAGACACTGTCGATGTCGCTCCCGGTAGGGGTGTACGCGAGCAGCGGCGACTCGAGTGAGGTGCGAATCCACTCGGCCCACTCGGTCAGCGCCGAGGCATCGCCGGACACAGCGGCATCCGCGAACGCGTACAGGCGCCACCGGCCGTCGGCGCGGTGGTGGTGTCCGAGCTGCACGGGGTTGGCGTCGCCGACGCGCACCACCGGGGCGGACTTAAAGCGCTTGCCGAGCGGGAATCCCGTGGCGAGGTGCTGGTGTGTTGCCTCGCCGGTCAGCATCGACGGCGGGTATTCCGTCATGAAACCCGACGGGAACTCGGCCGTCTTCGTATAGAACTCCTCCAGTGGAACTTCCAGGTCCTCCGACTTCGTCGCCATCAGGGTCGACCAGGTCTTGTCGAAATCGATCAGGTTCTTTGCGATGACCTGGCGCTCGGCAGAGTAGGTACCGAGCAGGGATTCGGGGCTGCGGCCTTCGATCACGTAGCCGAGTTTCCAGGCCAGGTTGAAGCCGTCCTGCATCGACACGTTCATGCCCTGGCCGGCCTTGGCGCTATGCGTGTGGCAGGCGTCCCCGGTGATGAACACCCGCGGGGTGCGTGTGCCGATCTCGTGGGGGAGGAGGTCGTCGAACCGATCGGTGAGACGATGGGCGACCTCGTACACGCTGTGCCAGGCGACATTCTTCACGTCGAGGGTATACGGGTGGAGGATGCCGTTGGCCTTCGCGATGATCTCCTCGATCGTCGTCGTGCGCACTGCCCCGTTGTCGTCAGCGGCCACCTCGCCGAGATCCACATACATGCGGAATAGGTATCCGCCCTCGCGCGGGATGAGCAGGATGTTGCCGCCGGATTCGGATTGGATCGCGCACTTCATGCGGATGTCCGGGAAGTCGGTGACCGCGAGCACGTCCATAACGCCCCAGGCGTGGAATGCCTGGTCGCCGGCGAGCGTACAGCCGATCGAGTCGCGCACAGCGCTGCGGGCACCGTCGGCGCCCACCACGTACTTGGCGTGCACGACGCGTTCCTGGCCCTGCTTCTCCCCGGTGGTGTGCATGAGCGTCACCGTGACGGGATACTCGCCCTCGTCGGTGTTCTCCAGGCTGCGGAAGTCGAAGCCGAAATCCGGCTCCATTCGCGTGGGGGAGTGCGCCATCACTTCGGCGAAGTAGTCGAGAACACGCGCCTGGTTGACGATCAGGTGCGGGAATTCGCTGATGCCGGTGGGGTCGTCCACGGCACGGGCCGAACGGATGATGCGGGTCACGTCGGCGGGGTCCGGTGTCCAGAAGGCCATTTCGGTGATGCGGTAGGCCTCGGCGATGATGCGTTCCGCGAAACCGAACGCGTGGAAGGTCTCGACGCTGCGGGCCTGGATGCCGTCGGCTTGCCCGATTGCAAGGCGCTTACCGCGGCGCTCGACGATGCGGGTCGTGATACCGGGGAACTGGGAGAGTTGCGCGGCGGTGATCATGCCGGCTGGGCCCGTTCCGACGATGAGAACGTCGACGTTCTCGGGGAGCTCGCCCGGGCGATTGAGGCCGACCCCGGCGGCATCCTGGATGCGGGGATCGGTGGACACGTATCCGTGGTGGTGAAACTGCACGGCTTCCTCACTTCTTTGTGGGCTCTGCGTGGGTGAATCGGACGTCACTGTCGTGGCGTGCATGTCCTGACGTGTTCGATAATCGAACACAAAGTTCTATTATCGCTTCTCGGATCATATATCATCCGGCTGGCCAGGACTAGATGAGAGGCGGCGAACCAATTCGACGGAGATTCTGGCTCTCCTGCTGCTTCTGTGGGTTAAACCCGGCCGGGGAGCACTGGTTTGTGGCCGCCGAGGCTGAGCATGGCGAGGGCGATGAGGGCGTCNTCATTCCCGGCTGCACCGTGCCCGCCGCCTGGTGCGAAGTACACCACGTGATCCCCTGGCACCGCGGCGGAAAAACCGAGATCGACAACGGGGTCCTCCTGTGCTGGTACCACCACCACAGCATTGACACCTCCGGCTGGGACATCCGCATGATCCGGGGCATACCCGAAGTCAGGGCACCCTACTGCTTCGACCCGACCCGCACCTGGCGGGCCGCGGAAGGGAACCCGGCCAACCGGGCACGGGCACGGTCTCGGCCTCGGCAGGCTCGACCAACGTCAGGGTGAGTCCCCGGGATCGGGTCACCGGTCTCGGCCGGCTCGACCGACGTCAGCTTAAATCCCCGGCCGCGAGCGACCTGAGCCCGGTGGTCGAGGTCGTCGAAACCAGGCGGGCCATCTTCCGAACCCGGCCCGGGGCATCCGTTAGCGCGGGCGGCGACAACGGATGCCGGTGTGTGGGCCTCCGGAGCCGGCGCACCGGGTCTCGACAGGCTCGACGACCGACAGGCTCGACGACCGACAGACTCGACCACCGATCGGCTCGACCACCGGAGGGTGTGCTCGACCGTCTAGGCGCGGAGCTTGGTGATCTGCAGCAGGCCGTCGCCCACAGGGGAGAGGGCACTGATGACTGCGGTGGACGAGGCGATGACGGTCAACAGGGTGCGGAAGCCGGTCGCCACATCGTCGCGCTGGGCCGGGTTGGCCACGCGGCCGCGCCAGAGCGCGTGGGCCACGAGCACGGTTCCGCCCGGGCGGGCCAGGCGCAGAGCATGCTCGACATACTCGATCACACACTGCGGATCGGCGTCGACGAACACAATGTCGTAGGAGTTCTCGTTCATGCGCGGCAGTACATCCGCTGCCCGGCCCGTGATCAGGCGTACCCGGTTCGCGGGGATGCCGGCTTCGGCGAAGTTGGCTTTGGCGTGCTGCTGGTGGTCGACCTCGGTGTCGATCGAGGTGAGGGTGGCGCCGGGGGCGCCGGTGAGCAGCCAGATGCCGGAGACGCCGGCACCGGTGCCGACCTCGAGAATGCTCCGGGCCCCGGTGGCGGCCGCGATCACGGCCGATTGAGCGCCGACCGCCGGAGAAATCGCGTCGATTCCGAGTTCGAGGGACTGCTGTCTGGCCCGCGCCACAGCGTCGGACTCCACGACTGAGTCGTCGGAGAATTTCCAGTTCAGATCTTTGTCAGACACAGCGCAACTCCAGTAGATGAATGGGTCAAGCCTAAGGGGGGCCGGGCATGGTCCGGGGAGGCCTCGCCGGGGGTTATTCTGGGGGAATGTTCGGTTTGACCTTCGAGAAGATATTACTGATCGGGATTGTCGCCGTCTTCCTGCTCGGACCCGAACGGCTTCCCCACTATGCCGCCCAGCTCGCCCGTCTCGTGAAGCAGCTCCGCAACCTGGCCAACGGGGCCAAAGACCGGATGCGGGACGAGATGGGCCCGGATTTCGACGACGTCGACTGGAAGAAACTCGACCCGCGTCAGTATGACCCGCGCCGCATCATCCGTGAAGCTCTCACCGACGAAGACGAGCTGAAAGGCCAATCGGCGACCGTGTCGCGGGCGGTGCCGAACCCCGACGGCGCCTATCTGCAACGCAAGCGCGCCAGGGAGGCCGCCACGCTGCCGGCGCCCTTCGACTCCGAAGCCACTTAGCCACTTAGCCACGCAGCCACGAAGCCACGCGGCCAAACGAACCAGGTGACGAGCACACCGGACGCGGCGTATTCGAGCTGGCGGACGTCGGGAACGGGTACGTTGGGCAGGTCGGGCAGGTCGGGCACGTAGGCCCGCGACACGGTCCGAGTGCGCTCGGATCGTGTTCCCGACCGCTGCGATGACCTCGCCGGACAGCCCGAATGACGAGAAGTCCTCGTCGACCACGATCAGGCGCCCGGCCGGAAAGAGCGATGCGCGAAAGGTCCCCTGGTTGGCCGCACCCTCGCCGGTGTCCGCCACGGCCACTCGGTCGTCGCCCAGCCGGGAAAAGGCGACGGCCTGTCCGACGGCGGGCGATAGATCGTCGGCGATGATTCTCGAGCAGGAGAAATGCGTGCCGGGGTCGAACAGGTGTATGTGCCACCCGAGGCTGAGGCCGAGGGCCGGGCGGTGAGCGGCGCAGTGCGCACCAGAATATGCAGGCCGGGCCATACGGGCGATGCGTGCACGCTACGCTGAACCCACGTATCTGAGGAGTGTGACCGTGTCGAAGCCGTCGAACACCCACGCGAAGCCCAAGCGGGTGCCGCTGCCCGTCTACTCCGCCGAGTTACGCAATCTGCAGACCGAGTTGGTCGCCATGCAGGAATGGGTCAAGGAGTCCGGGGCCCGCATCGTCGTGATCTTCGAGGGCCGGGACGCGGCCGGCAAGGGGTCCGCGATCAAGCGGGTCAGCGAGTTCCTCAATCCCCGCGTCGCCCGGATCGTCGCCCTGCCGGTGCCGACCGAGCGCGAGCGCGGCCAGTGGTACTTCCAGCGGTACATCGAACACCTGCCCTCCACGGGTGAGATCGTGCTGATGGACCGCTCCTGGTACAACCGCGCCGGCGTCGAACACGTGATGGGGTACTGCACCCCCGACGAGTACCGCCGGTTCCTGCACCAGGCGCCCCTCTTCGAACGGATGCTGGTCGAAGACGGCATTCTGCTCGTCAAGTACTGGTTCTCGGTGTCCGACACCGAGCAGGAGAGGCGGTTCCGGTCACGGCTGAACGACCCGATGCGCCGCTGGAAGCTGTCCGGGACCGACCTTTTCTCGATCACGAAGTGGGTCGATTATTCCCGCGCCAAAGACGAGATGTTCGTGCACACCGATCTGCCGGAGGCCCCATGGTGGGTCGTCGAGAGCGAGGACAAGCGGGCCGCGCGCCTCAACATGATCAGCCACCTGCTGTCGATCGTCCCCTACACGCATCGCGAGCCGCCCCAGGTGACCATTCCGACTCGCCCCGCCGGCTCGGAGTACGAGCGCCCGCCGCGCGAGCTGAACCGGCCAGTGCCGGACATCACGACCACGCTGGGAAAGCCCACGGCGAAGCCGAAGGGCAAGGCCAAGATCAAGAAGAACGCGAAGAAGGCGACCAAGGCGGAGGCGGCGAAGCTGGCGCCGGAGAAGGCGGCCCAGCAGGCGGCCCAGCAGGCGGCGGCGTCGGCCAAACTGTTCGTCTGAGCCGGGTTCGCGGAGCCGGGTCACGGCTCTGCTGCCCGGGGTCAGCGGCGGCGGATGCCCTTCAGCACGGCCGCCAGCAGCAGCATCGGCCCGGCCAGCCGCTCGAAGTCGTGGCCGGTGCGAGGCAGCTGCACGAGACCCGTCGGACGCGCGATGGTGACGGCGTCCACGAACCTGAGCAGTCCCTCCGGGCCGTTGCGTCGGCCGAGACCGGACTGCTTCAGGCCGCCCATCGGGGCCGCCACCGAGGAGAACGACCCGCGATAGCCCTCGTTGATGTTCACGCTGCCGGCCTCGAGGGCCCCGCCCACGCGCAGAGCCCGCCGCACGGAACCGGAGAACACCGACGCGTTCAGCCCGTAGTCGCTGTCGTTGGCGGCCAGGATGGCCTCCTGCTCCGAGTCGATCACGGTGACCGCGACCACAGGGCCGAACGTTTCGCCGGCGAAGCACTCCATCGCCGGGGTGACCCCGGTCAGCACGGTGGGTTCGTAGAAGAACGGTCCCAGGTCGGGGCGGGCACGGCCCCCGACCTCGACCGTGGCGCCGTGGGCGACCGCGTCGGCCACCTGCGCGCTCACCCGGTCCAGCTGGGCCTGCGAGGTGAGGGAACCGACGTCCGTCGTGTAGTCGTAGTCGGCGCCGAGCCGGAGCGACCGGGTGACGGCCACGAATTCGTGCAGGAACGCGTCGGCCACACCTCGCTGCACGAAGATGCGCTCAATCGACACGCAGAGCTGGCCCATCGCCGTGAAGCAGGCCGGGGCCGCGTCGGCGGCCGCGCGGGCCGGGTCGGCGTCGTCAAGCACGATCAGCGGGTTCTTGCCGCCCAGCTCGAGCGAGACGCCGGTGAGGTTGCCGGCCGCCTGCGCCGCCACCCGCTTGCCCGTCGCGGTCGACCCGGTGAAGCAGACGTAGTCGGCCTCCGCGGTGACCGCCCCGCCGATCTCCGCGCCGTCGCCGACGACCACGGCCCAGAGCTGCTCGGGCACGCCGGCGTCGATGAATGCCTGACGCAACGAGAGGATGCTCAGCGCACCCTGGTCGTCGGCCTTCTGCACCACGCCGCAGCCGGCGGCGAGGGCCGGCACGACATCCATGGCGGCGAGGCTGAGCGGGTAGTTCCACGGGGTGATCACGCCCGCGATGCCCTTGGGCCGGTAGCGCACAGTGGCCGTGATGACGAGCGGGATCGCGGAGTGGCGGCGCCCGCCGCGCAGCACGCGCGGCGCGGCGAGGGCATTGAAGCGGGTGACGCCAGCGGCCTGGAAGACCTCCTCGAAGGCCTGGCCGCGGGTCTTGCCGGTCTCCGCCTGCACGGTGTCCTGCAGCAGCCCGCGTCGCTCGAGGATCAGGTCGTGCGCGCGCAACAGGATCGCTCGGCGCCGTGCGAACCCGGCCCGCACCCAGGCCAGCTGGGCCAGGCGCGCCTGCGCGTAGGCCGCCTGCACGTCGGGCAGCCCGCTGACGGGCAGCTCGTGCAGCACCTCCCCGGTGAAGGGCGCGATCACGGTGACCGTGGCTCCCGTCGTGGAACGTATGGAGCGGGTGAGAGTCGTGATCCCGGCAGGGTCGAGGGGGGAGGCAGGCATGCCGAAAGTCTAGGTGGGGGCGGCGCGTGCGCTCCGCCGCGGCGCCGGTGCGGCGACGCTACTTTGGGGTGATGCCGAGGCTCAATCCGGAGAGGCCGCGCGCCCGGGTGGCGAGGCGGTCGGCAACCAAACGGATGGCCACGGCCGCGGGGTCGGTCGGGTCGCCGTGCACCACGGGCACCCCGGTGTCCCCGCCACTGCGGAGCGGCACGCTGAGGGGAACCTGGGCGAGCAACGGTACGGGGAGCCCGTGCCCGGCGCCGAGCCGGCGCGCGACCTCGGCGCCACCCCCGGAACCGAACAGCTCCAGCACCGTGCCGTCGGGCTGCACGATCCCGGCCATGTTCTCGATCACGCCGTAGATGGTCTGGCCGGTCTGCCGGGCCACGACACCGCTGCGTTCGGCGATGTCGGCGGCGGCCGGTTGCGGGGTGGTGACGACGATAACCTCGGCCTGGGGCAAAAGCTGCCCGACCGAGATGGCCACGTCGCCGGTGCCCGGCGGCAGGTCCAGCAGCAGGATGTCCAGGTCGCCGAAGTAAACGTCGGTGAGGAACTGGGTGATCGCGCGGTGCAGCATCGGCCCGCGCCAGGCAACCGCGACGGAGCCGTCCTCCACGAACATGCCGATCGAGATGACCTTCACGTCGAAGGCGATCGGCGGCAGGATCATCTCGCCGACCTGGGTCGGCTTGACCGCGGCGGACTTGCCCGTCTCGGGGGAAGGCGGGGTGACCAGGCCGAGGAGTCCGGGAATGGAGAACCCGTAGACATCCGCGTCGACGATGCCGACCCGCAGGCCGCGCTCGGCCAGGGCCACGGCCAAATTCGCGGTGATTGTGGACTTGCCGACCCCGCCCTTGCCGCTGGTGATGGCGTAGACCCGGGTGAGCGAGTCCGGGCCGAATTGGTTGCTGCGGGCTTCCTTGCCGCCGCGCAGCTTCTCCGTCATCGCTCGGCGCTGCTCGCGCGTCATCACGCTCACATCCACGGTCACGTTGCCGGGGCCGGCCACGGACTCCACGGCGCGCAACACATCGCGCTCGATCTGCCGGGCCGCCGGGCAGCCGGCGATGGTGAGACGGATCCCCACGAGGGCGCGGCCGTCGACGATCCGCACCCCGGCGACCATGTCGAGGTCGGTGATCGGCTTGCGGATCTCCGGGTCGATCACCCGGGCCAGGGCGGTGAGCACCTGGTCGGCGGAAAAGAGGGGCTCAGGCACTGGGCGATCGCTCCTCGCGGTCGCGGTCTCGCTCGCGGTCGCCCTTGCGGAGGCGTTTACGGGTCTGCTTGTCCGGGTCTTCGCGCTCTTCCAGGTTGTCGAGAAGGGCGCGCAGCTCGGAGCGGAGGAAATCGCGGGAGGCGAGGTCCTTCATGCCGAGGCGTAGCGCCACCACCTCCCGGGCGAGGTATTCGGTGTCGGCCAGGTTGCGTTCGGCGCGCTGCCGGTCCTGTTCGAACTGCACCCGGTCTCGGTCGTCCTGGCGGTTCTGCGCCAGCAGGATCATCGGGGCCGCGTAGGAGGCCTGCATCGACAAGACCAGGGTCAGTGCGATGAAGCCGAGCGACACGGAGTCGAAGCGCCACTGCACCGGTGCGAGCGTGTTCCAGGCGATCCAGCTGACGGCGAAGAACGTCAGCCCGAGCAGGAACCACGGCGTGCCCATGCCGCGGGCGATGGCCTCGGTGAACCGGCCGAAGCGGTCGCGGCTGGGGCGGTCGCGGCTACGCCGACGCTTGCGGCCGAGGGCGGGCGTGCGCACACCCTTGGGGGAGTCGAGGCGGAGATCCGCTCGGTTAGCTCGGGCCATTGCCGGTCCTCCGTCCGTGGTGCAGCGGGATGCTTCCCGTGGTCAGTTCGGTGCGGGCCTCGGCCCGGCGGCGCACGTCGTCGTTGCCATCGTGGCTGCGCCAGTCGTCGGGCAGCAGATAGTCGAGGACGTCGTCAATCGTCACCACCCCGACGAGTCGGTGGTTCTCGTCGACCACGGGCACGGAGACGAGGTCATAGCTGGCGAGGATGCGGGTGACCTCCGCGGCCGAGGTGTCGGCGGTGACGGGATCAAGACCCTGGTCGAGCAGTGTGCCGAGGCGTTCGTGGGGCGGGTAGCGCAGCATCCGTTGGAAATGCACCATGCCGAGGAAGCGGCCGGTGGGCGGCTCGTAGGGCGGGAGGGTGACGCAGATGGCCGCACCGAGGGCTGGCGCCAGGTCGTGGCGACGGATGAGCGCGAGCCCCTCCGCGACCGTGGCATCGGCCGAGACGATGATTGGTTCGGTCGTCATCAGGCCGCCGGCGGTGTCGGGGGCGTAAGTGAGCAGGAAGCGCACGTCGTCCGCTTCCTCCGGCTCCATCAGGTCGAGCAGCTGTTCGCCGAGCTCTTCCGGCAGCTGCGCGATCAGGTCGGCGGCGTCGTCGGGCTGCATGTGGTCGAGCACGTCGGCGGCGCGGGCGTCGCCGAGCCGGGTCAGGATGCTGACCTGCTCACTTTCCGGCATCTCCTCGAGGGCGTCGGCGAGACGGCCGTCCGGTAGCTCGCCGGCAACCTCGTGCATGCGCTCCGGCGGGAGGTCGAGCAGGGTATTCGCGAGGTCGGCGGGCTTGAGGTCGGAGTAGGTGGCGATGAGCTGCTCGGCCGACTGGGCCTGGCCCTCGGTGGTCTGCTCGCGCACCTCGGCCCAGTCCGTGAAGGTCGTGGCGCCCTTCGCGAAGAGGGACAGGCTGATCTTGGGGCGGCGCACGAAGAGCTGGCTGATCGCCCAACCGCCCTGGGGGAGCTCCTCGATCGAGACGTCTTCGATGGTCGCCTCACCGGAACCGTCGTTGAAGACCACCGTGCGCCCGAGCATCTCGGCAATGACGCGCACCTCTCCGCCGCGCTGCTCGAAGCGGCGCACGTTGATCAGACCGGTGGTGATGATCTGACCCGAACCGATGCTGGTGACGCGCCCGATGGACACGAAAACGCGGCGTTTGCCCGGGATCTCCACGATCAGGCCGACGACGAGGGGCGGGTCGTTTTTTCGGTAGACCACCAGCACGTCCCTGACCTTGCCCACACGGTCTCCCGCGGGGTCGAAAACGGTACACCCGGCCAAACGGGCAACGAAGACTCTGGTGGCAGACACAGATCAAATCTAGGCCACCTTCAGGGCAGATCGGTCCTGTGAAAGAATGGACTCATGAGCAATCAGAACCCCTTCGGCGGGCGCAGGGCCGCATTGTTCCCCGTTTTACCCAAGGGGGAGGTGCTCGCGACATACGCCACCTATGGCGAGGCTCAGGAAGCTGTGGACACTCTGGCGAAGTCCGACTTCCCGGTGAAGCAGGTCTCCATCCTCGGCAACGACCTCAAAACCGTCGAGCGGGTCACCGGCAAACTCACTTGGGGGCGCGTCGCTCTCGCCGGTGCGGCCTCCGGCGCCTGGCTGGGCGTGTTCTTCGGGCTGCTGTTCTTCATCTTCTCGCCGGATGGCGCGGGCCTGCCGTTCGTATTCGCCGCGGTGATGATCGGCGCCGGGTTCGGCATGCTGTTCGGGGTCGTCAGTGCCGCGCTCAATCGACGTCGCCGCGACTTCACATCGACCATGCAGGTGATTGCCAGTACCTATCAGGTGATCGTCGACGGCACCCTGGTCAATCGGGCCCGGAACCTACTCGCCGGGCTCGCTGAGGCCGAGCAGACGGTGCCGGCCCCGCCGCATCCGTCGGAGCCCCCTCGCGTCGAAGAGCCGCCCGCGGCTCCGCAGCATCCGCTGCCCTGACAGTCCGCGGTCAGGTTTAGGTGGTGAGGGCGGCGATCCAGGCCTCGACCTCCTCGACGGTGCGGGGGATGCCGGCCGACAGGTTCTCCGGGCCGTCCGCGGTGACCAGGATGTCGTCTTCGATCCGCACGCCGATGCCGCGGTACTCCGCAGGCACCGTCAGGTCGTCGGGCTGAAAGTAGAGGCCGGGTTCGATCGTGAACACCATTCCGGGCTCGATCACGCCGTCCATGTACATCTCGCGGCGCGCCTGCGCGCAGTCGTGCACGTCGAGGCCGAGGTGGTGGCTGGTGCCGTGCACCATATAGCGGCGGTGGTGGCCGTTGTCGGGCAGCAGGGCTTCCTCGGCGGTGACGGGCAGCATGCCCCATTCGGCCGTGCGGCGCGCGATGACCGCCATCGCCGCGGCGTGCACGTCGCGGAACACGGCGCCGGGACGCGCCATGGCGAACGCGGCATCCGCTGCCTCGCGCACGGCGTCGTAGACACGGCGCTGCACGTCGGTGAAGGTGCCGTTCACCGGGAGGGTGCGGGTGATGTCGGCGGTGTAGTAGCTGTCGACCTCGACGCCGGCGTCGATCAGGATCAGGTCGCCGGGCACGACGGCGCCATCGTTGCGGGTCCAGTGCAGGATGCAGGCGTGAGGGCCGGACGCGGCGATCGTGTCGTAGCCGACCGCGTTGCCGTCGGACCGGGCCCGGGTGTTGAACACGCCCTCAACGAGCCGTTCGCCGCGGTGGTGGGTGCTCGAGCGGGGCAGGTCCCGGATAATGTCCTCGAAGCCGCGGGCCGTGGCGGCGACGGCGAGGCGCATCTGGGCGATCTCGTAGGAGTCCTTGACCAGGCGCAGCTCCGACAGGCCGCGGGCGAACTGCTCGTCGGCGGCATGGTCGCCGTTGATCTCGAGGCTGAACGGCGAGTCGGAGGCGTCGGTCGTGAGCACCTTCTCCGCCGCGAATCGGAGGCGGGCTTCGTCGACCTCGGTGGTGAAGAGCGGGTCGGCCTCCCGCAGCACGAGGCTCTCGGTGTCGATCGTGTTCATGACCAGGGCAAGGTCGGCGATGCCGCGCACCGGCACGCCGAGGTCGGCGGCAACCTGGGCGACCCCGGGGCGTGGGCCGATCCAGAATTCGCCGATATCGGGGTTTGCGTAGAACTCGTCCGAGTCGCGGCCGGCCCGCTCTCGGAAGTAGAGGGTGGCGTCGTGACCGGTCGCTGTGGGTTCGAGCACCAACACGGCGCCGGGCTCGGCGTCGCTGCCCCAGCCGGTGAGGTGCGCAAAGGCCGAGTGCGCGCGGAACGCGTAGTCGGTGTCGTTGGAGCGTTGCTTGAGACGACCGGCGGGGATGATCAAACGCTGTCCGGGGTGCATTGCGGAAAGGAGTTCGCGGCGGGCGGCCGCGAAGCGCGCCTGCTCGCGGGCGAGCGGTAGCTCTTCGGTGCGCTCGGCCCAGTCGTTGGAGATGTACGCCTTGAACCCGGCCGAACCGGGGGTGGTGGAGCGGTTCTCGTTCGATCGGGGAGCAGGGGTGATCGCGGTTTCGCTGGAAGTGGCCATGGCCCATTGTCCCATTGAGCTAGGAGGTTGGGCGAGGGTGGCCACGATCGGGCGGTGATCGCTGCCTGCGCCGTCTTCCGCCTTGATCACGCGCAGGCCCTGCACCTGCCAGTTCGCGGTGGCCAACGCGTGGTCGATCGGCGAGCCGAGCAGGGCCGGCGCGAAAGTCGGCCAGGTGCCGACGGCGCCCGCACCGGTCGCCGGTCCGGCCTCGTCGCTGACCGTGTAGTCGCCCAGGTCGGAGCTGATCATTAGGGTCGTGGAGCGGGCCTTGGAGATCTGGTCGAAGGCGATGGTGTCTACCCACATCGGACGTCCGCCCTCGCGCATGGCTTCGGCGACGGCCTCACCGGTGGCCTCGGTGGTTTCCGGCAGGGTGACGATGTCGGCGTTCTGGCCGAGGGCGAGTCGGCGATGGCGGCGGCTGGGAACCCCGCGGGACGGTCCGGGTCCGTCGCACAACTAGCATGGGGGAATGCTTGGTGCTCGACGATTCCGCGGTCCGATCGACCTGCACACGCATTCGAGCGTGTCGGATGGCACGGAGACCCCGTCGCAGCTCGTGCGGGCCGCCGCCGCGGCCGGCCTGGGCACGGTCGCACTGACCGACCACGATTCGACCGCCGGCTGGGCCGAGGCCGGTGTTGCCGCCCGCACCGCCGGACTCACACTCATCCCCGGCATGGAATTCAGCACCCGGGTGGGCTTCTCCAGCGTGCACCTGCTCGCGTACCTGTTCGACCCCTCCAACGCCGGCATCGTGGCCGAAACCGCCCGGGTGCGGCAGGCCCGGCTGGTGCGCGCCGAGCAGATGGTGGAGCGCATCGGCGTCGACTACGCCCTGACCTGGGAAGACGTGCTCGCACAGACCACGCCGGATGCGACGGTCGGCCGCCCGCATATCGCCGACGCACTGGTGGCCCGCGGGTTCGCGCTCACGCGGAGCGAGGCCTTCGCGGGAATCCTGCACTGGGAGGCCGGCTACTACCAGCCCCACTACGCGCCGGACCCGCTGCGGGCCATCACCCTCGTGCGCGCGGCCGGTGGGGTGCCGGTCATCGCACACCCGGCGACGCGCGGGGCGGTCGACGTCATCCCTGAAGCGAAACTGGCCCGGTTGGCCGAGGCCGGCCTTTTCGGGCTCGAACTCGAGCACCGTGAGAACAGGCCCGAGGCGAAGGCCCACCTCTACGCGCTCGCCGAGAAGTACGGACTCTTCGTCACCGGGTCCAGCGACTACCACGGCGAGGGCAAGCCGAACCGCCTGGGCGAGAACACGACGACGCCCGAGGTGCTCGAGCGCATCATCGGACAGGGAACGGGCTCGCCGCCCGTCTACGGCTGACGCCGCCCACCCTAGGGAACCGGGCGCGCGGTCTACCATGCGCCGCGAGCCCTATCGTGAGCCACCGCGGAGTCAAACGAAAAGCGCCCCCGCCGAAGCGGAGGCGCTTACGGCCGAAACTGCCGTGCAGGGGGTGCCTAGCTGGGGGTGCCGGCCTGCGGGGCGTGGCGACGCGTGCGGCTTCGACGCCGCGGGGCGCTGTTGCCGTCGTGGTGCTCGGCGCCGCCGCCGTCGTGAGTGCCGGCGGCCGGGGTGATGACCGGGGCATCCGGGTTGGTGGTCGCGCTGACCCGGGTGCGCGAGCGCGGCGGGCGGCTGCCGGCCAGTTCGCCGGAGTGGCTCGCGCCCGAGCGTGCGGCGTCGGTGTGACCGGCGCCGGAGCGACCGGCGCCCGAGCGCGAGGAGTCGCCACCGGTGCGGCCCCCGCCGGAACGGCCGAAGTCAGAGCGGCCCGAGTCGGAGCGGCCGGCGCCGCCGGTGCGGCCTGCGCCACCCGTGCGTGCGGCCGAGGCGGCGGTCTCTCGGATGGGCGAGGCGCGGAGGCGACCCTTCGACCCGGCCGGGATGTTCAGGTCGGCGTAGAGGTGCGGCGACGACGAGTAGGTCTCCATCGGAACCGGCGTGCCGAAGTCGAGCGCGTTGTTGATCAGCGTCCACTTGTGCATGTCGTCCCAGTCGACGAACGTGACCGCAATGCCGGTCTTGCCCGCACGGCCGGTGCGTCCTACGCGATGCAGGTAGGCCTTCTCGTCCTCGGGGATGGTGTGGTTGATCACGTGAGTGACGTCGTCCACGTCGATGCCGCGTGCGGCGACATCCGTGGCGATCAGGATGTCCTTCTTGCCGGCCTTGAAGGAGGCCATGGCGCGTTCACGCTGTTCCTGGTTGAGGTCACCGTGCACGGCCGTGGCGTTGAAGCCGCGATCTTCGAGCTCCTCGACCAGTTTGGCGGCGGCGCGCTTGGTGCGGGTGAAGATCACGGTCTTGCCGCGGCCCTCGGCCATCAGGATGCGGCCGATCACCTCGTCCTTGTCCATGTTGTGTGCGCGGTAGACCAGGTGCTCGATGTTGGCCTGCATCAGGCCCTCGTCGGGGTCGGACGCACGGATGTGGATCGGGCGGTTCATGAACCGGCGCGCCAGAGCGACGATCGGGCCCGGCATCGTGGCCGAGAACAGCATCGTGTGGCGGGTGGACGGCGTCTGCGAGAACAGCTTCTCGATGTCGGCGAGGAAGCCGAGGTCGAGCATCTTGTCGGCCTCGTCGAGCACCATCTCGCTTACGTTGGCGAGGCTGAGCAGGCGCTGGCTGGCGAGGTCGAGGAGCCGGCCGGGGGTGCCGACGACGATCTGCGCGCCGGCCTTGAGCGCCTCAATCTGACCTTCGTACGCCTTGCCGCCGTAGATGGAGACAACCTTGGTGTTGCGGTTGCTGGAAGCCATCTCGAGGTCTTCGGAGACCTGCACGCACAGCTCGCGGGTCGGGACGACGACGAGTACCTGCACGCCGGGTGCGGGGTCGAGCCCGAGTCGCTGAATGATCGGAAGGCCGAAGCCGAGGGTCTTGCCGGTGCCGGTCTTGGCCTGGCCGATGATGTCCTGGCCGCTCAGGGCGAGGGGGATGGTCTGCACCTGGATGGGGAAGGGCTCGATGATGCCTTTATCAGCGAGAGCCTGAACCATGTCCTGGTCGATGTTGAGTTCGGAGAAAATCACGAATTATTGCCTGTCATTAGCTGGAAGCGGGATGCGCCCGTCTTTTGCTTCGGGCACCTGGCCATCGATCCATGCCGATAGCGTGGTCCCAGCCTATCGGGCGGCCCTGTGAAGTCTCTTATACCGGACCCGGACGCGCCGATTCGCCCAGCATGGGCCGGAACCCGCGGTGGCGGCACGACACTGTTCTAAGCTGGGCCTGTGATCATGTGGACCGATGGGCGCAAGAAGCGCGTGGAGGCACCCCGGCAACCGGCGCGGCGGGCACGTCAGTCGACCACGAAAATGGACATCGCCGGTTTCACACCGGAGTTGCTGCCCTACTTCGGCCAGGCGGCGTACTTCCAACTCGGCATGTTCGAGAACCTCGCCCTGGCCATCGCGATCGCTCCGGACCTCACCGCGAAGGAGGCGCTGAGCGTCGCCGCCGGCCGGGCCCTCGCCAAGCACCAGGGGCTCGTGGCCGAGATCCGCCGCCGCGGCGGTGAGCCGTCCGAGGTGATGGCCCCGTTCGCGCCCCACCTCGACGCGTTCCGCGAGCAGACGGCCGGCGCCGACTGGAACGAACTGCTGCTCAGCTGCTATCTCGCCGGGGGACTGCTCGACGACTTCTTCATCCGGCTGTCCGACGGGCTGCCCGGCGATGTGGGCCCGCGGGTGGCGCACCTGCTCGGCCAGGACGCCGGCACGGAGGTTCTCGTCACCCACCTGAAGGCCGCCATCGGCGCCGCCCCGGCGCTCGGGTCGCACCTGGCCCTGTGGGGACGACGCCTGGTCGGGGACACCCTGCTGGTCGCCCGCTCGGCTCTGCCGATGGAGGGCATCACCGCAGCGGAGTCCCGGATCGAACCCGTGTTCACTGAGCTCATCGCCGCGCACACGCGGCGCATGGACGGACTCGGCCTGACCGCCTGACCGCCGGCCGCACGGGGAGCCTTCGTCACGCGCGGGCCGGGTGCCCGTCGCGCATCAGGGTGTGCAGCATCCGCTCGTCGCCGGCGGTGCGCGTGCGCACCAGGGCCAGGTCGGCTGCGACGGATGCCAGTGCGGTCACCCCGAGGGTGACCCACCAGATCCAGCCACCGTCCAAGGGCTCGCCGAGCCAGCTCAGCGCCACCCAGACGACGGACGCGACCATGGTGCCGATCGCCGGGACGAGGACTGCACCGTGTGCGCGGCGCCCCGGAATGGCATACCGTGCGGCAATCCCCAGAACCGCACCGCCGAGGGCGATGAAGAGCAGTTCCACGGTTGGTCAGGCGACGAAGCCGACGCGGCGGGACTCCTCGGAGCCCAGCTCCACGTACGCGAGCCCGACGGTCGGAACGATGTAGACCTTGCCCTTGCTGTCGGAGAGCTTCAGGTACCCGGTCTGCCCGGCGAGGGCGGCAGCGACCGTTTCCTCGACCTCGTTCGCGGGCTGTGAGGTCTCGAAGCCAATCTCACGGGGAGAATTGAAGATGCCAATGCGGATATCCACCAGATGCGCCTTTCGTTGCCTAAGCGCCCAGATTACGACAGAACCGCGCACCGGGCCGACATCGTTCACTGTCGGCGCAACCCGTTACGTTTGAAAACGTGACAACCCTGGGACTCCCGCTCCGTACCGAGCAAGAAACGGTCGTTCTCGACGACTCGCAACGCGCCGTTCTTGCGCTGGTAGCGCAGCCTGCCCTGCCCGGTGGTCGACGCCACACCTCGGGAGTCAGCGCCTCCGTGATCGGCGCACCCGGCACCGGCAAGACCACCACGCTGGTCGAACTCGTCGCCGAGTGCGTGCGGGGCCACGGGTATTCGCCCAGCGAGGTGCTTGTGCTGGTGCCCACTCGCACGGGAGCGACGGCCCTGCGTGACCGGCTTGCGCTGCGCCTCGGCGTGCCCACCAACGGCCCGCTGGCCCGCACCGCGAACTCGGTCGCGTTCCAGATCGTGCGGGATGCCCTGGCCCGGGCGGGAGGCGCGGCTCCCACCCTGCTCACCGGCGGCGAACAAGACCAGATCATCGCGGAGCTGCTCGAGGGGCACCGGCAGGACCACGCCGAAGCGCAGCAGGCCGAAGCGCAGGGCGGGTCGCAGCACATCGAGTCACACCCTGAGTCGCGGCACGCCGCACCGGACTGGCCCGACAGCCTCGGCGCCGACGTGCGCAGCCTGCGCGGGTTCCGCACGCAGCTGCGCGACCTGATGATGCGCGCCGTCGAATACGGCGTCACCCCGGAGGCGCTCGCGGCTCTCGGCCGCAGCGAGCAGCGCCCGGAGTGGGTGGCCGCGGCCGAGTTCATCCGCGGCTACGACGACGTGAAAGACCAGTCCCGCCCCGGCCAGTACGACTCCACCGAACTGGCCCAGTTCGCCGCGGCCATCGTGGCCCGGGCCCCGGCCGGTTCCGCGGCGCTCGGCTCGCTCGGCAGCCTGCGCCTGATCCTGCTCGACGATGCGCAAGAACTTACCCAGGCCAACCTGACCCTCCTCGCCCAGTTCGCGGCGCGCGGCGTGGGCGTCATTGCGTTCGGCGACCCCGATATCAGCACCGGTTCCTTCCACGGCGCCCACCCGGATGCCCTCGGCCGGCTGGGCGCGTACCTGTCCGGCGCCGTGCTGCCGACCCTGGTTCTCAGCACGGTGTACCGGCACGACGCGGCCATCCGCGGGGTGGTGCGGGGTCTCACGCACCGGATCGGCGCGGCCTCGGCCGGCAGGCAACGGTTCGCCGTCAGCGTGGCTGACCCGGCCGCGCAGGCAGTCCAGCCCGAAGGGCAGGCGGACCAGGCCGAGCCTGCCGGGGAGCCGAACCCCGTGCAGACCATGCTCGCGGACAGCCCCGCCGACCAGCTCGCCGTGATCGCCCGCCGGCTGCGGGAGCGGCACGTGCTCGGCGGCATTCCGTGGGGTCAGATGGCGGTCGTCGTGCGCAGCGGCTCGCTCGTGCCCGCCCTGTCCAAGGGGCTCGCCGCGCTCGAGGTGCCCACCCAGGTGTCGTCGGCGCAGACCGCGCTCCGCGACGATTACGCCGTGCGGGCCTTCATCCTTGCGCTCGAAGTGACCCTGGGCCGCACACCCCTGGGGCCCGAGGAGGCGACCCTGCTGCTCCGCGGCCCGCTCGGCGGCCTCGACCCGATCACCCTGCGGCGCCTGCGTGCCGCGCTGCGCCAACAGGAACTCAGCAGTGACCGGAACCGCTCCGCCGACGAGCTCCTGGTGGAGGCCCTCGGCGACCCCGGCCTGTTCGCCGCCATCGACAACCGCACGGCCCGCCGGGCCGCCAGCTGCGGGGAGAGCCTTCGGGCGGCCGCCGTGGAATACGCTGCCGGCGCCACGATCGAGGAACTGCTCTGGGGTCTCTGGCAACGAAGCGGCCTCGCCCGGGAGTGGAAGGACCAGTCCACCGGCACGGGCATCGTCGCCGACGAGGCCAACCACAACCTCGACGCCGTGGTGGAGCTCTTCTCCGCCGCGCAGCGCTACGTGGAGCGCACCCCGGCCGCCCCGCCGGTTTTGTTCCTCGAACACCTTGTCGACACCGACGTGCCCGAAGACACCCTCGCCCCGCGCGCGCTGGGCGACGCGGTCATCGTGTCCACCCCGAGCGGCCTGATCGGCCGCGAATTCGACGTCGTCGTCATCGCCGGAGTGCAGGAGAACGTCTGGCCCGACCTGCGCATCCGTGGTTCGCTGCTCGGAGCCGACGACCTGGCCGCGCTCGCCGCCGGCCGGCGCCCGGAGGAGGCCGGCGCCCGCACCACCGTGCTGCACGACGAGCTGCGCATGTTCGCCCAGGCGACCAGCCGCGCCCGCAGCGAACTGCTGGTGACTGCCATCGACAACGAGGAAAACCAGCCGTCGGTCTTTTTACGGCTGCTGCCGAAGCCCGCACCGCGCACGGCTCCGGAGCCCGGCGACATCAGCCGCTACCCGCTCTCCCTGCGCGGCCTGGTGGGCCGGCTCCGCCGGGATCTGACCCGGGGCACTGCGGCCCACGGCGACGAGGCCGCGAGCCGGGCCACGGATGCCGCAGCGACCCTGGCCCGGCTGGCCCGGGAGAACGTGGTCGGTGCCGCCCCCGACCAGTGGTACGGCCTGAACGAGCCCAGCACCGTGCGCCCGCTCAACGACCCGGAGGCCGGCGATGCCCCGGTGCGCGTCTCGCCGTCGCGGATGGCGGCCTTCGAGACCTGCCCGCTGCACTGGGTGATCGGGCAGGTCGGCGGCGGCACGTCCAACACCGCCGCGAACCTCGGCACGATCATCCACAAGGTGATGGAGGACTCCACCACTCATAGCCCCGACGCGCTCTGGAAGGGCGTCGAGGCGCGCTGGGGTGAGCTTCAGTTCGACGCCGACTGGCAGTCCCGGGTGCAGAAAGTCGAGGCGCGCGCGCTGACCGACCGGCTCGCCTCCTACCTGCTCGACTTCGAACACGGCGGTGGCAGCCTGCTCAGCGCGGAGGGCACCTTCCAGCTCGACGTCGACGGCGCCGTGCTGTCCGGCACGGTCGACCGGGTCGAGCGGCTCGGCGACGGGCGGGCGGTCATCGTCGACCTGAAGACGGGCCGCGGCGACCCGATCAGCGACGCCGGGGTGGCCCTGCATCCGCAGCTCGGCGCCTACCAGCTCGCGTTCAGCGAGGGTGCCATCGAGGGCATCCCCGCCGGAATGCCGCTCGCCGGCGCTCGCCTCCTGATCGTGTCCAGCGGCACGGTCAAGCAGAATTACCGCAATCCCACCCAGTCCACCTTCACCCCTGAGGAGCTTGCGGCCTTCCGCAGTCGGGTCGGTTGGGACGCCGCCGGCATGGGCGGCGCCACCTTCCTCGCCGAAATCAGTTCCCACTGCCTCGACCCGCGCTCGCACGGGTCCTGCCGAATCCACGTCATCAAGCAGGTCAGCTCATGAACCAGTCCGTCACCCCGCCGCCCATCTCGGCCCGCCAGATCGCTGCGACGCTGGGCATGTTCCCCCCCACGGATGAACAGCAGGCCGTGATCGAGGCGCCGTTGACGCCCACCCTCGTGGTGGCTGGGGCCGGCAGCGGCAAGACCGAGACCATGGCCAACCGGGTGCTCTGGCTGCTCGCCAACGGGCACGCCCGGCCCGACCAGATCCTCGGCCTCACCTTCACCCGCAAGGCCGCCGGCGAACTGTCCGAGCGCATCCGCGACCGCATCGACCAGCTCGACGCGCAGGGGCTGCTGCCGAAGCCGCCGGCGCCCGCGGCGGGGGTGGTCACGATCGATTCCTCCGACCTGTTCAACATGCCCACGGTGTCGACGTACAACTCGTTCGCCAGCCGCCTGTTCACCGACAACGCCCTGCTCCTCGGGCGCGAACCCGAGTCGGTGCTTCTCAGCGAGACCAGCGCCTGGCTGCTGGCCCGCCGAGTGGTGATCGAGCACGGCGACAGCCGGCTCGTACCCTTCGGCAAGAAGCTCGACGCGGTGACGGATGCCGTGCTCGCCTTCAGCCGTTCCCTCGCCGAGAACCCCCCGCCCGTTGTTCCAGGCGTTCCGGCCGCGCCGCACGACTTGACCGGCCTCTCCGCCGGCTTCGGCTATCTGCGAGACCTGCCCTACGGCAACCCGCGCAAAAAGATCCCGTATGCCTCGGTCGCCGAGTCACTCGCGGCGGTGGAGCCGCTGCCGGTTCTGTTCGAGCTCGCCGAACGCTTCGCAGTGGAGAAGCGCCGGCTCGGGCTGATCGAGTTCTCCGACCAGGTGGCTCTCGCCCTGCAGGTCTGCCAGAAGACCCTGCAGGTCGTCGCTCGCTACCGCGACCAGTACCGGGTGGTGCTGCTCGACGAATACCAGGACACCTCGGTGCTGCAGACCGAGCTGCTGCACACCCTCTTCAGCCGGCATCCGGTGATGGCCGTCGGTGACCCGCACCAGTCCATTTACGGCTGGCGCGGGGCCAGCTCGGCGAACCTGCTGGGTTTCTCGCAGAGCTTCGCCGGACTCTCCAACCGCCAGTCGCCGTCGATGAGCCTCTCCGTCACCTGGCGCAACCCGGTCACGGTGCTCGACACCGCGAACGCGCTGGTGGCGCCGCTGAGCGAGGCGCTCCGGGCCCGGCCCGACGGCATCCAGGTCGACACCCTCGCGGTGCCGACCGGTAAGGCGAACGGGCGGGTCGAGGCGTCGATGCTGGAGACCATCGCCGACGAGGCCCGGGTCGTGGCGGACTGGTTCGCCACGCGCCTCACCAGCGGCACTGACAAGTCCGGCGCGATGCTCTTCCGGGCCCGGCGCGAGATGGAGTTCTTCGCCGAGGTGCTGCGGGAGCAAGGCGTCCGCGCCCACGTGCTCGGCCTCGGCGGCCTGCTCTCCACCCCGGAGGTCACCGACGTCATCTGCGTGCTGCGGGTCGTGCACGATCCCGCCGCCGGCAGCGAACTGGTGCGACTGCTCGCCAGCGGTCGCTACCGGGTCGGCCCCCGCGACCTGCAGCACCTCGCGGCCGTGGCGCGCTGGCTGGCGGCACACGACTGGGCCCAGCAGGCGGTGACACAGGAACTCAAAGACAAGATGCGGGCATCCGTCGCCGTCGACGAGGGCGCGTCGCTCGTCGACGCCCTCGACTTCGTGGCTGCCGCCCCCGAGACCCACGGGCAGCTCGCGGGCTTCAGCGACACCGGCCGGGCCCGGGTGCGGGCCGCCGGCCGCCAGCTGGCCTGGCTGCGCGCGCGGGCCGGCCTGCCGCTGCTGGACTTCGTGCGGCTGATCGAGCAGGAGCTCCTGCTCGACGTGGAACTTGTCGCCAACGAGGCCAACGGCCTGGGCCTCGCGAACCTCTACGCTTTCCACGACACGGTCTCCGCCTTCCTTGCCAGCGACGAGGTCGGCAGCCTCGCCGGTTTCCTGCGCTGGCTGGGCAGGGCCGCCGCCTTCGACGACCTGGGCCCGCGGATCGAGCCGGGCGAGAGCGGCACCGTGCAACTGCTCACCATCCACGGGGCCAAGGGGCTCGAGTGGGACTATGTGGCCATCCCCAACCTGACCGAGAAGAGCCTGCCGGCTCAGACCCGGGACGGGGCCGGCTGGCTGAAGTTCGGCGAGCTGCCCTACCCGTTCCGCGGCGACCGGGCCGAGCTGCCCGAGCTCGCCTGGCAGGAGCATGAGACCCAGCTGTCGTTCGACACAGAATTTCAAGCTTACAAAGAGCAGCTCGCCGCCCGCCACGACGACGAGGAGCGGCGCCTGATCTATGTGGCCACGACCCGCGCCCAGGAGGAGCTGCTGCTCACCGGATCGTACTGGGGCGGCGGCAGCACCGTGCGCGCCCCCAGTCGGTACCTCGAAGAGCTCGCCGAGGCCGGGCTGATCGCCGCGCTGCCGGAGGGCAGCGAGCACGACGAGAAACCCGACACCGGGGAGGGCGTCGACGAGCACTGGCCCTTCGACCCGCTCGGCACGCGGCGGCCCCTCGTCGAGGCCGCGGCCGCCCGGGTGCGCGCCGAAGCGCAGAGCGAACGCGACACACGGTGGTCCCACGCGGTCACCCTGCTGCTCGAGGAACGGATGCTGCGCCTCGCCGGCGCGGGCGCCGTCCCGCTGCCCACGCGCATTCCGGCTTCCCGGTTCAAGGACTACATCGACGACCCGGTGGGGGTGGCCGCCGCCCTGCGCCGCCCCATGCCCGAGCGACCGTACCGGGCCACCCGGCTGGGCACCCTGTTCCACTCCTGGGTGGAACAGCGCGCCGGCGGGGCGTCGGGCGGCGACCTGATCGACGCGGACGAGAGCGAACTGGACCTCGGTGACCAGGGCAGCGACGACCTCGACCTCGACCTCGACCTCGACCAGAACCAGCCGCTGGAGCAGGCCCAGCTCGAACGGCTGCAGCGCACCTTCGAGCACTCGCCGTGGGCGTCGGTGCAGCCCGAAGAGGTCGAGATCGAGATCCACCACGTGCTGGCCGGGCAGGTCTTCGTGTGCAAGCTCGACGCGGTCTACCGCACCGAGACGGGCTACCAGGTCGTCGACTGGAAGACCGGCCGGGCGCCTTCGAGCGCCGCGGACCTCGAGCTCAAGCAGACCCAGCTGGCCCTGTACCGGCTCGCCTATGCGCGCTGGAAGGGCATCGACCCGGAGATCGTCGACGCGGTGTTCTACTTCGTCGCGGACGACACGATCGTCGCCCCGGACCGGCTCTACTCCGAGGAGGACCTGGTGCGGGCCTGGTCGTCCGTTCGATTGAAGGCGGTATCGCCCACGGTGTCGAGCGCGCCGGTGGTGGCATCGTCGGCCGATGACGATGACGACGAGCCTGGACCCGAACCGGAGCCGGCCTCGTCGTCGTCCTCGAACTCGCCGCCGAACTCCGACAGGTTGTAGGCGTCGGTGTGCATGGAACCACCCAGGTCGCGGCGGGGGATGCCGCGCGGTGTGGACTTGAGCATGCTCTCCACCCCGGCAACATCGAGGATCGGGCCGGTGGCCGGTGACAACGGATGCGACGTAGCCTGGTGCACGTTGTCCACCAGACCGTCGAGCATGGCCACGGCGTCGTCTACGATCCCCTGGCTGCGCGTGTCCGTGCCGTGCAGCAGCCAGCGGGCCAGCTCCAGCTCGGCGTAGAGCATCGCGCGCTGCGTGATCCTCGGGTCGTTGCCCTGGCGGGCCGACGCGTACGACGCGACGGCGGTCTCGCCGGCCGCCCCGCGGGAGGAAAGCAGCCAGTGCAGGTCGCGGGCCGGGTCGCCCACGCTCAGGGCGGACCAGCCGAGAACCCCGGAGACGGAGTCGTCGGTGATCAGGAACGAGTCGGCCGACAACGACCCGTGCACCACGCAGGGCGCGAACTGCCAGAGCCCGTCGTCGTCGGTGGCCTGTTCCCAGCGGCGCAGGATCGCGGCGGGCAGGTAGCCGGTGGTGGCCGCCCGGTCGATCAAGGCGATGGTTCCGGTACGGCATTCCTGAGCGCTCTGCTGAGATAACCCGGCGGTGCCGACGAAGGCCGTCGGCAGTGAGTGCACCGCGGCGATGGCGCGGCCGATCGAACCGGACACGCCCGCGTGGCCGGTGAGGGCATCCGCGTCGAAGGAATCGCCCTCCAAAAACTCGTAGACGACGGCCCGGGTGCCGCTGAGCGGCGCCTGGCCCACGAACTGCGGCACGTCGAAGGGGAGCCGGCTGCGGTTGCCGACGGTGAGCGCGCGCAGGGCTACCAGATCGGCGGACTGCTCGGTTTCGGCGGCCTGCGAGGCGGGGACCCGGATGATGAGGGCACGGTCGTCGCGGTCGATCAGCAGTGCGGATTCGAACGCGCCGCTGGCTCCTCGAGAACGCGCGACGGTGCCGTGCAGACGCACCTGGACGACGTCGAGACCGGGGACGGCGGCAGTGGCCAGCGCGGCTAGAGTGAGAGGTGATCTGACCATACTTCTAGGTTAGGTCGACTTCCCCTCGGCGCGGTTGTTCGCCACGCCTCGACACAACTTCGGCAGTCTGTCCGAGACCGAGGAGCACCATGTCGTTTGCGTTCACCTCCCGTCTGCCGCTTTCCCGTCACGCGGTCGACCGTGACGGCGAGGCGCGCGCCACCCCTGGGTTGCTCAACACGCTGCAGACGGATGCCGGCACGCGCCTGCTCGTGCTGTGGCGAGGCTCCGCGCTGATGGAGGCCGCCGCCCCCGCCCGACTGCGCCTGCTGGCTCCCGACCGAGTTCCCGCCGGCGAGTTTCGGCTCTACCTCGGCCGTTCCCTGGCCGAAGATGCGCCGGAGCCCGTGGGCACCCCGCTGGTCGCGGCCGTGCTGACCGACGAGGAGGCCCTGGCGCTCGAACCCGACGAGTCCCTCTGGGTGTCCCTGCGCCCTGTGGCGACCACCCTGTCCGACCGCGACGCGGGACTGTTCACCGAGACGCTCGGCGTCGTGAACTGGCACGACTCCCACGCCCACTGCCCGCGCTGCGGCACGGCCACCCTGATCGAGAACGCCGGTTGGACGAGGCGCTGCCCCGACTGCGGCGGCCAGGTGTTCCCGCGCACCGACCCGGCCGTGATCGTGCTGATCACCGACGCCGACGACCGCATCCTGCTCGGCTCGAACGCCCTCTGGGAGGGCAACCGCTACTCGCTCCTGGCCGGTTTCGTCGAACCGGGCGAGTCGCTCGAGGCGGCCGTCATCCGGGAGATGTTCGAGGAATCCGGCCTGCGCGTGGCCGACCCGGTCTACCTCGGCTCCCAGCCGTGGCCGTTCCCGGCCTCGATCATGTTCGGCTTCACGGCCCGGCTCGCCGACGGCCAGGCTCCGGCGGCCCTGCTCCCCGACGGGGAGGAGATCCTCGACCTGCGCTGGTTCAGCCGCGACGAGCTACGGGCCTCCGGCGACGTCATCATCCTGCCCGGCCGTTCCTCGATCGCCCGGGCGATCATCGAGCACTGGCTCGGCGAACCTCTCGACTTCGGCCCCGACAAGGTGCACGGATGGCGCTGACCGCCGGTTCCCTGCTGGCCGGCCTCGACGACCAGCAGCGGGTGGCGGCCGAGGCGCTCGTGGGTCCGGTGTGCATGCTCGCCGGCGCCGGCACCGGCAAGACCCGGGCCATCACCCACCGCATCGCCTACGGCGTGATGACCGGCGCGTACTCGCCGAACCGGGTGATGGCCCTCACCTTCACGGCGCGCGCCGCCGCGGAGCTGCGCGGCCGGCTGCGCCAACTCGGCGCCGGGGGCGTCGCCGCCCGCACGTTCCACTCGGCGGCCCTGTCGCAGCTGAACTATTTCTGGCCGCACGTCGTCGGCGGCCAGGCGCCCCGCATCCTCGACGGCAAGGGCCGTCTGCTCGGGCACGCCGCCGAAACCCTGAAGCTCAAGCTGGACACGGCCACCCTGCGCGACCTGGCCGCGGAGATCGAGTGGCGAAAGACCTCCGGAATCGGCATTGAGGCGTATGGGGCCGGCATCGCCAAGCGCAGCCTGCCCGGCCGGCTCGACGTGGACCAGGCGCTGGCCATGATGGAGTCCTACGAGCGCCTCAAGGACGACCGCAAGCAGATCGACTTCGAGGATGTGCTCCTGGCGATGGCCGGGATGATCGAGGCCGAGCCATCCGTCGCCCTACAGGTGCGCGAGCAGTACCGTTTCTTCGTCGTCGACGAATACCAGGACGTCTCCCCGCTTCAGCACGACCTGCTCTCGCTCTGGCTGGGCCAGCGCCGCGACCTCTGCGTCGTCGGGGACGCCAGCCAGACCATCTACTCCTTCGCGGGCGCCCGCAGCGACTACCTGCTCGACTTCCCCAAGCGGTGGGAGGACGCCACCGTCGTGCGCCTCGAGCAGAACTACCGGTCGACGGGGTCGATCGTCGCCACGGCCAACCAGCTCATGCGCGGGCGGACCGGCGCCCTCACCCTGCGCGCCCACGCCAGCGAAATCGGCACCGAGCCGGGTGTGCGCGAGTACCCGAACGACATGGCCGAGGCCCGCGGCGTCGCCCAGAACATCGTCGAGCTGATCGAGGGCGGCACCCGCCCGGAGGACATCGCTGTTCTGTTCCGGGTGAACGTGCAGGCCGCCTTCCTCGAAACTGCCCTCGGCGACGTCGGGGTGAGCTATCAGATCCGCGGGTCGAAGCGCTTCTTCGACCTGGCCGAGGTCAAGCAGGCGGTGATGCAGCTGCGCGCGGCATCCGTCTCGATCATCGGCGAACCGCTGTTCAAATCCGTCAGTGACGTGCTGCGCTCCCTCGGCTGGAGCCAGAGTGCGCCGGAGGCCCAGGGCGCGGTGCGCGACCGGTGGGAGTCGCTTAACGCGATCATGGGCCTCGTCGACCAGGCAGCCCCGGAGACCACATTCCGCCAGTTCACCGACGAGCTGATGGAGCGCCAGGCCGGCCAGCACGAACCCACGGTGTCCGCGGTGACCCTGGCGACGCTGCACTCGGCGAAGGGCCTCGAATGGGACGCCGTCTTCCTGATCGGTCTGTCCGAGGGACTCGTGCCGATCAGCTACGCAGGCACTTTCGAGCAGATCGACGAGGAACGCCGGCTGCTCTACGTGGGCATCACCCGGGCACGCAAACGGCTGTCCCTGAGCTGGTCTGCTGCGGGCCACCAGCAGCGCAGCCCCAGAGAGCGTTCCCGGTTCCTGTCCGAGATCGGCGCCCGCGGCGTGCGTGCGCCCGCCGCCCGCGGCTCCTGAGACCGGCGCGGGGTAGCCTCGGGGCGTGCCCACTTTTCCGTTCACCCGACTGGCTGCGGTGCCCTACGCGCCGTTACTGGTGACGCAGGCACGCCGGCTGCGCCGCGACACGCCCCGGTTGCCCGACGCCGCCCTCCCGTGGACCGGTTCCCGGCCCGGCCCAGACCCGCTGCGCATCCTCGTGCTCGGCGACTCGACCGCCGCCGGCGTGGGCGCCGAGACCCAAAGCGAGGCCCTGCCGGGCTGGATCGCCCACGAGGTGGCCGAGCGCTGGGGCCGCGGCAGCACCTGGCGGGCGATCGGTGAGAACGGCGCCACGGCCCGGGACGTGCGCGAGCGCTTCCTGACGGACGCCGCCGCCGTGCCCTTCGACCTGGCCCTGCTGACCATCGGCGCGAACGATGCGCTGGGGCTGCGCTCCCGAAACGCCTTCACGAACGATGTGCGTCGAATCGTGCTCGCCCTGCGGGCCGCGGCGCCGCAGGCGGCCGTGCTCGTGTCGCTGATGCCGCGCTTCGACCGCTTCGCGCTGCTGCCCGAACCCCTGCGCGCCACCCTCGCGCGGCACGCCGCGAGCCTCGACACCGGCGCCCGCCTGGCCGTCGAGGATCTCGACGGGGTCGTCGCGATCCCGACCCCGCCGCCCTACGTCGAGGGCTTCTTCGCCAGCGACGAGTTCCACCCGAGCGCGCTCGGCTACCGCCTCTGGGCCCGGTTCGTCTTCGACTCCGCGCCCGGCCTCCGACTCGACCGCCCGGTCGGCTGAGAGCACCTGATGGCCCTGCTCCGTAGCCTGGACGAGGTTGTCGCGGTCGTCCGGGCGGTCGAACTCGAACGCACCCGGCAGGCGACGGATGCCGGCTCGCGCACCCTCGTCGGCCTGGCCGGCGCCCCGGGATCGGAAAGTCGACCGTGGGGGAGGCGCTGGTCGCCCGGCTGAACGCCGGCGCCTCGTGGTGGTGGAGGGCAACTACCTGCTGCACGGCGAGGGCGGCGGGGCCGAAGCCCGGCCGCTGCTCGACCTGACCCTGGTCGTAGGGCCGGAGCGGGGCATCCGGCTCGCCCGAGCCTGATCTGGGCCCCGGTCTGCGACCGGGTCTGACCTGGACCTGTCCGGTCAGTCGCGGACGGGGCGCCCGGCCCCGGGCAGCGCGGTCACGTTCCCGGGAACGGTGCGGCAGCCGCACGACTCATGCGGCCGGTAGCCACGACGTTTGAGGGTGCCGGACGCCACGTCGAAGACGAGCGCGGTCTCCGTGAGGGTGGAGCGCCGGAGGACCAGCCGGTCGTGGCCGATCCCGGCGACGAGGGCGGCCACATCGATGCCGGCCCGCGGGGTCTCCGTGGGTGCCCGGCGGCTGAGCAGCTGGCAGGCCAGGGCGGCCCACGACGGGTCGGAATCCATGTGCGCCAGCTCCAGGCAGTACAGGCAGGGGCCAACCCCCGGCTCGACCAGGGGTCCGATCCGCACCTCGCTGTCGCTGAAGACAACGGGCAGGTGCGGGATGTCCCGGCGCAGCCAGCGCCCGTGCCGCTCCGGTTCCAGGGCGTAGTGACCCAGGACCACGGCCAGCCCGGTGCCGGGGTCGTCGGTCTTGGCCAGGGTCAGACCCAGGGTGCCGATCAGGGTGCGGATCAGGTCCGCCGTGAGCCCGCACCCGTCGACGCAGATTCTGGGCGGCGGTGCCACGGCGACCGGTTCGGGCATCCGGGCCGGGCCCGGAACATTCTCGGCGGTGACCAGAAGAGCCGGCCGCAGGGCGCGGAGCAGCGCCAGGATGGCCTCGTCGGAGGCCCCGCCCTCCCGCCCGATCATCAGTGCTCCGGAGCGGGGCACCCCCACGAACAGGGCCGCGAGCACCCGCTCGAGTCCCGGGCTCAGGGCGGTGATCACGACCAACGGGTGGTCGACGCCGACCTGGATGATGTCGGGCGAGCGCCAGACGACCGGATACCGGGGATCGAGTCGGAGTGTCATTCGGCGATGATGCCGCACTCGGCGCGCGCCCGCGCGAGTCATCCACAGCCCTGGCCCACAGCCGCAGCTCGGCACGGCGCGGCCGTTTGCCCGATCCTCGGCGTCAGTCCAGCATCCGCCCCTAGGCTTTCGCTATGACGACGCAACGACGTGTACTTGTGACCGGCGCTACCGGGTATATCGGCGGCCGGCTCGTTCCCCTGCTGCTGGAAGCCGGCTACGCCGTGCGCGTGCTCGTGCGCACACCCCAGAAGCTGAAGGATGTCCCGTGGGTCGAACAGGTGGAGGTCGCCGAGGGTGACCTCGGGGACCTGGCCAGTGTGCGATCCGCCGTCACCGGGGTCGATGTGCTCTACTACCTGGTGCACTCGATGGGCACCCGCGGCGACTTCGAGAGCACGGAACGCCTCGCGGCCACGAATGTGGCTACGGCCGCCGCCGCGGCCGGCGTCTCCCGCATCGTCTACCTGGGCGGGCTGCACCCGGACACCGAGGAGCTGTCCCAGCACCTGCGCTCCCGGGCAGAGGTCGGCCGCATCCTGGTGGAGTCCGGTGTGCCGACAGCAGCCCTCCAGGCCGGGGTGGTCATCGGGTCCGGCTCCACGTCGTTCGAGATGATCCGGCACCTGACCGACGTTTTGCCGTACATGCCGGCGCCGCAGTGGGTGCGCAACAAGATCCAGCCGATCGCCGTGCGTGACGTGCTCTACTACCTCGTCGCGTCGGCGGAGCTTCCCGCCGACGTCAACCGCACCTTCGACATCGGCGGCCCCGACGTGCTGCGTTACGGCCAGATGATGAACGGGTACGCCCTCGAGGCCGGCCTGCGCCAGCGCCCCATCGCGTCCCTGCCCGTGTTCACGCCCTGGCTCGCATCGCAGTGGGTCAATTTGGTCACGCCCATCCCGCGCAGCCTTGCCGTGCCGATCATCGCAAGTCTGCAGAACGACTGTGTGGTTCACGAGCGCGACATCGACCAGTACATTCCCCAGCCGAAAGAGGGCCTCACCGGGTATCGCACCGCCGTGCGCCTGGCCCTCGGTCGCATGCGCGACGGCGACGTCGAGACCAGCTGGCGGAACGCGTCGATCGCGGGCGCTTCGAGCAACCCGCTGCCCAGCGACCCCGAATGGGCCGGGCACCTCGTCTACACCGACCTCAAGGAAAAGCACACCGCCGCGAAGCCGGAAGCCCTGTGGCGCGTGATCGAGAGCATCGGCGGTGACAACGGCTGGTACTCATTCCCGCTGGCCTGGGCCATCCGCGGCTGGATGGACAAGCTCGTCGGCGGGGTCGGCCTGCGCCGCGGCCGTCGTAACCCCGACCACCTGCATACGGGCGACGTGCTGGACTTCTGGCGGGTCGAACGCATCGACACCGGCCGGTTCCTGCGTCTCCGTGCCGAGATGCGCGTTCCCGGCCGGGCGTGGCTGGAGATGACGGCGGATCCGGCGCCGGGCGGCGGCTCCGTGTACCGTCAGCGCGCCGTCTTCTTCCCACGGGGACTGGGCGGTCGGCTGTACTGGTTCGCGATCCTGCCCTTCCACGGCGTCATCTTCACCGGCATGGCCAATCGGATCACGGCGGCCGCCGTAGGGGAGGCTGCCGTGGAGGTGGCCGTGACGAACGCGAACGCCACGACTGCCCCGGATGCCCCCGGATCGGTCCGGCCGGTCGCCGAGCGCGCCGCCTGAGCGGTGAGTTCACCAAGGTTGACCTGACCGGGCTCTGACCTGACCGGGCTCTGACCTGACCGGGCTCTGACCTGACCGGGCTCTGACCCGACCGGGCCCTGACCTGACCCGGCCCTCGACGCGGTATGAAACCGCGTTCCAACCGCCCGGTTTTCCGAGTCCGAGGCCCTGAGCCACTCAGCCCGAACGGAGTCGACGGCGATTCTGGCGCCCCGAACGCTTTCCTCGGTCAGGCCCGGCTGAGCCCGCGCGTGTGGCCAACTCAGGACATCCGCCGCCTGGGTCCGCCAGCCGCCGCAGACTAGTGCGGAACCAGCGCGGATGCCCGGCATGCCCCGAGCGGATCTCCTGAGTTGGCCACACCATCTGCCGGATACCAAACGGTGATCGCTGGAGGCGCCGCATGACTCGTGCGGCTCGGGCCTTGACCAGGGCACTCGCCGCCTCGCCGGTGATGACCCGCGTGCACGCGGTGCCGTCGGACCCGATCGTGGGCGCGCGACGCCGCGAAGCGATGAGGACTCACCAAGGGGCCGGTGCGGTCACGGCGAGGCACTATGGAAGAGTTGCGAGCAACGCGATGCCGATCCAGCAGATCTGATGTGGGGCGAGTCTGCGCGATGGCTCGTGCGCAGTGGCTAGTGCGTGGGAAGGTGCGCAGAGATCTGCTCGTCGGGCTCGAGTTCCAGCTGGCGCTCACGGAAGAGATTGAGCTGGCGCTGGCGGTATTCGCCGACCAGATTCGTGATGTCGTGGTGTTCGGTGTGGCCGGGAAGGTTAGGCAGGGATGCAGATTCTGAAGTCAATGGGAAAACCAATTCGTCTCGGGGGAACGACCGATGCCCGGATTTGGAGCATTCAGAGACGCTAATTGATTCCACCGGTGATGTCAACGCGGCGGGTGCCGCCGGCTTCAGCCTCGGTTGTTGTTGAGTTCGAAGACCTTGAGCAGCTCCGCGATGGCGGTCCCCCGAGCCTCGCCCCCGGCCTCGAACATCTCGGTCACGTGGGTTTGCAGGTGATTGTCCACCAGGAGCTTGTTGAGCGAGCCGAGCGACTTCTGGATTGACAGGGACTGCGTGAGGATGTCGATGCAGTAATCCTCGTTCTCGATCATCTTCTCCAAACCACGCATCTGACCCTCGAGGATGCGGGCACGGTGCAGGGCACGCCGTTTGATGTCGTCAATCATGGGTCTACAGTACCGCGATTTCACATACCCCGGAGGGGTATTCTGTCGTCTGCCAGCGACGTCACCATCGTGTGCGACCACCTGGCACCATGCCCGACGTCATCCGGCTGTCCCGACGCACCCTGCGCGTGATCAGGGGTACCCTGATATGCACCTTCTGCTACGGCCGGGCGGCGCTGCCGCTGGCCGTGTTCGACCTGATCAACCCGTTGATCTCCGCCGCAGCGATGGTGTTCTCCAGCCTGTTCGTGGTGCGCAACAGCCTGCGCCGGTGACGATCGCCACCGATGTCTTCGTGCATGGCGCGCAGACCTATGTCATCACCTGCGAACAGGTCGACGTCACGCTCGACGTTACCGCCGGGGCACTCGGCCCGGCCGAGGGGCGCACTCTGTCCGTCGGGTTCGAACCTGGCACCTTCGTGCCCCGCGACCAGTCGTTCACGGCGAACCCTTTCCCGGGTATCGGCCTCGCAGCGGCCCTGATCGGCCTGCTCGGCGCCGGTCTCGCCGTCGCCTCCCGGGCCACCCGCTGGCGGAACGCACCGGGTCGGCCGACCGTCGTCGCCGAGTACCTGCGGCCGCAGGGCGTCAACCTGCTCATGGCGGGAAACGTGATGCGCACGAGCGCCAAGGCCATGACCGCCCAGTTGCTCAGCTTCGCTGTGCGTGGCAATGTGCGGGTCCTGGAGGGGGAGGGCACAAAGCACTACCTGCTCGAGCTGCTGCACACCAGAGACCTCGACCCGGCCGAGCAGGCGGTGCTCCGGCTGCTGTTCCCGGGGCTGCACGCGGGCACGAGCCGCGACCTCAAGACGAAGGACACCAAGCTGGGCGCCGGGCTGGCCAAGCAGCTCCAGGCGGTCACCGAGCAGGTGCTGACCGACGGGCTGCGGGAGAGGAAGGGTGGCCGGCTGCCCCGTTGGCTGCTCGTCGGCGCTGTGCTCACCGGCATTCTGACTCTGGTCGGCTGAAGCTGTACATCGATATAGCCCGGGCCGAACGGCTGCGAGTGCTGCAGAGCCCGAGGGAGCGCTGAGGTCGCCCTACCGGCCGGACCCGGCATCCGTTCTCGGCCTGCCCGATCCGGGGCAGCCGGGGCAGGTGCTGAAGCTCTATGAGCACCTGCTGCCGTTCGCGGTGCTGTTCGGTCAGGAGAAGGAGTGGGCCCAGGTTCTCGGTGACCACTACGCCCGGAGTGACGCGCAGCCGGACTGGTACGCTGGGTTCGCTCCGTTCAACCCGGTCTGGTTCGCCGCCGGGTTGAGCTCGTTCACGAGTTCCACCTCGGCCTCCTGGTCGGGAAGCGCTTCGAGTTCCTCCAGTTCCGGTTCGGGTGGAGGTGGCTCGGTCGGCGGCGGTGGAGACGGCGGCGGAGGAGGAGGCGTCTGATGGGCACCCCGGTCGAACCCACAGTCACACGTTCCGCTCTGGCCCCCGGTCTGCTCGGGGCGGTCATCCTGCTCGGCGGGCTCGCGCTGCTGGACTCCGAAAGCTTTATCATCATCCGTTACGCGGTCAGCATCCTCGCGATGATCCTCTGCGTCTTCGCTATCCAGGCGAAGGCCTGGCTGTGGTTGATCGGTCTCGTGCCGATCGCGGTGCTCTGGAACCCGATCGTGGTCATCGACCTGTCCGGCCGGGGCTGGGTGTCCGCCCAGTTCATCGCCGCGCTGGTCTTCATCCTCGTCGGGGTCGTCACCAAGGTGCCGGTGCATCGGGATTGACCAGCGGGCGTAGACTATACCCGCGTCGAAAAAGCCCGATTACCGTCTTGACCGTGCCGCTGCATCCCAAATGCCGGTGGCGCAAATAGGGTTGGCACGTTGCTCGATTCAGGCTTCGACGTATCGATCGCACCGGTGTCCACGGATGCCGCACCACGTCGAGCACGGCCTTTGTCTGCTGTGCTGCTGTGAAGTTGGAGAAGAATGGCTTACACCCGCCACCAGGCCGCCGGTTCGAACAACCGTGTTGCCGCGGAAGGTCGCGCTCGGCAGCGACCTCGTTCCCGCGACGATGACGCCCCCATCATTCCCATCCTCGCCCGCAAGGTGCGCGAGGTGGAGGCGAAGGCGCAGGTCGGCGCCAAGCTGGGCCCGACCAACCGCACCAAGTACCAGGTCATCGCGCTGCTCATGCGCGAGGAACGTGCCCGGGTCAAGGGCGACAAGGACCTCACCGACGCGAACCGCGCGGAACTGCTGAAACGCCTTGACGGCATCGCCCAGATCCTGGCGAAGACCGCGGCCCGCGACACCAGCCTGATCACCCTGCTGGAACCGGATGCCGGCGTGTCCACGGTCGCGCAGCGGTTCCGCCGCGACTGGCTGCTTGAGTCCGGCGCCGAACTCACCCCCGACGAACTGATCATCACCCGCGAGGCCGAGGCCAAGCCGGAAATTCCGGTCAACCAGGTCATCCCTCAGTCGGTCAAGGCTCGCCAGCTCGCCAACCCGTTCCTCGCGCCCGATTTCAGCGCCGCGACGGCCCAGCCGGTCGTCTCCGGCCGTCGCCTGGCCAACTGGGAACTCATCGGCCCGCTGTTCAAATCCTTCGAGTATGGTTCCGGCGGTCAGGCCGCCAGCATGGACCTGCCCGAGGCACCCCGCGTCGACCGGCTCTCGCCTCGCGGCATGGAGCTGATGCGCCACCAGGCCCGGTTCGTCGAAAGCGCGCGCCTGGGCCACCGCAGCTACCTGCTTGCCGACGAGCCGGGGCTCGGGAAGACGGCGCAGAGCCTGCTCGCGGCATCCGTCAGCGGGGCCTACCCGCTGTTGGCCATCGTTCCCAACGTCGTCAAGATGAACTGGGTGCGCGAGGTCGCACTGTGGACGCCGAACCGCCGGGCCACCGTCATCCACGGCGACGGCGACACGCTCGACGCCTTCGCCGATGTGGTCATCGTCAACTACGACGTGCTCGACCGGCACCGCACCTGGCTGGGCACCCTGGGCTTCAAGGGCATGGTCGTCGACGAGGCGCACTTCATCAAGAACCTGCAGTCGCAGCGCTCCAAGCACGTGCTGGCCCTGGCTGAGCAGATCCGGCGCCGCACGCCCGGCGGCAACCCGCTGCTGATGGCTCTGACCGGAACCCCGCTGATCAACGACGTCGACGACTTCCGGGCGATCTGGCAGTTCCTCGGTTGGCTCGACGGCGACAAGCCGGCCCCCAGACTCATGCAGAAGCTCGAAGCGATCGGGCTGACCCCGGCCGACTCCGGGTTCTACAGCGCCGCGCGTGCCGCGGTGATCGACCTTGGCATCGTGCGCCGCCGCAAGGTCGACGTCGCCGCCGACCTGCCGGCCAAGCGCATCGCCGACATCCCGGTCGAGCTGGACGACGACCTCGGCCGCTCCATCCGCCAGGCCGAGCGGGAGCTCGCCGCCCGCCTGGTCACCCGGTACCACTCCCTCGTCGCCGCCCGCCATCCGGGCCAGACGCCGCCGGTTCTCGAGGGAGAGCAGCGAGCCGCGTTCATCCGCGCGGTTGCCCACGCCGAACTCGAGGAGTCGAAGGGGCAGACGACCGGTGAGAACGTCTTCACCATGGTGCGCAAGATCGGCCAGGCCAAGGCCGCCCTCGCGGCAGACTACGCCGTGCAGCTGGCGCACTCGGTGGGCAAGGTCGTCTTCTTCGCCAAGCACATCGACGTGATGGATGCCGCCGAGGACATCTTCGCCAAGCGCGGCCTGCGCACGGTCTCCCTGCGCGGCGACCAAAGCGCACTGGCCCGCCAGGCCGCCATCGACTCCTTCAACGATGACCAGGGGGTGGCCGTGGCGGTCTGTTCCCTCTCTGCCGCCGGAGTCGGCGTCAACCTCCAGGCCGCCTCCAACGTCGTGCTCGCCGAGCTCAGCTGGACTGCCGCCGAGCAGACACAGGCCATCGACCGGGTGCACCGCATCGGCCAGGACGAGCCGGTCACCGCGTGGCGGATCATCGCCGCCCACACCATTGACGCGCGCATCGCCGAACTCATCGGCAGCAAGCAGGGCCTCGCGGCCCGCGCCCTGGACGGCGCCGTCGACGAGATCTCGTCCGCCGATTCCGTGCAGGCCAGCGCCCTGATCTACCTGCTGACCCTGGCACTCGACGGGGAGTTGTAGAACGCGCCCCTCACCGGCGTGGATTTGAACCGGGCCTCGTTTGGGGTCCATCATTGAGTGGCGGCGGTGTGGGCGCCAATCTGATCACTTGTGCAACAAGGAGCAACGACAAATGAAAATTGGTATCCTCACCAGCGGCGGAGACTGCCCCGGCCTGAACGCGGTTATTCGCGGTTCCGTCCTTAAAGGCATCCGCGTACTCGATGCCGAATTCGTCGGCATTCGCAACGGCTGGAAAGGCCTGGTCGAGGGCGACTTTATGACTCTGGACCGGCACAGCGTGCGCGGTCTCTCCCGTCAGGGTGGCACCATCCTCGGTAGCTCCCGCACGAACCCGTTCGAGGGTGAAAACGGCGGCCCCATTAACATTCAGAAGACGATGGACGCGGAAGGAATCGACGCGATTATCGCCATCGGCGGCGAGGGCACCCTCACCGCGGCACGCCGACTGACGGATGCCGGACTTCAGATCGTCGGCGTTCCCAAGACCATCGACAACGACCTCGAAGCCACCGATTACTCATTCGGCTTCAACACCGCCGTCGAGATCGCCACCGAGGCCATCGACCGACTGCGCACCACAGCCGAATCCCACGGCCGCTGCATGATCGTCGAGGTCATGGGCCGCCACGTGGGCTGGATCGCCCTGCACTCCGGCATGGCCGGCGGCGCCCACGCCATCCTGATCCCGGAGCAGCCCCAGACCATCGAGCAGATCTGCGACTGGGTCATGCACGTGCGCGACCGCGGCCGCGCACCCGTGCTCGTCGTCTCCGAGGGCTTCAAGCTCGCCGGCATGGAGGAGGCGCTCTCAACCAAGGGCCTCGACGCGTTCAACCGCCCCCGCCTCGGCGGCATCAGCGAGATGATCGCCCCGATGATCGAGGAGCGCACGGGCATCGAATCCCGCGCCACCGTCCTCGGCCACACCCAGCGCGGCGGCGCTCCGTCGGCCTATGACCGGGTGCTCGCCACCCGCCTCGGCATGGCGGCCGTTGACGCCGTCTACGCCGACCAGTGGGGCTCCATGGTTTCCCTGCGAGGCACCGACATGGAAATCGTCAGCATCGCGGAAGCGACCATCGGTCTAAAGACCGTGCCGCAGGCGCGCTACGACGAGGCCGCGGTGCTGTTCGGCTAAACCCGCACCAGGCGCTGAGGGGATCCGGATCGATTTCCGCCGATTGGCGGAGGTTCGACCGGGACCCCTTCGTGCGTTCCGGGACCGACTCAGGCGAGTTTGGCCTGAACCTGCGCCAGCGACGGGTTCGTCGCGCTGGAGCCGTCCGGAAAAAGGACTGTCGGGACCGTGCGGTTGCCGTTGTTCAGGCTCATCACCAGCTCGGACGTGCCGTCGACCTCCTCCACGTTGATCTCGGTGTAGGCGATGCCGGCCTTGACCAGCTGGGTCTTCAGGCGGGTGCAATAGCCGCACCAGGTCGTCGTGAACATGGTTATGGTTCCGGATTCCGGCACAAAGTTCATACTTGGATCCTAACAAACCGGCCTGAACGGGAGCAGGACCGTACCTCGTTACCATTGGTTCATGTCTCTTCCTCAGGTCTGCGTGGGCTACCTCACCCGGCGTTCTCCATCGGGGGACCTGCAGGTGCTGCTCGGCCGCAAGAAGAAAGGACTGGGCCGGGGCAACATCGTCGGCCTCGGCGGCAAGCTCGAGCCGGGGGAGTCGGCCGTGGAGGCGATGGTGCGGGAGATCGAGGAGGAGTCCGGCCTGGTCGTGGCGGCATCCGCCCTGACCCCGTTGGGTCTGCTGACCTACCTGTTTCCGCACCGGGAGGCCTGGAGCCAGGAATCGAGCGTGTTCGTCTGCACGCAGTGGAGCGGCACCCCGCGCGAGTCCGACGAGCTGAACCCGGTCTGGTTCGACGTGGCCGCGCTACCGGTGGACGAGATGTGGGACGACGCCCGGCACTGGCTGCCGGGGGTGCTCGCCGGCATTCCGGTGCGGGCCACCTACACCTTCGGCCCCGACTTGGCCACGGTGGTCGACCCGGTTTGAATTGACCTACTTCCCCGGGAGTGTCAGGCTTATCACAGCGGTGCAGCTTGAGATAACCCCGGCTGTCGTACACTCAGAGGAAGACGCCGGTGGATTTCACCCTGATCGTTGCGCTTGTGATTGCGCTCGCACTGATTTTCGACTTCACCAACGGCTTCCACGACACCGCGAACGCGATGGCAACCCCCATCGCGACCGGCGCCATGCGCCCGAAGGTCGCGGTGGGACTCGCCGCCATTCTGAACCTGGTCGGGGCTTTCCTCTCCACCGAGGTCGCCAGGACCATTTCCGGCGGCATCATCAACAAGGATGACGCCGGAGTTCAGATCACTCCCGAGATCATCTTTGCGGGCCTGATCGGCGCCATCGTTTGGAACCTCATCACCTGGCTGCGTGGCCTGCCGTCCAGCTCGAGCCACGCCCTGTTCGGCGGACTCATCGGCGCGACGATCATCGGCGTCGGCTCGCAGGCGGTCGCCTACGACGTCGTGCTGGCCAAGGTCATCCTGCCGGCACTGATCGCCCCGCTCACGGTGGGCATCGTCGCCTACCTCGCCACCAGGCTCGCCTACTTCATCACCCGGCGGGATTCCGGCAAGGCGGATGGCCGGGGCGGCTTCCGCTACGCGCAGATCATCTCCTCGTCGCTCGTTGCCCTCGCACACGGCACCAATGACGCCCAGAAGACCATGGGCGTCATCACCCTCACCCTGATCGCCGGCGGGATGCAGGACGTGGGCACCGGCCCGCAGCTGTGGGTCATCACCACCTGCGCGATCGCGATCGCGATCGGCACGTACACCGGCGGCTGGCGAATCATCCGGACCATGGGTCGCGGCCTCACCGACATCAAGCCGGCCCAGGGCTTCGCCGCGGAGACCAGCACCGCGGCCACCATCCTCGCGTCCAGCCAACTCGGCTTCGCGCTCTCCACCACGCAGGTCGCGTCCGGGTCGGTGATCGGCTCGGGCCTGGGCCGCCGCGGCTCGACCGTGCGCTGGGGGATGGCCGGCCAGATCGCGCTCGGCTGGGTGCTCACCCTGCCGGCGGCGGCCATCATGGGTGCCTTCGCGGCCGGACTCGCCCTGATCGGACCGATGGGCATCGTGCTCGACCTGGTGATCGGTTCCCTCGTCATCGCCGTGCTGTTTCGCCGGTCCCGCCAGAGCCGGGTCACGCACGACAACCTGCACGACATCGACGACGCCGGGCGGGTCGTGAAGATCCGGAAGACCCCCCGCAAGGCCTCCCGCACGGCCTCTCGCAAGGATCAGAAGAAGGTCGCGCTGTGATCGATTGGTCTGCGTTCCTCGTCGTCGCGCTCGCTTCGCTCCTCTCGTCCGCGGTCGTGGTGGGCCTGTATTCGCTCGGGCTGCGGTTGCTCACCACCTCCGGCCGTGTACCCGTGGTCGAACCGGCCGAATTCACGGGAGCCATCACCGTGCTCACCCCCAAGCGTGCGGCCAAGGAGGCCAAGCGCGCGCGCAAGGCCGCCGCCGGCCCACTGAGCCCTCTGCAGAAGCAGGTCGCCCTGATGGGCGCCTACGCCTGTTTCGTGCTCTGTAGCGCGGCCGTGCTCTACGGTGTCTACCTGATTGTGCCGGCCCTGCACCGCTGACCCGCTGCGTCCCTGTTCCGCTTCCCTCGCAGCGTTCCGTGCCGTAACGGGCGCTCTCGGTTGCCGCGCGGTAGCTGCGCCGCTGCGCTGGTGGCACGCCACGTGCGGAACGGCGCTGCACGCTCGCAACGCCGGATGACTGCGCGACCTGGTCCGTCAGGCTGGCGGTGCACCCTGTGGAGCTGGGTGCACGGTAGACCGTGCGCCGCGAGCCAGGACATGCGCCGCGAGCCACTACCTGCGGCGCTGCGGAGGGCCGCGGATGCTACCGTGCGGTGCCGCGCACCCGGGCCACCCACGTCATCAGGTGGTAGATCACGATGGCGGCGACCGTGCCGAGCGCGATGCCGTTGAAGCTGAGGCTGCCGGCCGAGAAGGTATAGTCGGCGATGCCGATGATCAGCGCGGTGGCCGCGGTGAACTGGTTGACCGGCTTGCTGAAGTCGACCTTGTTGTCGAGCCAGATCTTCACGCCGATGATGCCGATCAGGCCGTAGAGGGCCGTGGTGACGCCGCCGAGCACCCCCGCCGGGATCGTGTTGATGACCGCACCGATCTTGGGAGAGAGTCCGAGCAGCACCGCGGTGATGCCCGCGACCCAGTAGGCGGCCGTGGAGTAGATGCGGGTGGCCGCCATGACGCCGATGTTCTCGCCATAGGTGGTGGTGCCCGATCCGCCGCTGAAGCCGGCGAGCATCGTGGCCAGGCCGTCGGCCATCAGGGCGCGACCCGTGAAGCGGTTCACCGTCACATTCGTCATCTGGGCAACGCCCTTGATGTGGCCCACATTCTCGGCCACCAGCACGAGCACGACCGGCAGGAACGCCGGGAGCACGCCGAGGGCGGCGGACGGATCCGCGAACGGGTTCATCGCCGCGGTGAACTGGGGCAGGCCGATCCAGGCAGCCTCGCCCACCCCGCTGAAGTCGACCTCGCCGGCCACCACGGCGGCCACATAGCCCACGATCACGCCGATGAAGATGGACAGCCGGCCCAGGATGCCGCGGAACACCACGGTCGAGAGGATCACGGCGAGCAGGGTGATCAGCGCGGTGAGCGGGGCCAGCTCGAAGTTCGACTTGGCGACGGGCGCCAGGTTGAGGCCGATCAGGGCGACGATGGCCCCGGAGACGACGGGCGGCATCAATGCGTCGATCCAGCCGGTGCCGGTGAGCTGCACGATCACGCCGATCAGGGCCAGGAGTAAGCCGACGACGATGATGCCGAACAGGGCGCTGCCCATGCCCGCGCTCGCGGTCGCGGCGGTGATCGGCGCGATGAAGGCGAACGAGGAGCCGAGGTAGCTGGGCAGCTTGTTGCGCGTGATGACCAGGAAAAGCAGGGTGCCGATGCCCGAGAAGAGCAGCGTCGTGCTGGGTGGGAAGCCCGTGAGCAGCGGTACCAGGAACGTGGCACCGAACATGGCGATGACGTGCTGGGTGCCGATTCCGATGGTCAGCGGCCAGTTCAGGCGCTCGCCGGGGCCGACGACATCCGTGGCTCCGACCGTTTTTCCGTCACCGTGCAGGGTCCAGGGCAGAGCCATGTGTTTCTCGTTTCCGTGTCGTACGTAATCCCGATGGTAGTGAACAATTAAGATCGGACGGTGAGACCATCCGTTCAGCCTGCCCAAGCAGAGCCACTCTCGGTGAGGATTGAAGCCGGCTTGCTGCACGGAATCCGGGTGCGCGGGGTGCGCCAGTGGCGCGGGATTCCCTACGCGGCCGCCCCCGTGGACGAGCTCCGATTCCGCGCTCCGCAGCCGGCCGCGCCTTGGCCGGGCGAACGGGATGCAAGCTCCTTCGGCCCGGTCGCCACGCAGAGCCACCGCGGCCAGTTCATCGGCGCGAAACCGACGATCCCGCAAAGCGAGGACTGCCTCAACCTCAACGTGATCGCTCCCGATGAACCGGTCGACCCGCGGATGCTGCGGCCCGTCATGGTCTTCATCCACGGCGGCGCCTACAGCGTCGGGTCCTCGCGGGAGGTGCCCCGGCAGGGTGAGGGGCTCGTGCGGCGCGGCGGCATCGTCTATGTCAGCCTCAACTACCGGTTGGGGGCGCTTGGCTACATCGACTTCAGCCGTTACTCGACCGCGGAGCATGCCTTCGAGAGCAACCTCGGGCTGCGTGACCAGGTGGCTGCGCTCGGCTGGGTGCGGCGCAACATTCGCGCGTTCGGCGGCAACCCGGATGCCGTCACCCTCTTCGGCGAATCGGCCGGAGCCAACGCCGTGACCACCCTGATGACCGTCCCGGCCGCCGCCGGACTCTTCCAGCGCGCGATCGCGCAGAGCGCCCCGCCGAACGCCGTCTATGCCCCCGATGTCACCGCTGAGTGGGCCACGGATTTTGTGCGGCTCCTGGCCCGGCGCACCGGGCAAGCCGACCCGACGAACTCGACCACCACGGCGACGGATGCCGCTGCCCTGCTTCTGCAGGCCGACCCGGCACATCTGGCCGAGGCCACGAGCGACCTGACCCGGCGCGCCCCGGACCGGTACCCCGGCACGATCCCGCTCTCGCCCGTGATCGACGGCGACTTCCTGCCCGAACGACCTCTCGACGCCTTCCGCGACGGCCGCGCCCACCGGATTCCGCTGATCATCGGCACCAACTCGCGGGAAGGTTCGCTGTTCAGTGGGCGCATCGACATCCTCGCCACGACGCCCGGGCGCATCCGCGCCGTGTTCGCGAACACCAAGAAGAAGGCTCGCACGCGCCTGCGGGCGCAGTACCCCGGGATACCCGCGCTGCGGCCCGCCCTCGATTTCGGTGGTGATTTTTCTTTCTGGTACCCGAGCGTGCGCGTGGGCGAACGGCACTCCCGGTATGCCCCGGTGCGCTTCTACCGCTTCGATGCCGCGCCGCGCCTGGTGCGTTTGATGGGGCTCGACGCCACGCACGGCCTCGAGCTGTTCCCGCTGTTCGACCGGCTCGACGGCTGGTTCGGCCGCGGCATGACCGCGCTCGGCGGTCGCCGCGACTTCCAACGGATCGGTGCCCGGATGCAGGGTTGGTGGCTCAGTTTCGCCGCCTCCGGCGTGCCGGATACGGCCTGGCCGCTCTACGACGAGGCCGAGCGCCTGACCCTGGTCATCGACGCCGTCGACCGTGTCGAGTCCGACCCGCGCGGGGACCGCCGCCGGGCCTGGGACGCCTTCGTGCCGCACATCTGAGCTCGGCGTGCCACAGCCCGGAAGCCCGACCGGTTGCCTCCGCGGGCCGTCCTCGCCCAGCCCCGCGGAATCGGCCCGCGCTCCGGGGCCGTAAACTGAGGAACTGAGAATCAGCTGAGTCGGACACCAGGAGCACCCCATTTCTGAAACAGAGACCCACACGTCATCCACGCCTGCCCCCAAGCCGGACGCCCCGGCGGGCACGAACCCGGGGCTCAAGGCCCGCATCGATCGGTACTTCGAAATCACCCGGCGCGGCTCCACCTACGGCCGAGAAATCCGCGGCGGTCTGGTGACGTTCGTCACGATGGCCTACATCGTGATCCTCAACCCGCTCATCCTCGGCGGCTTCAGCGCCGACCAGGCCGCGGTCGACGTGGCCGGCGGATGGCTGCCCAACGGCCAGGTTGCCGCGGTCACCGCCCTCACCGCCGGCGTCATGACCATCCTGTTCGGCGCCGTCGCCCGGCTTCCATTCGGTTTCGCCGCGGGCCTCGGCATCAACTCCTTCCTGGCCGTGAGCGTCGTCGGCCAGGTGACCTGGCCGGAGGCCATGGGCCTCGTGGTCATCAACGGGCTCATCATCGTGCTGCTCGCCTCCACCGGCCTACGCGAGCTCATTTTCAACGCCGTGCCGCGCCAGCTGAAGATCGCCATCACGGTCGGCATCGGCCTGTTCATCGCCTTCATCGGCCTGGTCGACTCCGGCTTCGTGCGCGCGAGCGGCGCCGCGTCGCCGCCCGTGCAGCTCGGCGACAACGGCTCCGTCGTGAGCCTGCCGACCGCCGTGTTCGTGCTCGGCCTGATCATTCTCGGCATCCTGGTCGCCCGCAAGGTGAAGGCGGCCCTCCTGATCGGAATCGTCGCCACCACGCTGATCGCGGTGGTCCTCGAGGCGATTTTCAAGGTCGGGCCGTCATTCGGGCAGAACCCCGACGGTTGGAACCTGAACGCGCCGGTACTGCCGACCTCCATCGTCTCGCTGCCCGACCTGAGCCTCGTCGGACAGGTCAGCTTCGGCGCCTTCGACCGGATCGGCATTCTGGCCGCGTCGATGCTCGTTTTCACGCTCGTCTTCACGAACTTCTTCGACGCCATGGGCACCATGACCGGCCTGGCCAGCGAGGCCGATGTGGCCGACGAGAAGGGCAACTTCCCGCGCCTGAAATCCGCCCTGATCGTCGAGGGCGTCGGCGCCGTCGTCGGCGGCGCCACCTCTGCCTCGTCGAACACGGTGTTCATCGAGTCCGGTGCCGGCATCGGTGAGGGTGCTCGCACGGGACTGGCCAACATCGTCACGGGACTGCTGTTCCTCGCGGCCATGTTCTTCACCCCGCTCACCCAGATCGTGCCGCTCGAGGTGGCCGCGGCCGCCCTCGTGATCGTCGGCGCGATGATGGTGTCCCAGATCCGGTTCATCGACTTCACGGAGTTCTCCATCGTGCTACCGGTATTCCTCACGATCATCGTGATGCCGCTGACCTACTCGATCGCCAACGGAATCGGGGCCGGCTTCATCACCTGGGTGCTGGTGCGTTCGTTCTCGGGGAAGGCGCGCGAGATCAGCCCGTTGCTCTGGGTGGTCGCGGCCGGCTTCCTGGTCTTCTTCGTGCGCGGCCCGATCGAGGTTCTGTTCGGCGCGTGACCGTGTGGCCGCCCCCGGCCCGATTCGGGGGCTAACCCCATGGGTGCCAGAACGGATGCTCCGTAGTGTCGTTGGGAGAGCGGCATCCGTCGCTCCCCATCGAAACGGAGAACCGCCCATGTCAACCATCGCTCCCGACCAGGCCCCGGTCTACACTGCCGAGCCCGTACCCCCGCGGAGCAGCACTCTGGCCGTGTCGAGCCTCGTGCTCGGCCTTGTGTCGATCGTCGCCGGCTGGACCTTCCTCGTGCCCATTGCCGGCCTGGTCGTCGGCATCCTCGCCCTCGGACGGGAACCGCAGGCGCGCACCCTGGCGATCTGGGGCATCGTGCTCAACGCGGTGCTGCTGGCCGGCTCGCTGCTGCTCGTGCTGCTGGCGCTGGCCCTCGGCCTGCTGGCGCTGCCGTTCGCGTTCTTGATCTGACCTCGATCTGGCCCGGCGCGGCCTCGCGCTACTCCAGGAAGCCGCGCAGGAGCAGGGCGGTGCCGGCCAGATGCTCGGCCATCGCCTGCGCGGCGGCGTCGGGCCGACCGGTCAGGATCGCGGTCACGATCTGCTCGTGCTGCCGGTCCGAGTGTGCGATGTTCGGGCCGAGTGACGGGATGTTGTCGAGCAGTTCGTTGATCCGCATCCGCACTTCGGCCAGCAGCGGCACGAGCGACGGTGAGCCGGCCAGCTCGCCGATGGTGAGGTGCAGCCTGGAGTCCAGTCGGCGGTAGTCCTCGCCGGTGGCGCCGATCGAGTCGGCCAGGCTGTTCCACAAAACTTCCCGTTCGCCGGGCGACAGGGTGCGCGCGGCGGCATGCCGGGCGGCGCCCTCCTCCAAGATTTCCCGGAGCGCGAGCGCGTCCTCGATCTCGGCCACGGAGATGTCCCGGCGCGCCGGCAATCCACGCTCGTGGCCTCGGCCGGGCGTCTGCTGGGGCAACGAATCGTTGACGAAGGTGCCGCCGTAGCGGCCGCGTCGGGAGACCAGATAGCCGGCCTCGGCCAGGGATGCGATCGCATCCCGCAGCGTGTCCCGACTCACGGCGAGCATGGCGGAGAGTTCGCGTTCGGCCGGCAGTCGTTCGCCGGGCGCGACGAGTCCCAGCCGCACGGTCTGCAGCAGCCGCTGCACGGTCTCCTCGAAGGCGTTGCCACTGTGCACGGGGCGCAGCAGCAGGCCACTGTCGAGTCCGGGCTGTTCGTCGTCGATCACTGTTCTGGTCCTGGCTCCTGGTCGAACTTCCAGTCCATCACGGTTTCCGCACCCTCCCGCACCGCTACATCGGCGTCACGTAGGCCGAGCTGATGCCGCCGTCGACCAGGAACGTGGAGCCCGTGATGAACGAGGAGTCATCGCTGGCCAGGAACGCGACCGCGGCCGCGAGCTCCTCGGGTTCCGCGAACCGGCCGACTGGGATGTGCACCAGCCGCCGGGCCGCGCGCTCCGGGTCCTTTGCGAATAGCTCTTGCAAAAGCGGGGTGTTCACCGGGCCGGGGCAAAGGGCGTTGACCCGGATGCCCTGGCGCGCGAACTGCACGCCCAGCTCGCGGCTGAGTGCGAGTACGCCGCCCTTCGAGGCGGTGTAGGAGATCTGACTGGTCGCGGAGCCGAGCACGGCCACGAACGAGGCCGTGTTGATGATCGACCCGCGGCCCTGCTTCACCATGTAGCGCAGGGCGGACCGGCAGCACAGGTACACCGACTTCAGGTTGACGTCCTGCACCCGTTGCCAGGCCGGCAGCTCGGTCGTCTCGATCGAGTCGTCGTCGGGCGGGGAGATCCCGGCATTGTTGAACGCGATGTCGACGGAGCCGTAGGTGAGATAGGCGGTGTCGAAGAGGTTGTTGACCTCGTCCTCGTCGGTGACATCCACCTTGACGAAGAGGCAGTCGAGCTGGTCGGCCGCCGCGAGCCCCGCCGCCTCGTCGAGGTCGCCGATCACGACCATTGCTCCTTCCGCGGCGAACCGTTTCGCCGTGGCCAGGCCGATGCCGCTGGCGCCGCCTGTGATCACGGCGACCCGGCCCGCGAGCCGCTGGGTGAGGTCGATGGGGGTGAGGGTGCTCATGCTGGCTCCTTGGGGTTCGTCTGAGGGTGTGGCGTCTAGTCGACGGCGATGAAGACGTTCTTGGTCTCGGTGAACGACAACGGGGCGTCCGGGCCCAGTTCCCGGCCGAGGCCCGACTGCTTGAAGCCGCCGAATGGAGTCGAGTAGCGCACGGAGGAGTGCGAGTTGACGGACAGATTGCCGGATTCCACGGCCCGCGCCACTCGGATCGCCCGGCCCACGTCGCGGGTCCAGATCGATCCGGAGAGGCCGTAGTCGGTGTCATTGGCGAGGTTCACGGCGTCGTCCTCACCGTCGAACGGCAGCACGGTGACGACGGGTCCGAAGATCTCGTCGGTGACGCAACGGTCCGTGCGGGAGTCCGGGGTGAGCACGGTCGGCGGGAACCAGAAACCCGGTCCGGTCGGGGCGCTGCCCCGGAAGGCCACGGGGGAGCCCTCCGGCACATAGGCCGAGACCGCGGCGTGGTGCGCGGCCGAGACGAGCGGGCCCATCTCGGTGCTCTCGTCGGCGGGATTACCCACCCGCACACCGGCGACGGCCGGCTCGAGCAGCTCGAGAAATCGGTCGTAGACGCTCCGCTCCACCAGGATGCGGCTACGGGCGCAGCAGTCCTGGCCGGCGTTCTCGAACACCCCGGAGGGTGCGGTGGCGGCGGCCTTCTCCAGGTTGGAGTCGGCGAACACGATGTTGGCGCTCTTGCCGCCGAGTTCCAGGGTGACCCGTTTGACCTGGGCGGCGCAGCCGGCCATGATCCGCTTGCCGACATCCGTCGACCCGGTGAAGACGATCTTCCGCACTTGGGGGTGCGTCACGAACCGTTCGCCGACCACCGATCCGCGGCCCGGCAGCACCTGGAACAGCCCCTCGGGCAGGCCGGCCTCCCGGGCGAGTACGCCCAGATGGATGCTGGAGAGCGGCGTCCACTCCGCCGGCTTCAGCAACACCGCGTTGCCAGCCGCGAGGGCGGGAGCGAAACCCCAGGCCGCGATCGTCATCGGGAAGTTCCACGGGGTGATGATGCCGACCACACCCAGCGGTTCCTGGAAGGTCACGTCGAGACCGCCGGACACCGGGATCTGCCGCCCGAAGAGTCGCTCGGGGGCGGCCGAGTAGTAAGTCAGCACGTCGCGCACATGGCCGGCCTCCCAGCGCGCCTGCATGATCGGATGCCCCGAGTTGGCCATCTCGATGCGGGCCAGGTTCTCCCGGTCCCCGTCCACGGCCTCCGCGAAGCGGCGCAGAACGGCAGCCTTGTCGGCCGGCGCCACCCGGGACCAGAGCCGCTGCGCGGCCACCGCCCGGGAGACGGCCTCATCGGTCGCATCCGTGTCGAGGTGTTCGACCACGGATACTGGGGTCTCGTCGGCCGGGTTGATCACGGTGTAGCTGCTCACAGGGTGTCCCTTTCCTGATCGTGGTCGTGGTCGTGGTCGTGGTCACGGGCCGCCCGGTAGCGGGCGGCCGCGTCGACGAGGCCCGCGAAGAGACGTAGGTCGTCGTGCTGTTCCGGATGCCACTGCACGGCCAGCCCGAACGGGACATCGGTGAGTTCCACGGCCTGCACGACCCCGTCGTGAGTGCGTGCGGACACGGTGAGGCCGGCGCCGATCCGGTCGATGGACTGGTGGTGGTAGACGGGAACGGGAAGCGGCACGTCCAGGGCGTCGAGCAGCCCGTGCAGCCGCGACTCGGGTTCCACGTGCACGTCCACGATGTTGAAGACGCCGCCGCCGGCCTGGTAGCCGCCGTGGCCCACGACGTCGGGCAGGTGCTGGTGCAGGGTGCCGCCCTGTGCGATGTTGAGCATCTGGGCGCCGCGGCAGATGCCGAGCAGCGGCAGCTCCCGGTCGATGGCCCGGTGGATCAGCTCATGCTCCCAGGCGTCACGGTCCCGCCGCGGCTCGTCGGTTTTCGTGTGGGCGGCCTGACCGTAACGCGCCGGATCGACGTCCTTGCCGCCGGTGATGACCAGGCCGTCGAGGCCGTCGAGCACCCGGTCGGCAATGGCCGCGTCCACGGGCTGCGGCGGCAGCAGCACGGCGATGCCGCCCGCGCGGATGACCGAGTCGAAATAGGCCTGGGGCAGGAAGGCGGCCGGCACGTCCCAGACACCGGTCTGGGACTGCTCGAGATAGGTGGTCAGGCCGATCACGGGGCGCGGGTCGGCACCGGGGCGCGGTGCGGTGCCGGGGTCAGAGGCGCTCAAAGCCGCGCACCCGCTCCCAGTCGGTCACGGCCGCGTCATAGGCTTCCAGCTCGATCCGCGCGTTGTTGAGGTAGTGATCGACGACCTCGTCGCCGAATGCCTCCCGGGCGACCGTGGATGTCGCGAACAGCGCGGTGGCCTCCCGCAGCGAGGCTGGCACCCGCTCGGCGCCGCTCTCGTAGGCGTTGCCGACGAAGGCATCGTCGAGTTCGAGTTCGTTCTCGATGCCGTAGAGGCCGGCCGCGATCAGCGCGGCCACGGCCAGGTACTGGTTCACGTCGCCGCCGGGCACTCGGTTCTCCACCCGCAGGCCGAGGCCGGCCCCCACCACGCGCAGGGCGCACGTGCGGTTATCGAGCCCCCAGGCGATCGCAGTCGGCGCGAAGCTGCCGCTGACATAGCGCTTGTAGGAGTTGATGTTCGGTGCCGAGAACAGGGTCAGCTCGCGCATCACCGCGAGCTGGCCGGCGAGGAAGTGACGGAACAGCGTCGACATGCCGTGATCGGCATCCTTGTCGGCGAAGACCGCGGATCCGTCGGTGCCGCGCAGGCTGATGTGGATGTGGCAGCTGTTGCCCTCCCGCTCGTTGAACTTGGCCATGAAGGTCAGGCTCTTGCCGTGGGCATCCGCGATCTCCTTGGCGCCGTTCTTGTAGATGGAGTGGTTGTCGCAGGTGGCCAGGGCGTCGGTGTAGCGGAACGCGATCTCCTGCTGGCCCAGGTTGCACTCACCCTTGACGCCCTCGCAGTACATGCCGGCGCCGTCCATGGCGTTACGGATGTCCCGCAGTAACGGTTCCATCCGGGTGGATGCGAGCAGCGCATAGTCGATGTTGTAATCGCTGGCGGGGGTCAGGTCGCGGTAGCCCTTCTTCCACGCCTCCCGGTAGCCGTCGTCGAAGACGATGAACTCCAGCTCGGTGCCGACATAGGGTACCAGCCCGCGGTCGGCCAGCCGGGCCAGCTGGGTTTTCAGGATCTGGCGGGGTGACGCCACGACGGGTGACTTGTCGAGCCACCGCAGGTCCGCGGTGACGAGGGCGGCCCCGGGCAGCCAGGGCGCGCGTCGCAGTGTGGCGAGGTCGGGGATCATGGCCATGTCGCCGTAGCCGCGTCGCCAGCTCGACATCTCATAGCCGTCCACCGTGTTCATCTCCACGTCGACGGCCAGCAGATAGTTGCAGCACTCCGCGCCGTGGCCGGCCACGTCTTCCAGGAAGAGCCGCGCGGAAACCCGCTTGCCCACCAGCCGCCCCTGCATATCGGTGAATGCGACGACGACGGTGTCGATGTCGCCGCCGCGAACCAGGGAGGTGAGGTCCTCAAGCGAGAGATTTCCGGAGCGGGGTGTCATCAACTTCTCCTCATCGAGCCGGTCAAAGGGTGAACATTCGACCATTAGACCACAGATCGAGCGCTGTGTGACGGCCAATTTTTGTTTCGCTCGACTCAGGAATCGGGCGCGTAAAGGTATGTACAAGCCACCATTGGAGCCCTATAGTCATGCCAACGTAAACTCCCGGAGTTGCCGCTCGATCGCTGAGTTGCGCAACCAGAACGCAAAGGAATCCAGGATGTCCAAAGACACCTTGAACGTCTCGGGCGTGACCTACACGACGGCAGAGGCAGGGTACTTCGAGAAACGCAAGCTCCGCCGCAGCGCCGGGATCTGGGGGCTGTGGGGACTCGCCGTCGCCGCGGTCATCTCCGGTGATTTCTCGGGCTGGAACTTCGGCATCGATTTCGCTGGATTCGGCGGAATGCTGATCGCCTTCGCCCTCTTGATCGTCATGTACTACGGCATGATCTTCGCGATCGGGGAGATGGCGTCGGCCATGCCGCACACGGGCGGCGCCTATTCCTTCGCCCGGGCGGCGCTCGGGCCCTGGGGCGGTTTCGTCACCGGCCTGGCCGAGACCATTGAGTATGTCGCGACCACCGCCGTGATCGTGTACTTCTCGGCGTCCTACGCCGACGGCATCACGAGTGAGCTGCTCGGAGTCTCACTGCCCGCCTGGGCGTGGTGGGCCATCCTCTACGCCGTATTCATCGGCCTGAACTCGGCCGGCGCCGCGATCTCGTTCAAATTCGCGATCGTGGTCTCGATCATCTCCATCGGCATCCTGCTGGTGTTCTCGGCAATGGCGGCCTTCTCCGGGCTCTTCAGTGTGGACAACCTCTTCGATATCGCCCCGGAGGCCGGCCAGTCCGAGTTCCTGCCCTTCGGCGTGGTGCCGATCCTGTTCGCCCTGCCCTACGCCATGTGGTTCTTCCTCGGAATTGAGGAGCTGCCGCTGGCCGCGGAGGAATCCCACGACCCGGTGCGGGACATCCCGCGAGCCGGTCTGATCGCCCGCACGACCCTGATCGTGACCGGGCTCCTGGTGCTGGTGCTCAACACCGGGATAGTCGGGGCCTCGAACATCGCCACCGCCGGGGAGCCACTGCTCGACGGCTTTCGGGCGATGGTCGGCGACGAGGCGGCCGCTGTGCTGGCCCTGTTCGCCCTGGTCGGACTGCTGGCCTCCCTGCAGGGCATCATGTTCGCCTACGGGCGCAACATGTACTCCCTGTCGCGGGCCGGCTATTATCCGAAATTCCTCTCCCTGACCGGCCGCCGCCAGACTCCGGCGGTGGCGCTGCTCGTGGGGGCCCTGATCGGCTTCGTGGCCCTGATCCTCGTCGACTCGCTCGGCGGCGCCGGCGGCGTGGCCGGGGCGATCGTGCTCAACATCGCCGTTTGGGGAGCCGTGATCGCCTACATCCTGCAGATGATCTCGTTCGTCGTGTTGCGCCGAAAGTACCCGAATGCGAACCGGCCCTACCGCAGCCCGTGGGGCGTACCCGGGGCGGTGATCGCGGGCATCCTCTCGCTGGCGATCTTCTTCGGGTTCTTCATCAACGAGCCGGCCCGCCCGGCCATCGCGGCCATCGCCGTGGTCTACGTGGTCATGCTGCTGATCTTCGCGCTCTACGGGCGCAAGCGCCTCGTGCTCTCCCCGGAGGAAGAATACGCGGTGTCCGGCGGCCTGCACGGCGACCCGCAGAAGGAAGGCTACGGCGGCGCCGTGGAGGAGCAACTGCTCGCGCTCGACGGCCGGGACGACCAGCGCGCGCCGTAGCCGAACGAGTTTCGATCGATTGGTTGGGTCGCCCTCCGCGGGTCAGAGCTGACGCACCCGCGTGGACGCTGTTCAGCACAGGCGGAGCGACCTGCCGGTGTTGAACCAATTCGACGGAGATTCTCGAGGAAAACGGCCATTTCGACGTGGTGAGGCCCGTTTTCGGCAGAATCTCCGTCGAATTCGTTCGGGCTGCGGGGCGGGAGCGCTACCGTGACGCCATGTGCGTCTGGGAGTGGCGTTCCCGCGGCCGACCGGGTTCCGCGCCGGCCGCTCGGCCGGCAGGGAACCCGGCCGATGTGATGGTGCTGCGCGGCCACACCCTCCCCGACCGGGACTGGACGGTGCTGCCCGCAGGCAGCCGCGCCTTCTGGTTCCCGGCGCCGAGCGGGAACCTCGCCGCCTTCGAGCTGGGCGACCCCGGCCGCTCCGAGAATCGTGCTGCTGCCCGGCGCGACCGGCTCCAAGGAAGACTTCGTGCTGTTGGCTCCGCTGCTGGCCGACGCCGGCCACTTCGTGCAGAGCCACGAACTGGCCGGGCACTACCAGGCGTGCGCGGCCGGGCCCGGCGGCACCGAGCCCTGGGACTACGCCCCGTTCGTGGCCGACCTGATCGTGTTCCCCGACGCAGGGCCCACCCCGGTGCACGTGCTCGGCTACTCGATCGCCGGGATCGTCGCGGAGCTGGCCCTCGCCGCGCTTTACCGGGTGGCTGGCTGATCAGGCGGGCCGATTCGGCAGGCTGACCCGGCTGGTAGCAGGCTGAACCGGAGGTTGGCCGGCCGGCTGAACCGGAGGCCGGCGGGCTGATCCGATGCCCCCGCGAAACAGCTCAGTGCCCGATCGTGGGACGCCCGGCCCGGCGGCGCCGCACCGCGCACCGGGCGGCATGCCGGTGCCCCAGCCAGAACGGCATCCAGAAGAAATATCCGCCGATGTAGAAGGTCCCGCCCAACCAGGCCACGAGGGTGCCGCAGCCGTAGAAATCGCCGGGGCCGGTGACCATGTCGCTCCCGGGGGACTCCGCCAGCGCGGACTCGATCCGCTCCAGCCAGTCGGCTGGCGGCACGGAGTCGGCGTCGAGACGGGCGATCACGTCACCGGATGCCGCACCCTAGCCGGCTGCCGCCGCCGGCCAGATGCCCCGCTGGGTCGCCCGCACGACCCGCGCACCCCCGAAGAGAGCGATCTCTGCCGAAGCATCCGTGCTCGCGTTGTCGACAACGATCGCCTCGTCGGGCACCCGCTGCTGCCGGGCCAAAGCCGCGAGGCAGGTTCGGAGAAGGGCGGCGTCGTTGTAGCAGGGGATCACGACCGAGATCGTCATCGTCGCTGCCTCCTTTCCCGCCCGCAGCGAGCTGTCGCATTGATCCTCCATCTGGCGGTCACGGTCAGATCGCGCGGCAATGCGTGGTGAGGAACCCGATCTTGTCGATGGTGATCGTGACCGTCGAGCCGTCGCGCAGGAACACCGGAGGTTTGCGGCTGTAGCCGGCGCCGCCCGGGCTGCCGGTGGAGATGAGCGTGCCCGGCAGCAGGGTCGAGGTTTTGGAGAGGTAGGAGATGATCTCGGCGACCGAGCGCACCATGTCGCCGCTCGAGGCGTCCTGCAGGATGCGGCCGTCGACGTGGGTGGTCAGCCACAGGTCCTGCGGGTCGGCGATCTGGTCTGCCGTGATGACGACCGGCCCGGTGGGCGTGAAACCGTCGAAGGACTTGCAGCGCGACCACTGCGCCTCGGAGAATTGCAGGTCGCGCGCCGTGATGTCGTTGACGACCGTGTAGCCGAAGACATGGTCGAGAGCGTCCGCCACCGACACGTGGTGTGCGGCCGTGCCGATGATCACGCCGAGCTCGGCCTCGTAGTCGACCTGGCTGGTCAGATCGGTCGGCCAGGTGATCGTGGACTCGTGCCCGGTGAGCGAGTTGGGCCAGAGCGAGAACACGGTCGCGGCCGTTTCGACGCGCAGTTCGAGCTCGGAGGAGTGGGCGGCGTAGTTGGCGCCGATCGCGATGATCTGAGGCGGACGCAGCACGGCCGACGAGTAGCGCAGCTCGCCCAGCGGGGTGAGCGTTGCTCCCTGCGCGGCGGCGTTCTGGCTCAGGGCGCGCACCCGGTCGTACTCGTCAGAGTCCTTCTCGATCAGGTCCTGCAGATCGCGGGGGGCGTCGTCCATGATCTCGTCGAGGAACAGCGCTGCGTCGTCGAAGACGGCGGCGAGCCGCGGAGTGGATTGACCTTCAACTCTCAGGTGGGCGAATTTCACCTGTTCAGGCTATCTGGCCCGGGAGGGGTCGCGGTGCGCGGGGTAGCCGCGGCGCCTGCCGCGCGCCACAAGTGCATGCCGGCGTAGCTGCGCCACGGCGCCCAGGCGGCACCGTGGCGGGCGAGTTGCCGGGCCTCCGCGGGCAGGCCGAGCCGCCCGGCGCCCTGCAACAGGGCTAGGTCGCTGGTCAGCAGGATGTCCGGGCTGCCCAGCACGCGCAGGGCCACGTATCCGGCCGTCCACGGTCCGATCCCGGCCAGGGCGGTCAGACGGGACTCAAGATCCTCCCGGGTCTGCCCGTAGGAGAGCACCAGATCGCCGGAGCAGAGCGCCTCCGCCACGCCGATGATCGCGTCGATGCGCGCGGCCGGGCCGCGCAGCACGCCGCGGCCCTCGGTTGCGATCCGCTGGGCGGTGGGAAACAGCCGGGTCAGGGGAGCGGCGGTGGGAAACAGCCGGGTCAGGGGAGCGGCGGTGGAGTCGTGGATGAAGAGGCTTTGGCTGGTGCCGGTGGTGGCGCTGGTGCCGCTGGTGCCAGTGGTGGCGCTGCTGTCGCTGTCCCCTGCACCCGGGTACACGTCGTCGCCGAGCGCAGCGGCCAGCCGGGTGAGTGCCGTTCGCGCGGAGGCCACCGAGACCTGCTGGCCGATGAGCGCGCGGAACAGGGTCTCCTCGGGGTCCACGCTGCCCGGCACGCGCATGCCGGGGGTGGCCGCGATTCCGGCCGCGAGTTGCGGGTCCCTCCCGAGCGTCAGGTCGATCGCCCGGGAGTCCGCGTCCAGGTCGAGCAGGCGCCGCACCCGGCTGACGAGCGGCGCGAGGTCGGCGAGGCTGGCCAGTCGGGCGCGGCAGGCGACGGCTGGCGCGGCCGCCGTTCCCGACAGGGTCAGTTCCATCGTCGCGGGTCCGTGTGGCAGGCGCAGCGTGCGCGCGTAACGGGCATCCGTCGCCTGTTCCACCCCCGCGAGGCCTCGCGCGGCAAGGAACCGCAGCACCCCCACCCCGTCGAACGGCGCGCGCGCCGGCAGCAGCAGGTCGATGCCCGTCCCGTCACCGACCCCGAAGCCGGCCTCACCGACCCCGCCGACGCCGAGGGGCTGGGCGCGGGGCTGGGCGCGGGCGGGACGGGCGCGGCGCAGCTCGGTGGGGGTGCGCTCGTAGACGACGGCGATGGTGTCGTTGAACTGGCGCACGCTGCCGAAACCGGCGGCGAATGCGACCTCGGTGATCGGGACATCCGTGCTCGCCAGCAGCACGCGGGCGGTCTGCGCGCGGTGCGCCCGGGCGAGCGCGAGCGGGCCGGCGCCCAGCTCGGTCACGAGCACGCGGGTCAGGTGCCGTTCGCTGTAGCCGAGGCGGCGGGCGAGGCCGGGCACGCCCTCCCGCTCAACCGTGCCGTCGCTGATCAGGCGCATGGCGCGGGCGGCGAGGTCGTCACGGATGTCCCAGTCCGGCGACCCGGGGACGGCATCAGGAAGGCAGCGTTTGCACGCCCGCAGGCCGGCCTCGTGCGCGGCCGCGCTGGTGAGATAGAACGACACATTGGCCGGCTTCGGTGTGGCCGCCGGGCAGCTGGGGCGGCAGTAGATTCCGGTGGAGTGCACGCCCGTGATGAACTGACCGTCGAAGCGGGAGTCTCGGGAGGACATGGCCCGGTAGCGCTCGAAGAAGACCGGATCGAGCCCGGCAGGAGGGATGGTCACCCGGCCAGCCTGCCACCGCGAGCCCGGGCGCACCAGCGGGAATCGGCCATCGCCGGTGCCGGCCGCAGCGGCCGCGGGCCATGCCGGCCTGTGTCCGGGCCTGCCCTCCGGCACCCGGCCCGGTACTCTGGGCGCATGACCGCATTGGAGCGTCTGCAGGCCGAACTCGGCACCCACGTCAGCGTCGATCCGCGCCGGCTCGCGGCCGTTCGGGGCGACAAATCGGGCTGGGTTGCCCCGGGGATGCCGCTGGCGGTCGTCTACGCCGCATCCGTCGACCAGGTGCAGGCCACGCTGCGCATCGCGACCGAGTTTCGCGTGCCGGTGATCACCCGCGGAGCCGGAACGGGCCTGGCCGGGGGAGCGTGCGGCACGGACGGCGCCATCGTGCTGAGCGTCGAGCGGATGAACCGTATCCTCGAGATCCGCCCGGAGGATGAACTGGCCGTGGTCGAGCCGGGCGTGCTCAACGGCGACCTCAACACGGCCCTCTCCGCGCACGGGCTGTGGTTCGCGCCGGACCCGGCAAGCCGGGCGATCTCCTCGGTCGGCGGCAACATCGCCACCAACGCGGGTGGGCTGCTCTGCGCGAAGTACGGCGTCACCCGGGAGGCGGTGCTGGCGTTGACGGTGGTGCTCGCCGACGGGAGCCTGCTGGAGACCGGGCACCGCACCGTCAAGGGCGTCACCGGCTACGATTTGACCGCCCTGCTCACCGGCTCGGAGGGCACCCTCGGCGTGATCGTCGAGGCCACCGTGCGGGCGCGCGCCATCACCCTGGGTGAGACCGTCACGATCGGCGCGACGTTCCCCGACGTGGCCAAGGCGGCCGCGGCATCCGGTCTCGTCACGGCGGCCCGGCTGCGCCCGGCCGTGATGGAACTCATCGACCCGGTGGCCCTGGCCCTGATCGCGGCGTACCTCGGGCCGAACCTGTTCGAGGGAGTTCCGGCTAGGGGAGCGTTCCTGCTGGTGCAGACGGATGGGCCGGCGAGCCAGGCGGAGGCGGACCAGGCGGTGGCCGTGCTGCGGGCCGCGGGCGGGGAGGTGCGCGTCTCCACCGACGCCGAATCCGCCGATCGACTGCTGGCCGTGCGGCGGGCCGCGCATCCGGCGCTGGCCGCTCACGGCGAGGTCCTGATCGAGGATGTCTGCGTGCCCCGCTCCCGGCTGGCCGAGATGTTCGCGCGGATCGCTGAGATCAGTGCCCGCACGGGCCTGCCCATCCCCACGGTGGCCCACGCCGGAGACGGCAATCTGCACCCCAATTTCCTGATCCCGTTCGATCCGGCCCGGGGCGGCGCGGAGCCGGTCGTGCCGGAGGCGGTCTGGCTGGCGGCCGACGAGCTCTTCCGTGCCGCGCTCGAACTCGGCGGCACGCTCACCGGCGAGCACGGGGTCGGCGTGCTCAAGCGGCGCTGGCTGGCCGAGGAGCTCGGCGACACGGGCTTCGCCCTGCAGCGCCGGATCAAGGCGGCGTTCGACCCGTTGGGCATCCTCAACCCGGGCATCATGTTCGCGGCGTGAACGCGCGGCTAGTCTGTTGGGCATGACCCACGAGCCGACCCCGGAGCACTCCGCCGCCGCCCCACACTCTCATCCGGCCGGAACCCAGCCCGCGGCCCAGCCTGCCTCGGTGCAGCCCGCGGCCCAGCCGGTGCAGCCCGTCTGGACCGCCCCCGTTCGTCGCACCCGGGCGGGCATCGTCACGCTTACGGTCACCGGCCTCGTCATCGGGGGCGCCGCGCTGCTGCTGGTGTTCGTCTACCTGGCCACCTTCCTCGGTGCCGGCACGCTGCTGGTCGGCCTCATCCTGGCACTCATCCCACTGATCGGGATTTTGCTCGCCGTGGGCTGGATCGATCGGTGGGAGCCCGAACCCCGCCCGGCCCTCTGGTTCGCGTTTCTCTGGGGCGCCGGCGTCTCCATCGTGACCGCGCTGCTCTTCGACCTGGGCGTGCAGCTGGCCCGGGCCGGCGCCGGGGCCACCGAAACGGATGACGGTTTCGCCGCCGCCGTCCTCCAGGCGCCCCTCGTCGAGGAGGCCGCCAAGGGCGCCGGGGTGCTGCTGCTCTTCTGGGTGCTGCGTCGGAGATTCGACGGCCCGGTCGATGGCGTGGTCTATGCCGCGACGGTCGCGGCCGGATTCGCCTTCACCGAGAACATCCAATACTTCGGTGTGGCGATGATGGACGGTGGCTCTGAGAACCTGGGCTTCACGTTCCTGGTGCGGGGGGTGTTGTCGCCCTTCGCTCATGTCATGTTCACTGCCTGCATCGGCATTGCGTGCGGGCTGGCGGTCCGGTTCCGGCCGTTCCCGGCCTTCGCCACGATTCTGCTCGGATTCGTCTCGGCGATCTTCCTGCACTCCGTCTGGAACGGGGCGTTCTACCTGGTCGAGAGTGGCTCGCTGGTGGCGTACTACCTCGCCGTGCAGGTGCCTCTGTTCCTCGGCGCGATCATGGTTGTCGTGTTGCTGCGGCGCCAGGAAGAACGCGTCACCGTGCTCCGGCTGAGCGAGTATGCCGCGGCCGGCTGGTTCAGCCCGGCCGAGGTGGGTATGCTCGCCACCCGCGATGGCCGTCGGCAGGCTCGATCCTGGGCCGCGCGGCAGCCCCAAACCCGGAAGCGGGCCATGCACCACTTCATCCACAACTCCACCCGCCTGGCTTTCGCCCGACAGCGCATGGTGAACGGTACGGCCGCGAACGTCGACCGGGCCGACGAATCGGAGCTGCTGGGGCTGATCCAGCGCGACCGTGCCGGCGTGATCAACTGACTCTGATGCCCTGACGAACAAGGACTCGCCGCCCCGGTGGTGTGGCAGTGCCGACAACTCTCCCGGAGCGGCGAGTTCTGTTCCCATGGTGCGCCCGACGGCCGCGTTCGCGCAAGGGGGAATTTTTGGTGTGCGGGCGAGCGCGCAATCCGATTGGATAGAGGAATGACTGATCAAAACACCAAGCCCGAACTCGACGCTCCGGAGGGCCCCGCGCCTACCGAACTGACCATCACCGACATCGTGGTCGGCGAGGGAGCCGAAGCAACCCCCGGCGCCACCGTCAACGTGCACTACCTCGGCGTCGCCTATGACACCGGAGATGAATTCGACTCCTCCTGGAGCCGCGGGCAGTCGATCAACTTCCCGCTTGCTCAGCTCATCGCGGGCTGGCAGCAGGGCATCCCCGGCATGAAGGTCGGCGGACGCCGCAAGCTGGTCGTCCCTCCGCACCTGGCCTACGGACCGGCCGGCGGAGGACATCAGCTCTCCGGCCAGACCCTGATCTTCGTGATCGACCTGCTCGGAACCCGCTAGAAACCCGCAGTGCCGGAAGCACGTGCAAGTCGCTACGCGAGTCGCGCATTGCTACGAGTCGTGTTCGATTCGCACGTGCTTGATCCGGGAGGCGTGGCCGCGCACGATGGTCACCGCGCTCTTGGACACGCCGAAGTGCTTGGCCAGCAGCTTCACCAGCGCATCGTTGGCGGCACCCTCAACGGCCCGCTGCTGCAAGAACACGGTGAGCGCAGCATCCGTCGGAGCATGGGACGCGTCGTCGCCCGGCTCCCGGCCCGGCTCTCGGCCCGGCTCTCCCCCGGAGACCAGCGGTCCCTTCCGACTACCGGGCTTCACATGCACCGTCAGGTTCACCGTTCGCGTCACGCCGGTCCTCCGGGAATATAGTTTTCTTCACAACGCTAGTGGGCGGAGTCGTCTTCATGATCTCAATCGATAGTGCGCGGGCCCTGGCCGAAGCCGGTCTGCAGTGGCGTCCCGTCTCCGGTGACGCCTTCCGCATCGAGCGCTCCGGCTTCGAAAGCGACGTGTTCACGGTCAGTGACATGACGATCGAGCCGCATGAGTTCGACACGGGAACGATCCTCGGCTTCAACGGCACCACCGAGTGGGCCCTTGATTCACTGGCCCTCGAGGATGCCCTGTGGATGCCGCGTGAGGACCAGCTGCGCGTCCTGTTGCGGAGCACCTTCCGTTCGCTCACCCGTCAGGGCGAGGACAGCTACCGGGTGACGGTGGCGCTGAACGGGGCGCCGGAATTCTTCGACGCCGCCGACCCCGCGGATGCCTACGGCAACGCGCTCCTGCGTCTGATCAGCCTGTCCGCCGACTCCCTCGCCTGACACCCACCCTCTCGACGGCTCCGCCGGTGGTCGAGCCTGTCGAGACCCGGTACGTCGACTTCCAGAGGTTCGCCCGGGGCATCCGTGGCGGTCGAAGTCGCCAGCCTCGGAGATTTTCGCGACACGCCGGGCACCCCAGGCCATCACAACCGGCGTTTCCCGAAAATCTCCGAGTTCACGAGACACGGATGTGTGCTGCGCGCCCATTGACGGATGCCCGCTGCGGGCCCGGCGACGGCTGCTTCTACTCCTCCACAATAAAAGTTTGATCAGGTTATCCACGGGGCGCTGACGGGTGCCTGTCTGGAGCATGGAATGTCAGTGGTCAGCCGTAACGTGTGTCTCATGAAGCCCTCCTACAGTGAGTAGCGGGAACGCCTGGGTCGTCACTCCGACGCCATCCGGGAGTCGCAGGCGGACGCCGCCCGGGTTGACGCCCGCCTGGCCGAACAGGTCGATCAGGCCCGCCGGTTCGCCGAAGCCCTGGCCCGAAACGCGGCCCGGGCAGCCAAGGACAAGGCCAGGGAGGGACCCCCGGCAGTGGCCGGGGTCGCGACCGGGATGCCCCGCACCAGGTGGCACGCTGCACAGGTCGCCGAACGCGAGTTCGTGACCGAACCGTCCTACACCCTGCGGCTGCCGGTGCGCTCGACCGAAACCCTGATCGCCGAGAGCCGCACCCTGATAAATGAACTGCCCGGCACCCGGGCCGCCCTGCAGGACGGGTCGATCACCTACCGGCATGCGCAGGCGATCATGAACCAGGCCTGGTCGCTCCACGCCGAGGCCCTGGCCGGGTTCGAGGAGACCCTGCTGAAGTCGGCCCCGCACCTGACGGTGGCCAACCTGAAGAACGAGGCCCGGATCATGCGGGAACGGCTGCACCCGGGGTCGATCGCGGCCCGGCACCAGAAGTCGGTGGCGGACCGGACGGTGATCTTCGAGCCCGAGGCCGACGGGATGGCATCCCGCTCCTGGTACGACTCGGCGGAGAAAGTGAAGGCCGGTTACGACCGCCTCACCGTGATGGGGATGAGTCTGCAGGGCCCGAACGACACCCGCACGCTGACCCAGCTTCGGGCGGACGTGTTCGAAGACCTCATCCTCGACGGGGTTACCGCATCGGGGGTCGGCCAGGGCATCCGCGGCTCGGTGCACGTCACCGTCCCGGTGATGACACTCCTCGGCCACCCCGAGCAACCCAGCCACTTCGAAGATTCCGGGCCGATCGACCCCGATACCGCACGCAAGATTGCGGCCGGGACGCCCGGCTTCATCCGAATCCTGACCCATCCGGAGACCGGGGTGGTGCTCTCGATCGGGCGCACGTTCATCAGTCGGGGACCGACGTCAGGCCAGCCAGGTCGCCGTCATCCGCTGCACGACTCCGCCGTCGAGGTCGGCGAGCTTGGCCGCCACGAACTGGCGCGCCGCCTCCGATGTCTGCACCCGAAACGGTGGGCGGTCGCCGTCGAGCAGGGCGGCGACGATCTCGCCGGCGCTCCGGGCCGACTGGGCCGAGCCGAAGGATGACGCCGCGCGGGCCAGGTACGCCTCCAGTGCCGCGGCGTACGGGTCGTTGGCCAAGCCGGATTGGTTGAGGTCCCGGCCGACGTTGGCGACGAACGAGGATGTCACGGCGCCGGGTTCGACTACCGTCACCGACACACCGGCCGTGGCGGCCACCGGGGCCAGGCTCTCCATGAATCCCTCCACCGCGAACTTCGCCGCACAATACGCCTCGTTGAAGGGCTGGCCGATGGCTCCACCCACGCTCGAGACGGTGATCAGCCGGCCCGTGCTGCCCCGGAGAAGGGGGAGCGCGGCCCGTGTGAGGGCAACCACCCCGAAGAAGTTCACCTCCATCACGGCGCGAACGTCATCGACCGTTGAGTTCTCGATGGTGCCGAGCCTCCCCGACCCGGCGTTGTTGATGAGCGCGTCGAGCCGGCCGTGCCGGTCGATGGTCCCGGCCACGGCATCCGTGGCCGCGTGCGGTTCGGTCACGTCCAGGCGACGGATGTCGAGACTCACCTCCGCGTCGGTGGCCGCGTCCCGCAGAGCGCGGGCGCCTTCGAGGTTGCGCATGGTGGCTACCACCGTGTGGCCGGCGCGAGCCGCGGCGATGGCGGCGTGGAGTCCGATACCGGAGGAGGTCCCCGTGATCAGAATGACGCTGGAGTCCGGTGCGTGAGTCACGCTTCTAGTACCGGTCGGGTTCCGGGCCGAGCTGGAACCGGCGGCCTGTGATCCTGGTCGGCGTTATCTCGACGTAGATGTACTTCAGGGTCGGGATGAGCGGGCGCAGCGGCAATTGATCCGCGGCCTCGATCTCGGCCTGCTTGTCGAGAACTCGGGCCTCGCCTCGCGCCACGACGCTCCACGCCTCGCTGCGACCGATGCCGTCGATCTCGAAGGCGACCCGGTTGTTCACCGTGAGCTCGAGGAGCTTCGTACCCTCGGCCGTGCGGAAAACGAGCCGCCGGTCTGCGGAGACGAAGTTCACCGGGTAAATGTCCGGCTCACCGGAAATGCTCATCGCGAGTCTTCCGAAACTGGACGAGATCAGAAGATCCCAGCAGTCGTCCTCGCTGAGGTTCTGAACCGGATACAGGTCGTTGGTTTCCATGACTCATAGTCCCACGCGGTCCGGCCCGGCGCGAGCAGGTGCCGGCAACGAAAAACGCGCCCACCGTTCCCCGAGGGGCGGTAGGCGCGTTTCGGTCTGACAGCGAGTCGGATCAGTCCCGACGGAGGCGTACGACGGTGCGTCGAAGCGCGAGGAGCGCGCCGAGTCCCAGCAGCAGGGCGCCTGCAGCCGCGGAGATCAGCAGGGAGGCCGAGTCGACGCCGGTCGCGGCCAGCTCGGGAGCGGCCGTGATCGTGTCGGCGGCGACCGGGAGGGCCGTCTCGGTCGGGGTCGGTGTCTCGGTCGGTGTCGGTGTCTGCGTCGGCGTGACCTCGGCTGCATCCACGATCGTGTTGAGCTCGGTCGCGCACTCCACGGTCGAGCCACCGCCGTTGCTGGAGTAGTTGCACTGGTTGACAGTGATGGGCACGTCGGTCGTCACCGTCGCCGAGGGATTCACCCGGCAGAGCACATCGGCGCCGCCGCCGTTCCCGGCGTTGTTGCACTGGGTGACGGTCGCGTCGGTGGTGTTCTCAAGCGGCACGCAGTCGAGTGCCGTGCTGGCTCCGGAGCCGACGCACTGGTTGACCGTGGCGGGGGATGCCGTGGTCGCACCGGTGATGTGGTTGTTCACGGTCACCGTACAGATGGTGTTACCGCCGCCGACGTTGATCGAGCCGTTGCACTGGGTGATCGTGTGGATCAGCTTCGAAGAGTTCACGACCGTCGCTGCGGGGGGCTGCACCTCGGTATTCGCCGCGTGGATGCTGACGACGGTGCTGGTGGTCGAACTGGTCGCGCCGGTGGCCAGATTGAGATAATTGTCGACCGTGACGCTGCATTCGACGGCGCCGGTGCCGCCGCCGACTCCGGCGACATCGTTGCACTGTTCGACGGTGCCGTCGACCGGAGCAGCCGAAGCGGAAACCGCCGGCGAAGCGGTCAGGACGAAGGCCGCGAGGAAAAGGCCGATGGCCAGAACAAGCGAACGGTTCAGTGCAGAAGCACTGAAGAAAGAACGTGAAGTTTTAACAGCCAGCAAATTTGCGATGGAGGCCCCCTTAGTAGCTTCACTCTAACAGGGGATTTTCAGGCGCAGACAACGGAGAACGGGTCAGTGCCCTTCATTCACGCCTCTGACCCGGTCAATAAGATCTTTCCACGGCCCAGAGACCTGCTGCTCGCTGAGCACGACCTCGTGGGGTGCGCAACGGATGCGGTAGACGTAGCGGTCCGGCTGCGGAGCCGTCGCGGACACCTCGTCCCAGGGCAGCCCACGAAGAAGTTCCGCCCAGGCGGACCGGTCGGGTTGTTCCTCCACCTGGACCTCCCAGGTGGTTCGGATTCCGGCGAAGCCACCGCTGCGCGAAACGACGACCTTCATGAGGCCGATATTACTCCGGCCGGGGGGCAGGAAATGAGGCCGATATTACTCCGGCCGGGGGGCAGGAACGACGGTGGCGCGACCGACGACGGTCCCTGGGCCAGTGCCGGACCGGGGCCGGGATCCGGTGCCGAGCCCGCCGCCGAGGCCGACGGCGGTCCAGCCGGCGATCACGGCCTGGTGTTCTCGGGACCCGGCGCCGTGGCGCGTGACCGCCGCCCGCGAGGTCGCCCGCGCGAACCCGGCGAAGTCCACGGTGCGGCCCAGCGTGCCGGAGGTGAGGGTGTCGAACCAGATCTGGCCGGCCGTCTCCCAGGCGTTTCCGCCGAGAGCTGTGGCCACGAGGTAGAACGCCCGGTTCGGAATGCCCGAGTTCAAGTGCACCCCGCCATTGTCGTCTTCGGTTTCGATGTAGCCGGTCATGTCCGCGGGCTGGGGGTCCTTGCCGAGAGCATCGTCGTTGTAGGCGGTGCCGGGAGCCTTCAGCGAGCGCAGCGCGACCCCCTGCACCTGGTCGGTGAAGAGACCTTCGCCGATCAACCAGCCGGCCTCGGCGGCTGACTGGCCCAGGGAGCGCTGTTCCACCAGCGAGCCGAACACGTCCGACAGGGACTCGTTTATCGCACCTGATTGCCCCTCATAGGCGAGGTTGGCCGTGAATTGGGTCACCCCGTGCGTGAGCTCATGCCCGATCACCGTCAGCGACGCGGTGAAACGGTTGAAGACCAAGCCGTCGCCATCGCCGAACACCATGCGCTCGCCGTCCCAGAACGCATTGTCGTAGTTGCGGCCGTAGTGCACGGTCGCCTCCAGCGACACACCGCGGTCATCGATCGAGTCACGCTCGAACATGTTCCAGAACAGGGAATGCGTGTCTCCGAGCCCCGCCCAGGCTTCATTGACCGCGAGATCGGCCCCGGCGGGCTGGCCCTCGCGGCGGACCAGCCGGCCCGGCAGTCGTTCCAGGCCGCCGGCATCCGACACGGCCCGGTCCACGTGCCCGCGCACCCGAGCGGCCGCTCCGCCGTGCACACCGGAGTGGACCGACGACGACGGCGTCGGATGCGCCGCCGCGCGTAGTTCCCGGATCGGTACGTCCCGCATCAGAGACCGTCTGGCTGCCTCGGCCGCGGCCGCGAGCCGGGGATCGTCGACCCGCGCCAGCCGCACCAGCAGATACGGCGGCACGATAGTGCACCGGGAGAAGCCGTGCGATGAGCCTGTCATGGGTCGAGTGTGGCACTCGGCGGTGACGCGCACCACAGAAATTCCTGATTAGCCCGTGTGCCGCGACCCTGAGACCCGAGCGAAGGCCCGCGGCGGCATCCGGAACGTGGGCCGGGTGCCGCCACGGGGGTCTGGTGTCATCAGCGGCCGACCCGCTGCCTGAGAAATCAGGAACGCCGGTCGAGAACCATCAATAGCACCGTGCGCGCGGGGCGAGAAGGTGCCGGTGGGAGGCCTTCCGTAGACTCTCAGCATGCGCTTCGGAATCGTCATTCTCCCGCAGGATTCGTGGCCGGAGGCCCGCCGCCGCTGGCAGGGCGCTGAGCAGCTCGGCTTCGACCACGCCTGGACCTACGACCACCTGTCCTGGCGGTCGTTGGCCGACCAGCCCTGGCATGCGACCGTCCCGACGCTGACTGCCGCGGCGGTCGTCACCTCGCGGATCCGGCTGGGTACCTTCGTCTCATCACCGAACTTCCGGCATCCGGTGACCTTTGCCAAGGAGATCGCCACCCTCGATGACATTGCCGGCGGGCGATTCCTGCTCGGGGTGGGCTCAGGCGGTACCGGGTTCGACGCCACCGTGCTCGGGCAGCCCGAGTACACCCCGAAGCAGCGGTCCGAGCGCTTCGCCGCGTTCGTCACGGCCCTCGACCGGCTGCTGCGCCACGAAGAACCGGGCAGCGGCGGCATCAGCTTCGAGGGGGAGTGGGCGAGGGCGGTCGGCGCGCGAATGGTCGGTGTGCCGGCCCAGGAGCCGCGGGTTCCGTTCGTCATCGCCGCGAACGGGCCCAAAGGGCTGCGCCTCGTCACGACGTTCGGTTCCGGCTGGGTGACGACGGGAGCGGACGGCGTCGTGGGCGAGGACTGGTGGGCGGCGGTAGCCGGCCTCATGCACCGGCTGGAGGACACGGCAGTCGTCGCGGGCAGGGACCCGGCCACCATCGACCGTTACCTGTCCCTCGACAGCGGCGGCTGCTACTCCCTGCAGAGCATCGGAGCGTTCGAGGATGCCGTCGGTCGGGCCGGCGAACTCGGCTTCACCGACGTGATCAGCCACTGGCCGCGAGCGGCCGGCATCTACGCCGGAACGGAGGCCGTTCTGCACCGGGCTGCGGCCGTGATCAGCCGGCAGCGCGCCCGGGCTGGAAAATAGTTTGAGAAGAACCGACCCCGCAGAGCCGGCGCAGAAAAGCTAACATAAACGATTCGCAAAGCAGTCCTAGCTGCCCTCTTGCGCGGTACAGGGAAGCACTGAGTTTCGCACGGAGGGTTACGTCCCCGTGAGTGGTGTGGTTTCCCGCTCTTGAGTGTTGCTTCGTCAACGTGAAGAGCCACCGTGGGATGGTCAGTGAGTACCGATCAAAGAACTCACAAAGG
>NZ_SOFB01000012.1:0-9658 GCF_004402815.1 Cryobacterium sp. Hz7
CGAGACCGGGTGGCGGGTGTTGCACCTCGGTGACGGCACGCTTGAGTGGACGTCGCCGACCGGGCGCACGTTCGTGAGTGAGCCGGCCACGGTCATCCGCTCGGCGTCGACCACACCGTCGCCCGCCCCACCCGGTCGGGATGCCCAGTCAGGGGAGCCCACGCCGTTCTGAGGACGCGCGCGGCAGATACGCGAAACCGACCAGGAGTGCACCCGCGAACCATCCGCCGAGCGGAGCGCCCACCGGTAGTTACAGGAGAAGCACTGTTCCGACCAGGATCAGTATCCGGCGAGCACGGCGAAGAGACGCATCCCGTAAAGGAAAACGAACGGCAGATAATGCGCACCGACGATGATCATGCTTGCCGGGAAGAACAGGTTCGGTTCGGTCAGTCCCAGGGCAACGGCCACGAGCATGCCCGAAGGGACGGTGAATGCGAACTGCGTCGCGAGCGCCGCCATCGGATGGCCCTTGGGCAATGCCGCTGGCCCGCCGGCGGTTCGAAGCGTGAGCGTCGTCAGGGGAAAAATCAGCATCCCACCCAGGAACAGCGTTGCGATCGATGCGCCTGGCGACAATCAAGTCGCCACGGCCGCCGCGATCAGCCACAGTGTGCCTGAAACCAATTGACCGACGAAGCCGCCGCGGTAGACACGTCGAACGTCCGCCTGAGCCTCATCAATATCCGCACAACGGCATCGTCCCACGAGTCGGCCGCTGGCCTGTCCACACGCTTGTTGGTCGGGCGTGACAGACCGGATCATCCCGTCGTCTTGTCAGGTCCGAACGACGAGCAGAGCACGTCGCGCCCCAGCTGTGCAGTGGAGATATCTCTCGTTTCGTGATGCCGGACTCGCGGGCGGACTCGGTGCGAACGACGGCGGCCTCACGGCGAGCGGCAGGCACTAGGAGCACGGTGTAGACGACGCCGACGAGTAGCAGGATTCCACCGTCGAGCCGCGTGAGTAGCCCATCCCCGGCGAAGATCAACATCAGAGCGGATGCGCCGACGATCGTCGGCAGAAATGGTGCCGACCGCGACCACCGTGACGCCGATCAGGGCGAGCAAGCCGATGACGAGCTCACCCAGCACAATCATGCGTTGAGACTACTCACGGACTTGCCCGGGCACCCAAAAACCGGTGAGGTTGACGCGTGGTCCGCATTAGGACTCATGACGAGAAAATCGCTCACCCGGACCCATCCCTCCGGTGCCTGATCGCCGAACGCTTACGCGTCAGGGTTGGGTGAGGCCAGTACCTCAGAGCAAGTCCGCCGTTCCGGCAGCACCGACTGTCGTGATCAGGTCGACGGAGAGTGCCGAGCCGAGCCGAACAGACAGCATGGTCGTGACACCAAGCGCCGAGGCGGGAATCGGGATGCTGCGTTGGCTCATGTCAGGCATTTCCGGACAGTGCGTTTGCTCCGAGCCGGCGCTGCGCGACCTGGACGTTCGAGCCGAGACGAGTGAGCTCCCGCTCGAGCTCCCGAGCTGCTGCCAATAGTGCGTCGTCGTCGAGCGGTTCGAGTGCGTCGAGGATGAACAGGGCGCTGGTGGTGGTGTCGGTGAGCTGGGTGCGACGTGCTTGACGCCAGTTCCAGCGTCGACACGTCACACCGCCCGCGTCGGTCCACACGACCTCCCCGGCGTCGGGATACTCAGTCACGGATGCGCCCTCGGACATGATCTCGAAAGGTTCCGACCCGGTTGCGCGGATCAGGCGTGGTGCTCCGACGTAGTGCGCCAGGTCCTCCCCGCCGAGCGGTACCACGTACAGAATCGAGATTGCGTTGTACAGGTCCGTGAGTCGATTCACACGGGGCAGCCCGGATGCCGCGCGGCGCATAAGCGCCTCCAGACTGTTGCGGGTGCGCTGCGGCTTCGCACCGAACGCCCGGTACGCCTGGCGCCACGCGGCAATGTGCGGAACCTCCTCGACAACCTGTTGCTGGAGAGTGGAGCGGGCGGCCTCTTCCGCCGCGAGGAGCAGCGCCTCGCTTGCCTCATCACTCGGGCCGGGCTCGAGTCCATCGACAGCGACCAACACCGCCCGGTAGTCGGGCCGTAACGCGAAGACGTCATCGTCGACTCGGGCGGCGTCGAGGAACGTGTTCAAGGCCGTCTGCTCAGGCATCAACGCGTTCCGTTCGGGTAGCCGAGCCAACGCCCGGGTCAAACACTGTCAGTGAGAATCGTGCTGCGTGCGGGCCGGCGTTGACGTAGGAATGGGCTACGTCGCCGGGGAAGGAGAGCGCGTCGCGATCGTTGAGCGTGATCGTCTCTTCTCCCGACGAAATCGAGATCGTTCCCAGGTGTACCTGCACAAGCTTTCTCGTGCCGGCCGTATGCGGTTCACTCACATGTCGATCGCCTGCTTCGAGGGTCCAGTCCCACAGTTCGACGACGTTCGGCGGTATAGTCCCCGCGACGAGCACTCCGCGCCCGCCGTGCGCGCCGGTCCACAGCACCGTGCCCTCGTCCCTTCGGGTGATTTTCATCGGCTTCGATCGGGGCGGTTCGACCAGATCGGGGAGGCCCACGCCGAGGGCGCCACTGATCCGGAGCAGTGTCCCTACGCTCGGGTTCGCGGCACCCTGCTCGATGTTGACCAGCATTCGGCGACTCACCCCGGTGCCTTCCGCCAGCTGGTCAAGAGTCCACCGACGTTGTTGGCGTTCGTGTTTGACGCGTACACCGATGGCGGTCGCAAGTTCCACAGCACTTTCCTCCATAAGTGCACGATAGTGCACTATTGGTGCATCAATCAGAGTTTTCCCTCGGGTACCAACAGTTGGTCTCAGTGGGGGAGGATGACGATCTTGCCGATGTGTCGTCGCTCGGAGAACTCCGTTTGGGCTTCGGCGATCTCGGTCAGGGCAAACGTGCTGCTGACCTGAGGACTGACCTGCCCGCCGCGTGCAAGCTCGACGAGCCGACGAAAATGAACCCGGGTGTGCATCGAGGATCCGATCAGCTGCACATTGTGAAGATAGAGGCGGCGGAGGTCGAAGTCGATCACCGGCGCCGCCACAGCACCCGCGATCACCCAGCGCCCGTTGTCCCGAATCATCGGCATCATGGTGGAGACCCCCGGTCCACCGGCGATGTCAGCAACCAGGTCCAACCCCGCCGGATGCTCCCGTCACGAGCACGGTTTCGCCGCCTCGCACGTTGGCACGTTCGAGCATTCCGATCGCGATGGCGAATGCCACAGGCAGGCACGCCAGCTGCACATCCGATAGCGGGGAATCCTGTACGTCATGAGCATGGATGGCATCCACGGAGACGTACTGCGCGAACCCGCCATCGGCCTCGCTACCCAGGTACCCCACCGGAGACGCATTTTCGCTTTCGCATCCGTAGATAGCCGGGTCCACGAGCACCCGGCGACTCAACAGTTCTTCGGTCACACCATGACCCACCTCGACGATAATGCCGGTGATATCCCCACCCTGAATGCGCGGAAAATCAAACGCACCCAGTCAGCCGGCCTGCGCCGTGGGATTTTCCGGCAACCCATATGCTCCCTGGCGCGTCCAAATGTCTGTGTTGTTGACGGCAGCCGCTGTTACTTTCACCAGAACCTGATGGTCCTGCGGCCGCGGCCGCGGCCGGGGCCAATCGTGGTGCAATTCCAATGCTTCGGGGCCACCGAATCTCATCCATATTTCGGGTTGCCAACGAGGGCATCGCCTTCACCGAACGAGTTCCTGCCCACCGTGCACGGGTTCGACGCGTTCTTCGGCAACCTCTACCACTTTAATGCCGAGGAGGAGACGGAAACCGACCGCCGCCGTCGTGCAAAGTCAGATCGGGCATACCCCAGTGTCTCGCGCAACCGTTCCTGCCGTTTCAGTCCTCCAGAGCCTCGCCCCGTTTCTCGGGGAGTCCAAGAGCGCCGAGTGCAGCGACCACGAAGAACATTGCGAAGACCGTGAAAAGAATTGCGGTCCCGCCCATCTCGCGCAGCATCGGCACGGCCAGCGGAGCCAGGATCGCGGCGATCCGTCCAACGCCGGCTGCCCAGCCGGCCCCGGTGGCACGGATGCGGGTCGGGTACAGCTCCGGGGTCACTGCGTAGAGCGCTCCCCACGCACCCAGGTTAAAAAAGGAAAGCAGCATGCCGGCACCGATCACCTGGGCGGCATCGCCGGCTACCGCGAATAACGCCGCCGCAAGTGCCGAGCCGGCAAGGAATACGGCCAGTGTCCTGCGCCGTCCCCAACGCTCGATGAGGTACGCCGAAGCGGCATAACCCGGCAGTTGGGCCACGGTGATGATCAGCGTGTACGCGAAGGAGCGAACGAGCGAGTATCCCGACGCGACCAGGATGGTCGGAAGCCAGATGAAGGCGCCATAGTAGGAGAAGTTCACGCAGAACCAGACCAGCCACAGCGCACCGGTTCGGCGACGCAGGCCGCGCGACCACAGCGCGGTGACGCGTGTCCGGGAACCGGTTTTGTTCGGCCCCTCACCTGTCTTTGCGGGGCGCGCAGAATCATAGGGTCCGGCGGTGATTCCGGCGGACTTTTCGAAACGTCGGACGGTCGACTCCGCCTCAGAGAGGCGGCCACGCGACTCGAGGAAGCGAACCGATTCCGGCAGCCGAAGGCGCACGACCACCGCGTACACGGCCGGAACCGCTCCGACAGCCAGTGCCCAGCGCCAGCCGTCGGCCGATGACGGTACGACCAGGTACCCGATGACCGCGGAAACGGTCCAGCCAATGGCCCAGAAGGATTCGAGGATGACGATGATGCGGCCGCGAATTCGTGGAGGCGCGAACTCGCTCACGAGCGTCGAAGCGACCGGGAGCTCACCGCCAAGACCGAGCCCCACGATAAATCGCCATGCAATGAGTACGGCCACAGTCTCGGACAGTGCCGACGCTCCCGTCGCGAGACCGTAAACGAGAAGGGTGAGAGCGAAAACCTGGCGTCGGCCGATACGGTCGGCCAGCAAACCACCGAGAACTGCACCAATGGCCATACCGACGAACCCGGCGGATGCGATCCAGGACAGCTCCACGTCGGAGACTTGCCATTGCACCGCCAATTGTGCCAGAACGAAAGAAATGAGTCCAACGTCCATCGCATCAAGAGCCCAGCCCAGGCCGGAACCCACAAGCACACGGCGGTGCTCCCGGGTGAACGGCAGCGCATCCAATCGCTCGGATCGACTGGGGCGTGCGCGAACTTCAGGCATCAGGTTCCCAATTCAGCGTTTGTGACCAGGCGGCGAACTGAGGGTAAAGCGTCTGCCGGATAATTGAACCCTATTGCACGAGACCTGCCCGACGTGAGTGTGTCAAGGAGCGGCGGCGCCGGGGTGCGAGACTGGCCAGACACAGTCGGCCGAGCGGGCGTACCCGCACTAGCCCAAGGAGTTCAACGATGAACACACCCACCACAGCATCCGTCCCAGCGCCTACTGCTGGCCTCTCCGCCCGCGTCGAACGAGCAGATCTCGATGTCGCCTCCTCATTCGCCGCGTTCGTCGAGAACGAGGCGCTGCAGGGAACCGGCATCACCGCGGACGCCTTTTGGCTTGGGCTGAGCACGCTGATCAGCGACCTCACTCCCCGGAACACTGAGTTGCTCGGCATCAGGGATGACCTGCAGGCCCAGATCGATGCCTTCCACCGGGCTAACCCCGGCCAGCCTGACCCCGGTGAGTACCGTGCTTTCCTCACCAGGATCGGGTACCTCGCGCCCGAACCCGGGGACTTCACCATCACCACCTCGAACGTCGATGTGGAGATCGCGTCGCAGGCGGGACCCCAGCTTGTCGTTCCGCTGCTCAACGCGCGGTTCGCTGTCAACGCGGCGAACGCCCGCTGGGGTTCGCTTTACGACGCGCTGTACGGCACTGACGCGATATCCGATGACGGCGGTGCGTCCCGGGCGGATTCCTACAACGCCGTCCGCGGCGGACGGGTGATCGCGCGCGGACGGGCTCTGCTTGACCAGGCCATCCCACTCGAACGGGGCTCGCACGCTGATGCCGTCGCTTACCGAGTCGAGAACGGTGCGCTGATCGTGGCTTTGAAAGACGGATCATCCGCTGTCCTGGCGTCGCCCTCGGCGCTGGTCGGCTACAGGGGAGAGGCTTTGGAACCGTCGTCCGTGCTCTTCCGACATCACGGACTGCACCTCGACGTGACCATTGATCGCAGCGCACCTATCGGGGCCACGGACAGCGCGGGCATCCAGGACATCGTGCTCGAGTCCGCTGTCACCACGATCATGGACCTCGAAGACTCGGTTGCCGCAGTCGACGCCGACGACAAGGTACTCGGCTACCGCAACTGGCGCGAACTCATGCGCGGCAGACTGAATGAGACCGTCAGGAAGGGCGCCGGCGTCTTCACGCGCACCATGAACGGCGACCGCGTCTACACCGTTCCTACCGGCGGCGAGTTGACGCTGCACGGCCGAAGCCTGCTGCTGGTGCGCAACGTCGGGCACCTGATGCAGACCGACACCGTGCGGGATGCGTCCGGCGCCGAAGTGTTCGAAGGAATCCTCGACGCGGTGCTGACCGTTCTCGGTTCGTTCCCCGACCTCGTCGGCGAGGCCCGCGGCGGCAACTCACGCACCGGCTCGGTGTACATCGTCAAGCCGAAAATGCACGGCCCCCACGAGGTCGCGTTCACCGTCGACCTGTTCGCCCGGGTGGAGCAGCTCCTCGGCCTGCCCCCACTCACCGTGAAGATCGGGATCATGGACGAAGAACGGCGAACGACGCTCAACTTGCGGGCCTGTATCGCCGTTGCCGCCGAGCGAATCGTCTTCATCAACACGGGATTCCTCGATCGCACGGGCGACGAGATCCACACCTCCATGCACGCCGGGCCAGTGGCCACCAAGGGCTTGATACGTTCCATGCCCTTCATGGCTGCCTACGAGAACGCGAATGTCGACGCCGGTCTCGCGGCGGGCTTTCCCGGCCGTGCCCAGATCGGCAAGGGCATGTGGGCCATGCCCGATCTCATGCACGACATGCTCGAGCAGAAGATTGCGCACCCCCGTTCCGGTGCAACCACAGCCTGGGTCCCGTCTCCCACAGCGGCGACGCTGCATGCGATCCACTATCACGAGGTCGACGTGGCCGCCCGTCAACACGAACTGGCCGGGCGGACACGCCAGGCCCTGGACCCGATTCTCGTCCTCCCTCTCTCCGAGCGAGACCTCAGCGATGAGGAGCGCCTGACCGAGCTGAACAACAACGTTCAGTCGATCCTCGGCTACGTCGTTCGATGGGTCGATCAAGGGGTCGGGTGTTCCAAGGTTCCGGACATCCACGGCGTGGGGCTCATGGAGGACCGTGCGACGCTGCGCATTTCCAGTCAACTCCTCGCGAACTGGCTCACCCACGGCGTCATCAGCAAGACGGATGTCGACGCCAGCCTCGGGCGACTGGCGGCGGTCGTCGATGCACAGAATTCCGATGACCCGACCTATGAAGCGCTGATCGGCAGAACCGGGCCTGGGCTCGCGTTTCTGGCCGCCCGCCAACTCATCATCGACGGTGCATCCTCACCCAACGGATACACCGAGCCGATCCTCCACCAGGTCCGGAGGGCAAAGAAGCGTCAGGCTCCCGCGCGTCATTTGCTCTAACGGAACCTCATGCGGGCGGGTTGCAGTGCGGCAGCCGCCGGTGGCATACCTTCCCGGCGGGACCTACTTGATGCCGCCGGTTGGGCGTCCATCGAGCAGGTTGCTGGTGAACCTCGCGACGTCGTCCCGAAATTCAGCATAGGCGCTTGGGGCGGGCCCCTCCGAACGGACGAACACGTCCACTGCCTCGAGCGCTGAGGTGACGATGGAACGAGGTGAGCGCCCTTCCCCTGATGAGTTTGCGGCACGATATCGTATGCCGGGGTGATTCTCGTGGTGTTGTCATACAGGTTTCATTACGCGTCTACTCGTGATTGCGGCGGGACTTGACAAGCAGCATCACGCCGAGGGCCAGCCACCAAAGCATTCCCAGAGGGATCAGTGCCATGGAGGCGAGCCAGATCCCGGGCAGGTCGATCGCTGCTGCCGTCATCAATGGCCCAGCCGTGAGCATCACGAGACGGAGGCCTGCGACTAATCCCAAGGCACATAACCAGATCGGACGGGAGCGGGAGTGAGCCCCGGCCACACAGATACCCACGGACCAGACAGCGAGCGTAATGAGGCCCGCCGCAAGGAAACCATGGGTTCCCAACATCTGAATGGTGAGCTATGCGGACTGGCTCCATCCCCTATTGACCGAGTCGATGTAGAGCAACGTTCCGACCGACTCGCGCAGGATCCCATGCATGAACGAGAACGCAGCCGCGAAAAGTCCGAGCGCGCTCAGGCTTCGGCGCGTGATCATACTCGTGCGTGGCGTAAGCACATCTGAGATAGCGAAACTCGCCACGATTTACGCGAGTGCCATGATAAACACTGCGACCGCCGCCAAAGCGTGAAACTGCGGATACTGGCGCAGATAATCGAGGCTCACTGCGGAGTTGTCGGTGTCATCGAAACCGAGAACCGGTCCCATTAGCTCAAGGGTAAACATCGCGATGCCTGCGAGCCCAGCGAGGTCACGTCCCGCTGAGTGGCGGAGTTTCTCGACACCGTGCGGGTCAGTAGTTCTGGTTTAGGCGGCGGCGAGTTCGGGGAGTATCACCGCCTCGTCGATGACCTCGATGGGGTTGTTCATGGTGGCCAGCTCGAGCATGGATGCTTCGGAGAAGTAGCGGCGTTCGCCGGCTTCCCACTCGTCGTGCTGCTCGATCAGGACCGACCCGGCCAGGCGCAACAGGGCTGCCGCGTTGGGGAACACGCCGACGACGTCGGTGCGGCGTTTGATCTCTTTGTTGACCTGTTCGAGCGGGTTCGTGGACCAGATCTGGCGCCAGTGCCGCCTCGGGAAGCCGGCGAAGGCGAGGAGGTCGGGTTGCGCGTCGACGAGCATCGCGGCGACCTTCGGGTGCGAGCGGGAGAGCATCGTGGTCACCTCGCGGAACTGTTTCTCGATGTGCTCGCGGTCGGGTTGGGCGAAGATGGTGCGGATGATCGAGGCGACCATGTCCTGCGATCCTTTCGGGATCACGGCGAGGACGTTGCGCATGAAGTGAACCCGGCAGCGCTGCCAGCCGGCGCCCTGGAACACGGTCCCGATGGCCTTCTTCAGGCCGGTGTGAGCGTCAGACATGACCAGCTTGACCCCGTCGAGACCGCGAGTCTTCAACGACCGCAGGAACGACGTCCAGAAGCCCTCGTTCTCGCTGTCGCCAACGTCGAAACCGAGCACTTCCCGGCGCCCGTCGGCAGCCACGCCGACCGCGACGACGATGGCCTGGGACACGATCCGGTGCCCGACGCGGGCTTTGCAGTAGGTCGCGTCGAGGAACACGTAGGGGAAGTCTTGGGCGGCGAGGGTGCGGTCGCGAAACTCGGCCACCTCGGCGTCCAGGCCCGCGCAGATCCGGGACACCTCCGACTTCGAGATCCCGGTGTCAGCTCCGATGGCCTTGACCAGGTCGTCGACTTTCCGGGTCGAGACACCGTGGACGTAGGCCTCCATCACGACCGCGAACAACGCCTGGTCGACCCGGCGGCGGCGCTCCAGGAGCGCGGGGAAGAACGACCCGGCGCGCAGCTTCGGGATCT
>NZ_SOFB01000019.1:0-27532 GCF_004402815.1 Cryobacterium sp. Hz7
TCTTCGACACCGCAACGGGCTGGGTCGCCCGCCTCCAGGACGCCCATTCCCGCGGGAAACTCGCCGCGGAGCTGACCCGGCTGCGCCGCTACAGCGTCCTGATCTGCGATGAAGTCGGCTACATCCCGTTCGATCAGGACGCTGCGAACCGGTTCTTCCAGCTCATCGCGAGCCGCTACGAACACGCGTCGCTGATCATGACGAGCAACCTGTCATTCGGGCTCTGGGGCGAGGTCTTCGGCGACCCGACCGTCGCCTCCGCGATGATCGACCGCATCGTCCACCACGCCGACGTGATCAGCCTCAAAGGCACCAGCTACCGGCTCAGAAGCCACCAGCCGACGCCCGGTAGGCATAGTAGAAACACACACAGTGGCCCTGTTTTCAATCGGCACTATTGGCCCTGTTTTGGGTCGGCGTTAACAACTCTCGCTGAACCGCCCCGTTCTGGGTCAGATCCGAGCTTCAACAACATACACCGGGTCCGGAAGCGCCTTGGCGTTCATCCGACTCGGTCAGTCCAGCCTGAGCTCCTGCACGGCAGGAACTCAGCTGGCGACGGGAGGTTCGGGCACTTGGGTCAACGGGACATCTCGCTCCGTTACCGCCTCTGTGAACCAGAACGCCAACTGGTCCAACGGGTGGCAGCGGGACCGTGGGAGCGGATACACCAATGAAGGCCGTTACTGCGAGTTGATCTAAGGCTCTGCAAGCTGTAGCCGTCGGCCGTTGGCTGGCGGCTACAGCTCGTTATGGGCACGTCCCAATGCGGGATCACCGTCCGCTACACCACATCCCGGGGGGGGGGGGGGGGACCCCTGGTTCGAGCCCTTCTTGGCGAGGAGTACATCGCGTGCCTGTCCACCGAAAAGCCTACATACGGTGCAGTTGACATTCGCTACGATCTAGACCAGGAAGCGGTTTGTGCCGCAGTTTTGTTCTCGGCTCATTATCGCCCTGTGACAATGCGGCTCGCAAGAAGGCGAAGCGTCTGAGAAAACTCAAAAATCACGCATAACGATTCTTCGGCGCCGTTGAGACCATCAAAATGGGGGGAGCCAAATTATGAGAGTTGCACGGGGAGTAGCGAACTTAGCGATCGGCGGCGTGCTGGCAGCGGCTTTGGCAGTGGTTGGCGGGACCGCGGCGATGGCGGAGGAGCCGGCCGCGTCTGTGCCGAGCGCGACACAATCCATTGAAGTAGTGCCCGGCGAGGCTGTGACCATAACAGTTGAGTTGGTCCAGGACCAGTCCGCGACCAACGATAACCTCGATGCCGCGGTCACCGAGGTGACAACTGACGTCACTACGGCCGCTCTCAGGTGCGGTGAAAACGTCACCTACGGCGACGACAACTACTTCACGCTGACCTACTACAACTGCTCATCCGTTTCGATAAAACTCAAGCCGGACTACTTCTTTGTCGACGGCACGTGCAAGGTTGTAACACCGTACGGATCGACGAGTTGGATCATTTACGTGAACGTTGGCAACAGCTACATCAAGATGATCTCTTGTTGATAGCCCCCGGACACGCAGTGATGTTTAGAGGGAACGAAAAGCTCAGCGCGCAAGCTCACCGCACACGCGCACAACGCGTAATAGGCCCCCGACCCCGCTTGATCAGGCTTGCCATGGCCATCGCAGCGATGGGCCTGATCGGTGGTTCGGTGACAGGGTGCACATCGAACGGTAGTCAATCCACAGGCGGTAGGTCCTGCCTCTTGGGAACGTGGGACCTTGACTTTGTCGCGTCAGCGGAAGCGAACTCCACCGCGGATACGACGACCGGAAACCACACGATCATTTTTGATGACGACACTGTAATAGTCCAGGTCGATGTGTCCAGTTCGGTGAAGACTGTCGTGGAAGGTGTCGAAGCAACCGTTGACCAGAGCATCAAAGGATCCGCGGAGCAACGATACAGCGTCCACGGCTCCGAACTGAATTACGGGGAGGTCGTCTGGACGAAGGGCTCCGGAACGACAACGGTCGCGAAAGGCGGCGAAACAACGACTGACGAGCAGGACTTCACTCCTACGCCGGACACCACCGCCGAAATGGGATGCGAGAGTGACAAGCTCATCTTGACCAGTACGCCAGAGAGCGACGTTACCGCGGGAATAGCGACGGTAGAACAGATCTTCACCCGCCGTTGAGAATGCACGGGACCGAGTCCATCATCGGGCCGCCGTGCTCGCCGAGCAGACCGAAGGCCGCCGCGACCTCGGCGTCGCCATCCTCCTCAATCCCGACTGACCATCCCTCGGCGGGACACGGGTGGGACTTGCTTCCGGAACATCGTGCAGGAAGTCCGTTCGGACCACTAGACGCGCGTAATCGTCCCTTCAATGTTTCCCGGGCCCGGGGCGTTAGTCACGGCTTTCAGCGAGTGCGCGGTACACGCTGGCGCGGCTCATGGCCTGGTTCGTCACAATGTAGGCAATCGTCTTACCCGAGGCGCGCAACGTGCGGACGGCCTCGATTTTCGTGGGGATCAAAACTGACTTGGCACGCCCCGTTGTGAGCCCCTTGGCTTCTCGTGCTGCTCGGGCTTCGGCGGCGCGTTCGTTGATGTTCTCGCGTTCCCATTCCGCGATCGACGCCATGATGTTGCGCACCAGCTTGCCGGTGACGCCCTCGAACTGTTCCCCGGGCTTCAATGAGTGGACGGAGATGCCACGGTGTTCGAGCTCCTCGATCGTTTGGAGGATGTGCAGCACCGTACGGCCGAGACGATCGAGGGAAGAGACCGTGATGGTGTCGCCGCGCCGAGCTGTTTTCAGCAGGGCATCAAGTCCGGGACGGGTCTTGAACTTGCCACTGATCTTGTCTTCGTAGATCCGGTCATCGGGAATCCCAAAATCATGCAGCGCCTTGGTCTGCCGTTCGTACGACTGTTTCACGCTCGACACTCGCCGGTAGCCGAAGGCATAGTGTTCCGCGGCCGGCTCGATGCCGTTTCTCTTCGTCATCGATTTAACGTATCGTTTCTATGCCCGTGATGATTCTTTTGATACATGTAGCAAATGCTATCTTTTCGTGTTCAAAGAAACACTATTCCTAACTGTGCGTAGCGTCTCAACTTCCATGGATATGAAACGGTGGGGCTGCGGCCGAGCATCGCGGACGTTGCCTCAATACTGTTCCATTACTGGTCAGACCCCCAACCAAAGACGCGGCCGCCGGAGCAATGGCTGTCTATCGGTTGCCTCGGTCAGATCAGCAACGAGACTCTGCAGGTTGCCCCGGTGACATTGGGATAAGCGGTCGCTGGATCGTGAATAAAAGACGGTGGTGTCCGGTTGTGGTGGAAGTACGTCTGAGAGTAGTCGGAGATACCCGCTGCCGTCAGCCAGTCACAATCAACGGAAAGTAGCCAGTCCATGGATCTCAGTAATTTGGACCTCACCAAAAGGCACGGAATCATCACGGGCGCGGGGCAGGGCATTGGTCGGGCACTCGCCCTCGAATTTGGTCGCCGTGGGGGTCATCTGCTGCTCGTCGGTCGGCAGTTGGACACTCTCGCAGAAACTGCGCGGCTCGTGGCCGCCAAAGGCGGAACCACTGAGGTCCTGGTTGAAGACCTAACTCAGCCCGGCGCTGTTGAGCGGATCGCAGACTTGGTCTCGTCGTGGAGCATCGTTGATCTTCTCGTCAATAACGCCGGAAATGTGCGCGCGGGCAGGCTCGAATTGACAAGCGATGCGGATGTCCACTCGATGATCGATCTGAATCTCACTGCTCCGATTCTGTTGACCAAGACCCTGCTTCCCGCGCTTCGGCACAGCGGGAAAGAACGCGGCAGCATCCTTGTGAACATCTCAAGCGGGATTGCGCTCGTCGGCATGCCGTTCTACTCGATCTATGCTGCAACGAAATCGGGTATTTCGCAGTTTGGCGAGTCGCTTCGCCGAGAGTTGATCGGAACGGGTGTGCATGTGGCAACCGTCTATCCCGGCGCGACCGACACGGCGATGATGACCTCACAGACCGCCGGTGCCGAGCTCGGGTGGGGACGTCGACCGCTCGAGGACGTCATCACCGACCTCATCGCTGCGCTCGAGGCTGGCGAACATGAAATCAACACCGCACCGGAGAGTCGTCGCGAGATGCAGCAACTTAATATCACCGATCCGATGGCGGTGGATGCCGCCCTCGCGCCCGGCCTCGAGGCCCTTGAACTTGCGGTACGCGACCACCGCAGCATCTAGTAGACCAGCCCCTACCGAGGGCTAGGTGTTGTCCCCCCCGATCGCGCTCACAACGTCGGTGGGACCAACATTTAGTTCGAGCCTCCAACTTCTCCACCGCCAGGACCCATCATCGGTGGCAAGAGCCGCCCGCCATTCCGGATCGGCTCGGCGACGAACTGCCGCGCTGGCCGAATGACCGTCGCGAAACCCCACAGGATACGAGACACTCGGGCCGCTGTGGAGTCTGCGAGCTCAGCTCAATGGGTCATCAAGCGATCGCACAAAACCGGGTTCGGAATGTGACATGGGTGGCCCTCCTGTAGCCGTCACTTTGGACTATTTCTGCGTTGTTTGCGATACGGAGGCTGGATGACGGGTTGTGTGACAGTTTCTGTCTTCCTCGAGGGTGAGCCGCCTCTGTCGCGCAATCGAACGTTTAAATGACAGGGGTCGAGCATGCTCGTCGGATACATGCGCGTGTCAAAAGCTGATGGTTCGCAGAGCACTGATCTACAACGAGTCGCACTCCTGGCCGCCGGCGTCGCTGCAGGGGATCTCTACGAGGACATGGCATCCGGCAAGAAGGACGACCGGCCACACCTGGCGGCTTGCCTGAAGGCGCTGCGTCATGGTGACACGCTCCTGGTTTGGAAGCTGGACCGGCTCGGTCGAGACCTGCGGCATCTGGTCAATACGGTGCATGACCTCACCGACCGTGGCATCGGCCTCAAGGTGCTCACCGGAGAGGGCGCAACGATCGACACCACGACGGCACCTGGGAAGCTCGTCTTCGGAATCTTTGCTGCTCTCTCCGAGTTCGAGCGGGCGCTCATCTCTGAGCGCACAATCGCCGGGCTTGCCGCAGCTCGAGCACGGGGGAGGACGGGCGGGCGGCCGTTCAAGATGACGCCGGCCAAGGTCCGCCTGGCCATGGCCGCGATGGGGCAGAAGGAAACGAAGGTTGGCGACCTCTGCAAGGAGCTCGGGATCACCCGGCAGACCTTGTACCGCCATGTCTCACCTGCGGGGGAGCTGCGGTCGGACGGTGCGAAGCTCCTATCGAAGAAGTAGTGGCCCCACCTGGGGAGTGTCAGAAGGAAACCCTGACCGGGACAAATCCGACTCGCCGGACCTGGCGCTTAACTAGTTCTTACCGCCAACCTTGATTTCGAACGCCAGGCCAGGTTAGCGGTCAATGGCGAACGACGGCGGCGATGGCGGCGATCTCGACAAGAGCTCCTGAAACACCGAGTCCGGCAACTCGGGCCCCCATGACTAGAGCTGGAGTATCCGAAGCGAGTGCGGACCCGATGGCTTGATACGCCGTGGCAAGGTCAACACCGTCGACGAACAGCACCGTCCACTGCACTACATCTTCTATAGTTGCATGAGCTGCGGCCAGCGCAATCTTGACGTTTTCTAGGGCGCGAATGGACTGCACCGCAACATCGCCTTCACCGATGAGTGAGCCGTCTGCGGCGACGGAATTTTGACCGCCAACGTAGATCGTGGTTGCGCCGGCCGGCACGATGGCGACGTGACTGAAAGCCTGACTGTGGACAAGCCCCTCAGGGCGGATGCGCTCAATGGTCATATCTCTCACGATTACACGACATACCGATAGGGGCCACTGGGAGAGTTCGAAACGGGGCCCATGAGACGAACCCTGTGCGGTCACTTCCCGCGACTTGAGGAGAAAGTCCCGGCGTGCGCAAGGGAATGTGGTTGCATGGCCAAATGGGAACGAGGGGATGGGTGGCTACCGCGTTGTGTGGGCTGGCCATCTTCATGGCATTGCCGCCAGCTGCGGCGATTTACGCGGTCCGAGATCCAAGCTATTCGTGCCTTGTGGACGCACTCCCGGCGTCTCGCGAAAGCGTAGACCCCGGACAGCCGATCGTTGGCCGGATCACGTTGATCCCGCTGGGGCTGCAGTGCGAATTCACGTCCATGACCGGACAGGCAATGACCTTGAAACCCGATGTGGTGTTGACCGCTATGCTCGCCACTTCAGCTGCTTCCGTTTTCGCGGCTGGCTTGGTGCTGGTCCAGGGAGCAGCCGTCGGCGAGTCCTTCTGGATGCAGAGAGACACCGGGAAAGTCCTAGCGAAACGGTCTAGGGCTGCGTGCACCCACGGACCGCGAAACGAAACTCTTGCGGGCCGATTTCGTAGTCGATACGTTGGCCTGAACCTGGGGGAAATGTGGCGGACAAGTTCACGTGCGCGAAGATGGTCGCGGTGGCCGCTGCCGCCCTGAGCCTGATGGGCTGTTCAGCTGCCGGTGGCTACTCCGACCTCATGAGAGAGCCCAGCGCAGAGGACGCTATTCCGAGCGACCTTCCTTTGCATGCATTGGACGGGTTCGACCTTGACAGCGTGCGATTTGTGCGTTCCCTTGACAAGACACGGCTGTATCTGGCGCAGGGAACTGACCTCCCTGTCTGCCTGCTCGCGTACAGAGGGGCCACGGATTTTCAAGGCGCGTGCGGCTCAGATATGACGACAATGAAGTCGGCAAGCTTTGAAGTCATGATCGTGAAGGATGGCACTCTGAATCGAGACGGCTGGACGAAAGTAGGCGAGAACATCCTCGTCAAGAACCACTAGTTCACGCCGCGGCCATAGCCGGTGCTGAACGCGACAGACTGCCTTGTTGACGGAACCCTTTGCGGGCGGGTCTGGTGCTGGGTCGTGCTAGATGGGGCGGATCATCGGTTTGAGAGTGACGAGTCCTGGTGGGAGGTCGCGGTGCCACGCTTCGATCTCTGCCGTGATCGCCCGTGGTGTCGCAATGATGTGGTCGACACCGTCGTCGTTGATTTGGTCGATGAGTGTTGACAGCGCCCAGAGCTCGACCTGGTGGGCGAGGTGTTCGCCGGCATCGCGGTACTGCTGTTGGGTCCATCTCGACTGAACCAGGGTGAGGAGATCGCCGTGTAGCTCGGTGAGAGACTCCCGTACTGCATCGGGGTCCGGTGCGGAGATGACTACTCTCCAGGTTTTGTCGGGGGCGCTCAGATAGCGGCGACTGACGATCGCACCGCTGGCAAGCAAGGCTCCTTCGACTGCGCGTGAGTGTTCGTCGTATCGCGGTGGTGTCCGATCGCCCGGTGCGGTGTTGGCCGGTTCGACCGTGAAGCCGTCATCGAACTCGGGGGCGCCGAATGCGTCGACGGTGAACTTCGTCCCGTCCCAGCCGCCTGAAACTGATACCCACGAGTCCGGCTGTTGACCGGTGACTCCTGGGATGAGAACGAGGGGGATGCCGAAGGTGTGGATCTCGGGCTCTGAGGCATCGGTGGGCGGTCGATCGTGCGTGAATCGAGGGATCAGAGCGAAGGTTCCACCACAGTTGATGAGCCAACCGGTCGCCGTGTGTGTCAACATCTGAGTCCTTGCCTGTTAGGTTCAATGCGTCTGCAGGAGTTCCCAGGGCTGAGGCATCCTTTGTCACGATGCTCCTTTGGTCCGAAGATACGCCCAGTCACGCTAAGCCTGTCTTTCCAGCAAGGTGGCGCTGTTGACGTGCTGACTCGTTCGCTCGAGACCGATCGTTTCGGGGAATGCGCTGGCGGAGTCGGCATCAGAGGAACGGTCAATTGGACAGTGGTGGCGGTGCGTTCGAGGATCCGTTGCCATTCACGTTCTGACCTGACGCTGCTGTCTACGGGTGCGCGAAGGGCTCGATCGATACCCCCGGCGCTGGAGCCCGGAACCCGGGGGTGTCGCAAGACACCTCTACGAGGTATATCCAGTTGTCGCCGTCGAACCCACCCGTCACTCGCAGTTGGTCGCTGTCAACCAGTCCAGCGATCTGGGCCCCGTAGGCGAACAAGTCGTAATCCGGGTCGAAGCTGGTGGCAGGGAAGGTTGACGTCCAGACCCGCGCGTAGCGTTCAGCGGTAGTCCACGGGTCCTCGTCCATATCGAACCAGGAGTTCTTTGCGGAAAAGGCAACTTCGTAGCCGTCTGACCTTTTCGCCCAGTGCGGGGTACCACTCAAGTCCTCGGACTTGGTCCAGCAGGCGGACTCCGGTGGCGCGGCGCGCTGCACGTCCCACGTTCCCTCGATTGCGTCGAAGGTGGGCTGGATGGAGCCCGCGATCGTGTCGGTGATGTTCGACCACTTGGTGAGCGTGCCGCCGGACGCAGCGGCCGGCGACACTTGGGCATCAGTGGATTGGGAAGCGCAGCCGGTAGCGCCCAATTAAAAAAGCGAGACCTCGGCCGGGTGCTTTTGCAATTCATGCGACGGTGAAGGTCTCCCCGTTCCTCGGGAGCCAGGTGCCACCGTTGACCTGAGGGCGTTCAAAGACGATGGGCCTGCCGCGCGCCGTCGGCCAGTTCGTTGAGTCCGTGACTTGCACGTGCACGTGAGGCTGCGTGCTGTTGCCCGAGTTCCCGCATGATCCGATGTTCTCGCCGACCATGACCACTGATCCAACTGCGGCGCTCACCGATCCGCGCTGGAGATGAGCGATGAGCACAAAAGGCCCGGCCGGCTCAAGCGCGATGACCACGTGATTGCCCGCGATCGCGCGCACGCCCTCTCGAACTCGGCGAGTCTGGGAGAGCGCGTAAGGAATCAACGCCAATTGTGAGCGCCGGGCCTCGTGATCCAGCTCGCCGTCGACCGCGGCGACGACAGTGCCCGATGCTGGCGCCAGGATCGGGGCGCCGAATCCGACAAAGACCACGGGGGGCTCCGTCGCTAATACGGAGCGCCAATCCATGCTTTGCCGAATGGCCTCGTTCGTCGATGGCGACGAAGTCGATTGCGAATGTCGTGCCGAATAGATGGGTGCCATGGCTGGGAACACGGTTCGCCGGACTGTTCTCTGCGATCCACCGGCCCTGGAGCGGAAATCGCAGCGCAACGGGGGGAGTGCGCAACATGCCAGCACCTCCGGCCGCGCATAGTGGTGTGGCCCGTTCGAGCGACACGCTCAGTGTAACGAGAGGCACGACTCCACCGGGCCCGACTAGATTGGTCCAGGTTGAGGCGGGCCGCCCGTAAGCCGGACGGACAGCGCGACAGATCCGTGAGCATGGTCTCAGGAGGATCGAACCGCGGGAAGCCTTATGATCCGATCCGGGCAAAGCTACGATGAGATCATGACCATCGAAGACACCGGTCCCCGTCCTCAAGCATTCGATCTGGAGACCGAGACCCTCAAGAACCCGAACTACCGCACCGTGGCTTGGAGTGGCACCTACCTGCAGGTCACCCTCATGTCGATCCCGGTCAACGGGGTCATCGGGCTAGAAAAGCACCCTGACACCGACCAGTTCATTCGACTCGACCGCGGCCGTGGCCGCGCCCAGATGGGACCAAGCAAGAACGAACTGACCTTCGACGAGGAGGTAACCGATGGGTGGTGCGTCATCGTTCCAGCTGGCAGCTGGCACAACGTGACGAACATCGGGGATGAGCCCATGCAGGTCTATACCGTCTACGCGCCGCAACACCACAAGCCGGGCAAAGTTCACCAGACCAAGGCGATCGCCGACGCCGACACCGACGATGCACCCGCCGACTGGTCCGTTCAACCAGAACCCGTCGCTGACCAACACGCCTGAACGGAGCAGCCCGACCAGGAGCCCCGCCATCGCCGCGTTGACGGCAGCTACGCTCGCCAGCACCTGCCCCGAGCAGCGTAAGTGCGATTGCTGCCGGCGGCGTCGCGTTGGGGGGCAAAGATCGCGCAAGGCCGCACCGGCGAACTCGCTGTCATCACGGGCGCCGAACTCGCGATGATGACCGATACGGCAGCCCTCGGACACGCCCCGCTCGGCCTCGCCGTATTCAACCGGGTGGCCCGGACGACAACGCCCGAATCTGTAACCTGGGTGAAGGACAGCGGCCGCGCCGATGCTGTTCGGTAGGGGAACGTCATGCGGGCGGGTGCGTCGCATCTGTTCGCCAGACCGCGCGGAGGATTGCGATGGTGTCGTCGAGGGAGACGAGTGCGCCTTCGCTTGCTTCCGCGAGCGCGCGGGCGTGCTCGATCACTGCCTGAGGCGCCCGGGAAGCCCCGGGGGCCACGCGGGTGCCGGCGGCGGTGCGGGTGACGATGAGTCCGTCGCGTTCCAAGGACTTGTAGGCCTTTGCGGCTGTGGCCTGTGCGACGCTGAAATCTCGAGCGGTTTGTCGGACGGTTGGCAGGCGTTCGCCGTCACCGAGTTGTCCGGAGCGGATCGCTCCGCGGAAGAGCGCATCGATTTCGTCCGCAGAGCTTGGCGTGGTCCCGGTCATCGCTGTGGTCCGTTGGTCGAGATTTCATGCTCCGGTGTTGCGATGCGTGAGCGTCGTGTTGCGAGTGCGGCTCGGGCGGTGTCGACTGCAAGTCGGAGGAGGAACGCGACTCCGCCGGCCTGGAGGGCATAGCCCAGGAGGTTCATGGGGCGGGCGATTGCGTCGTAGCCGCCGGCTACGAGAATGCGCGGGTAGGACTGATTGTCGGATACCCACTGCTCGTCCAAGCCGACCAGAGCTTGCCCGGAGGACCCTGTGTGCATCCACACGGCTCCGAGCGTTGTGATGAGTCCGCCGAGCAGGATGAACGTGAACAGTCGATCGGTTAGTTCTCGTTCCGAGCGCACGCTGGAGGCGGTCGATCGGGCGAACACGGGCCGGTTGGCGTCCGTGTGAAGCACGGCGAAAAAGACGGTGCAGGCCAGTGCCAGCGCGACGAGAGTGGCGAGATGGTTCGGCCATCCTGCCCCGGACAGGTAGCCGTACCCGCTGTTGAAGCTCATGTAGATCGGCAGGTTAGTGTAGTCGGGAACGTTCCCAAAGAACGGTCCGTCTTCGGGCGCGGTCCTGGCGATCGCAATCTGCCACACCGCAGTCAGCGCGAGCAATGTCGCGGTGATTCCGGAGATCCAGAGCAAGGTGCGAGACGCGAACGCATGCCACGGGCGGCGCGGAACAATTGAACGCTCACCCGGTGCGGGAAGAGGGATCCGTCGAAGGGCTACGGCCGCCGCAGCCACCACCAGTGTCGCCGCGAATAGCGGGGCCGGCCGTCGCCACCAGCCGTCATACCCGGAAACGTCAGACGTCGACACGGCGATCGCGCTGACCGCCGTCGCGACGACAACCACGAGCAAGGAACCCGCCACTCCCGCCCAGGTGAGAGTGGCCGTGCGCAACCTGGTCTGGGGGAGTGAAACCATCCGCCGGGGACGAACCCACGACAGGGCGAAGAGGACCAGGCCGAAGGTGATGGCCACTTCCAGAGGTAGCAGGTCTTGAACGGCGTGCACGAAGAGAAAGAGGAAGTTCATCGAGGCCCCCAGAAGATCGAATCCCTCGCGGGTATCGCGAGCATTGTGCTGTAAAGGTAGCACAAGATTGTGCTATCCAAACAGTGCAAGTTGGCGCGGGGAAATTCGTGTCCGATCGGCGAACCGTTAGCGCGGCAGCAAGGGATGGCTAGCGCGACCGAGTCTCTGTTGCGCGCAGTTGGTCTCCGCGCAACAGAGCCCCTCGAGCGGTTTATCCAATCAGTTCCAGAACGGGGCCTTCGTGCAATGCCTTGTAGATGTCGTCGCGGATGGTGTTTGCTTCGGGGTCGGTGAGCGTCTTGGAGAGGGGCCGAAGCGTCAGGCGGACGAGTGCGTTCGCCTGATCCGGCCGAAGTCTCAGCCTGTCCTGCGCGCCGCGGGGGAGATCCGCGTGCGCGGTCACGTCCAGGACTTCTACCGATTCGAGGTCGTCTATGCGATCACCCAATGCCGCTCTGGCTCGATCGCCGAGGGTTTCGGCGTCGGCATCCACGTCGACGACGATCGAGATGTCGCGGCGGATCGGCGGCATGACCGAAACGGCCTGCCAGGGTGAGAGGTTGAGCATTTGCTGGCCGATCCGTGGATCCTCCGCCCGCAAGAGATGAATGTCGGGGATGCCTTTTCTCAGCATCAATGCCCGGTCGAGACCCATGCCGAGAGCAAGTCCCGACCAAGCATTGGGGTCCAGGCCTGCCGTAGTGAGGATGTGCGGTGCGATCAATCCGCACTCGGCGAGCTCGAGCCACTCAGCACCCACCAACACATCGACCTGACAGCCGTGGACCGTGTAGGGATGCACTGCGGGAACAGCGCGCCACTCCGCACCAGGCAGGACGGCCTCCACCAGGGTTCCGATCATCGTCTGCAGGTCCGCGGCTGTGAGCATCGTGGTAGAACTCACCCGCCACAGATCGACCTGGTGCGGGGCCCCGACGTGAGTGCGGTCGATGGCGTCGCGGCGATAGACCAGACCGGGCAGCACCAGCAGCCGGTCGTAGCTGGCCTGCGTCGACAACTCGTGCAGCAGGGTGGGAATCGACGCCGAGGTGTGGCTGCGAAGCATCACCGTGGGACTCACATAGCGCGAGTACCGCTGATCCCTGGTGACCGACGCTGGGTCGAAGCCCAGCTTGTCGTAGTTGTCGACGACAGCCACGAGTGGACTGTGCCGGATGGTCTCGGCCGAGATGCCCCAGTGGCCGGCGAGAGCGGATGCGACGTCGTCGAGCAGCGTTTGCATCGCGTGGTGGCCCTGGGCCGGGTTGGAGAGGTCTCGAAGGTTGAGCGCGTCGGTGAGTTCCGTCGCGGAGAGATATGACGTCATGGTCTGGTCCTTTGATGAGATCGGATGGGGGAGCCACCCCCGACCGATCTGTCGCTGGACCTAAGCGCGTGCGACTAAGCCCATGCGACCGGTACCCGGTCGAGGGCGAAGAAATCGCAGCGCTACGTTCATGGGCTCAGCATACGCACAAGAACGCTGAGACTGTGCGGATTACTGAATGTCGCTTCTTCGAGCCGACCTCCAGAGTTGTGGTGTCTGACCTGGGTGCGCGAGTCAGGCATCACCGCCTGCCGTTTCGCTTGGGAACGTTCACCGGGACGCACTCTTGTGCTGCCTCCGAGTACTGGGCGCCTTCGAACATCCACTATTTCCGTCCAGGAGTGGGGCCGAGATCCGGGGGCTGACACGATAACGTCGAATCAACGAGCAGAGGAGACGTGATGCCGGCAACAGGCGAGGGCCGACGAGTCTTGTGGCTGGGGCTCCTTGTGGTCTGGTCTGCGCTCATCGCAGTGGGAATCACCGTGATGTACACGGGCCTGAGAAAGGCCGGCTACTTCGAGCCGACCGAAGAGGCTCTGGAACTCGCCCGTGTGGGGAAGCTCCAGATCTATGCCGGCTCGGCGGCGCTAGTCGTTGCCGCTGGCTGGGCTCGGATGATGCTCACTCCAATCTGGGCCTGCATCCTCGTAGCTAGCCCCGCCGTTCTGGTTGGCGGTCTGACGCTTGCAATTGACAACTCTCTTTTGCCCCACCTCGCCGCTTTGGTTACGTTTCCGATGGCCGTCGCCGGCCTCATCAGCGGTCTGATCCTTGCCAGGCCGCTGGGCCGCGTGAACTCTGCGCCCCCTCGCTCTCCGGCTGAGGCGGCGGAGTCAGGCTGACTCAAACGCCGCACCCTGAGGAAGCCGCTGAAGGTTCGCCCGGGAGTCGCTCGTGGGGGAGTCAGGCACCTGCTGGTTGACCTCGCGCTGTGGGTCGATGCGCGGCGGGTGGTGGGGCCCCGTAGTGGGGCAGGGCGCGCGCAAGCTGATCGGTTCCTGCGTGTTGCCGTGTGCAAGGATCAGCCGCATGAGACGTCAATCGTGGGCCGAGTACGAGCGCACCCTGCTGCTCGGAGGTGCGTGGCTGCCTGTGACCGGCTGCATCCTGTTCGTGAACGCCCCGGTGGAGCGGTGCGTCGAGATACTGCTCACTGGTGTCCGCGGCGCGCACGTCCTGAATCACTACGGCCACCCGCTGCGGGTCCGGCCAGTCAGCGCGGATTCTCTGGATGACCTCTTGACCAACCTGCTGCCCTTGGAGGGCGCCGAGCACCGGCACAACCTGCTCATGGCGACAGCGAACCCGGAGTGGACGGCGATGTTTGCTTCGGATTGGCGCGGACAGGACCCTCAATCTCCGATGGCCTGGTTCGCCGTGGCCGGAGTCGAGTCGGTAAAGGTGGTCGACATCCCGCACACCTACGACCGGACGACCCATAGCGGGTTCTACGGTTCGCGGAAGATAGAGATGTACTCGCTCACCGCCGAGAACGACGTCATCGGCCACTCTCTCGGGGTGCGGGCCGTGGACACCCGGCGCTGGGAAGTCGTGGAGCCAATCCCGCCCTTCCCCGTCGGCAACATCTGGGATCCGACGGCGAAACGAATACTCGACCGTTTCACTCACGAACACCTCGTGGAGATGACGGCCCTGTTCGGGTTGCGACCCTTCGATGAGGACTTCTACGTACCCGAGCGTCGGGCGCTGATCGTCGAACGCACCGACCCGGTCCAACCGAACGAACGAACATTCACCCTTGCTCAGGCTCGGGGCGAGGAACCGGTCATCTGGTAGCGCCCAGCGAACCTTCTGTAGATACAGATTCCCTTTCCGCGCCACTGAGGGAAAATACCTGAGCGTTCTCGTGGGTGAAGTTTGAGCTCTGCAGACCGCTGTTATTGGGCCGGTGCCGTCCTACCTCGCCGTACGATACGTGTGACAGCTACCGGAGGCCCGATTGATCGAACTCATTGCCACACGTGCGTCTGGAAGACCGCGTCCACGTGGGCAGGCACCTGCCGAACATTCACTCTTGCGCTCGATGACGGCAGCTCCGACGTCGCCAATTTCAAATTCAAGTGATGATGACGCAGAGCGGTGAAGAGGCGGAGTCGGCTCGCGGCGTGGGCTCGGTTCTGGCCTGGGCAGGGATCCTCGTCCTGTGGTCGGCCCTCGTCGTTTCATGCACTCTGCTTCTGGGCCGTGGTGCTTACATGACCGTGTACTTCGCAGCAACGGGCGAGGCACTCGCAGAAGCCCGGACCGGCAACCTGTTGATCCTCGTCGGCTCACTCGGCCTGTTCCTCGCCGCGGTGTGGGCGCGACTGATGCGCGTGCCGCTGTGGGCCTGCATCCTGGTCGCTGTTCCGGCGGCTCTTGTTGGTGGGCTCACGCTGGTTGCTGGCGCCACGCTAATTCCGGAGCTCAGTTACCTTCTGGCGGTACCCATTGCCGCTGCTGCCCTCATCAGCGTTCTGATCCTTGCCCGGCCGATCCGCCGCAACCCAGTGACGATTGAACGCACCTCATCCAGGTCCGACGAGGCGTGACTCGCGCTGGCTCCGGGTGCCCCAGCGCGTCGATTGATGGTCAGGAATCAGACTGAGCTTCCGCTCGCCGGCGGCGAGTGCTGATCACTATCCATCTGAAGATGGCAACATTAATCACAGCCAAGAGGAAGAATCCCAGGTAGTACAACGCCGCGTTCAGGGACAGTGCTCCGACGGCCAATTCTTCTGGCCCCGATCCTTGCGATGAACCCAGTGAACCTGCGACGTAATACGGAGTTGATAGCGGCAACGTCAACACAACGATGACTAGAACCATCGCTTCGGCTGCGCCCGTCCCCGTCCCCGTCCCCGCGTTCACGTCAAAGGCGCGCATCACGCACACCGACGCAACGAGCCCGCCGACTGCCGCCAGGTAAACGCCCATTATCGCAACGGCCCAAGAGGGCAGGCGGCGCTTCCGAGTCGGTTTTGTGCGGTCAGTCGTCATCTCCGAAAGCTACAGGCCGCGCCCGACCCCGGGCAATAAGCTGTGGCAATCGTGCCCTATTGTCCTTCGAGTTTTTCCAAACCATCAACGAGTGTCAGTTGACGGACGTCCACGGGCACAGATTCGGCGCTAATTCGTCGAGGTTCCGAAATATCGGGGGAGTGGCGTTTGGGAACCCGCAACGCGACTGGTCAACGGCCGATCACCGAATGAATATGGTCGATGCCTGGTCCAAGACGTTCCCTGTGGCGAGGATTCTGACGTCTCGGTTCGCTATTCACCGACCGTGCCGTCGATCGCTTCGCGCAGAAAATCGGCGTGGCCGGCGTGGCGGGCGGTCTCCTCGACAAGGTGCAGCAGCACCCATCGGAGCGAGAAGTTGCGGCCATCGCCCAGCGCCTTGACCGACAGCTGATCCAAGCCTGTCGATTTGGACACGACTGCCCGGCTCCGATCACAGGCTTCGCGGTAGCGACTCCGCAACTGCACAGGATCGAGAAGAGCGGCAGTGCGGAACTCCCAATTCGGGGCGTCGTCCCAGTCGACGCTGGCCCATGGCTCTCGATCAGGGAGGCCAGCAAAGCGGACCTCCATCCAGTCCTCTTCCACCAGCGCCAGATGGTAAAGCAGGCCCGCGAGGGTGAGTTCGGACGGGGAGTGCTTTTGTGCCAGGTGCTCACGGGTCAGGCCGTCGGTCTTCGAAAGCAACGTCTCACGCTGATAATCGAGGTACTGCGTGAGCATGCCGAATTCCGCGCAGTTGGGATCAGGATCGATTCGCATTCGCTCATCCTGCCAGGGAGCGGAGACGCGTCGCTAGGCGAACCTCTACCGGTCACGCGCATTCCTCAGCGGACATGACCCCGGAAGGCTCAGGCCTTACGAGCCGCCACAGAGAACATCAGCGGCACCCTCTCGCGATTCGAGGCCAAAGCAAATCCGGCCGGCGTCTCTACGAGTGGGGGCAACGGCTTCCAGGGCATAGCGGCCCGTCCACCCTCGCAGGCCGTCGAGGTGCGAGTGTGGTCGACCACGTGCTGCCCGCGGAGGTTCCTTGGCCGTCCCCAGCCTGATCAATCCGTGCAACGTTCGGCTCGCGGCCTCAAGCGTCGTTCGGTCAAGGCCTCGACGGCTTGGAGGCTCAGCGCGTGACCGCGCCGTGCCTCCACGCCGTCAGCTCGCCGGGACGCGACCTCCGGGGTCAGGCGGCCATCGCCCCGTAACGCTTGTGGCCCTTGACGTCGTAGCGGTCGAGCATCATGACCTTCGACCAGACGCGGATGAATTCGCGGACGAACCGCTCTTGCCCGTCGCTGCCCGCGTAGGCGTCGGCGATCGACCTCAGTTGCGCGTTCGAGCCGAATACCAGGTCATTCCGGGATGCCCTCCAGCGAGCCTCGCCGGTCGCCTGAACCCGACCAGTGAAGGTCATCGCGGTCTCGTCGTCCTTCGTCCAGATGAGGTCGGTGTCGGTCAGATTCACGAGGAAGTCGGTCGTCAGGGCTCCGACGTGATCCGTGAGCACACCCACGTCGGACCCGTCCCAGTTGCTGCCGAGCACGCGGAGCCCGGCGTGCAGGACGGTCCACTCCGGTGCGGTGAGAGTGAACAGGTTCGCCTTGTCGAGGAATGCCGCCTCGGGCGCGACGCCCGGAGCAAACTCTTCGAAGCGCTCCGACACGAAGTTGCGGAACCCGTCCGCAATGGGTCGCAGCCACTCGAACATCTCGATGTCGGTCAACTCCTGCGTCGTGTCGACACGGCCTGGCGTAAACGGCACGCTGGCGTCAGATCCTGCTGCCCGTGCCGCCTGCTCCACGGCGGCGCTGCCGGCGAGGACGATGAGGTCGGCGAGAGATACCTTCCGTCCGTCCGACGTCGCCGTGAAAGCCGCCTGCACGTTCCGCAGCGCGTCGATGACTGGGACGGTGCGTCGGTTGACCGCCCAGTCTTTCTGCGGCGACAAGGCCAGGCGGGCACCGTTCGCCCCTCCGCGCTTGTCGCTGTCGCGGTAGGTCGAGGCGGCGGAGAACGCCGTGTAGACGAGGTCGGACACGGACAGCCCGGTCGCGAGGACGGCTTCCTTGAGCGCTGCCACGTCGGCCTCGTCGAGTGAGGATCCTGCTGCGTCCGGGAGCGGGTCCTGCCAGAGCAGGTCGTCGGCGATGGTGACCTCCGGGCCGAGGTACCGGTGCTTCGGCCCCATGTCGCGGTGCGTGAGCTTGTACCAGGCCTTCGAGAACGCGAGGGTGAACAGATCGAAGTCGGCCAGGAAACGCTCGCATATGGCCCGATACTCCGGGTCGACCTTGAGTGCGATGTCCGAGGTCATCATCATGAGCGGGTTCATCTGACCGGGTACGTGGGCGTCCGGAGTCTTCGGCGCCTCCGGGTCAGTCGGTGTCCACTGCAGCGCGCCGGCCGGGCTTTTCGTCTGCTCGTAGTCGTACGCGAACAGGTTCTCGAGGTAGGTGTTGTCCCACTGTGTCGGGTTCGGAGTCCAGCTGCCCTCGATGCCGTTGGTCGAAGTGTGCTCGGCACTGCCGGTACCCACCGGGTTGTGCCAACCGAGCCCCATCGACTCGATCGGGGCTTTCTCGGGTGACGGTCCGATGTCGGATGCGGGTACCTGGCCGTGGCTCTTACCGAACGCGTGGCCACCGGCGATCAATGCCACCGTTTCCTCGTCGTTCATCGCCATCCGCGTGAACGTGATGCGAATGTCGCGTGCTGAGCCCAGCGGGTCGCCGTTCGAATAGGGCCCCTCAGGGTTGACGTAAATGAGCGCCTGGTGCGACGCGGCCAGGGGGCTCTGCAGGTCGTAGTCCGCGTCGCCGTTCTGACCATGCCAGCGTTCGTCGCGGCTCACCATCTCGTCAGGGCTCGCGACCGCGTGCGGGTTCCAGACCTCCGGGCCCCACCAGGTGCCGTCGTCCGGTTCCCACGCATCGAGTCGTCCACCACCGAAGCCGTACGTCGGCAGGCCCATCAACTCGAGGGAGCAGTTGCCGGTCAAGACCATCAGGTCGGCCCACGACAGAGCGTTGCCGTACTGGTGCTTGATCGGCTGTAGGAGTCGTCGTGATTTGTCGGTGTTGCCGTTGTCCCACCAGCTTCCGATTGGTGCGAACCGCTGCATCGCGGTGCCCGCTCCGCCACGGCCGTCGGCAATTCGGTACGTGCCGGCGGCATGCCACGCCATTCGGATCATCTGTGGACCGTAGTTGCCGTAGTCCGCCGGCCACCAGTCGACCGATGTGGTGAGCAGTCGCTTGATGTCCGACTTGAGCGTCGTGAGGTCGATCGTGGCGAAAGCCGCCGCGTAGTCGAAGTCCGCGCCGAGCGGGTCGGCGTCTACGCCATTCCGGTGGAGAAGCTCAACCCGGAGACGCTGCGGGTACCAACTGTCCAGGGTCGGCGACTGACCGAAGGTGCCACCGAGGTGGTCGCCACCTGCTGGCAGCGCACCGCTCATGTGGAAACTGCATGTGTTGGTCTGGTCGTCAGTGCCCATTGATGCTCCCTGTGTGCTTTAGCTGGATGAGAAACGGTGTCGTCGGGGTCACAATTTTACGATCAGCCGCCGCATCGCAGCAGCGTCAATCTGTGGTGCAGCGATGCTTCGACGCTGCTGTGAGGCGGTGCGTCGCGGGCTGCCGACGTGACGGGAAGCCCGATAGAAAGATCGTATTCCCGCAAGGTGTGCGTGGCATGCCAAGAAAGTGACTGACTTCTAGACGGCGGTGGTGCGGTGGCCGAGCGCACGACGGCCAAACATAATAAAGCCCTGCGCCGATTGCTGCGGTGCGGGCGATGCGAAGCCCGGTGAAACCGACGCCGGAGGATGGGGGCTGTCGAGAGCTTGATTTCCGCGAATCGTGTTCCGCTCGCGGTGACCTGGGAGCACCCCCGCCAGAGGCTCCTAGTGGGGAACGGTCAGCGGGTAGCCGAGTCGAGGTGTTTTAGGACGCGGCGCAAGTAGGTGCCCCCTATGCTTGCGGCAGAACAGGACAAGTCGCTCCATGGCGAGCGGGCTTTATATTGGGGAGACGTGCCATGGCTGCCAGTAGATGCTCTGGTCTCCGCTCTCTCGTTCTAGTCGCACTGGCCTTCGGCCTGACTGTTCCTGTGACAGGTTGCGTGCCGGCCGTGCCAGGCAAACCTCCGCCTTCGGGAAATCCCGCGGTGCGCGAATACGTGGAGTCTGCCCTCGACTTCATGGATGAAAACGGCCTCTACGCCACTCGCAGGAAGTGGAAAGAAGCTCGAGCTCTCGCATCGGTGAGCGCGTCCTCCGCAGAGACCATCGCGGAAACCCACAGTCCACTGATGCGGGCAGTGTCGGCCGCCGGAGGAAGAGCGCATAGTCGCTTCGTCCTGCCCCCAGGCCAGTTGGGCTCGGTCCAGTTGCCGCCGACGGGCGAGAACCGGCCAGTCGTCAGCTTTGCCACGGGTAGCATCGCTGCCATCGATGTTCCCTGGTTCAGTAGCAGCGACACGAGAGAAGGCCAGTCCTACATCGACGCTGGTGCGCGGGGGATTTCAGACGCAGAAACGCGGGCACGGTGCGGGTGGATCGTGGACCTGCGCGGCAATGGGGGCGGCAATTCCTTCCCCATGCTCGGGGCTGTGACGCCATTGCTCTCCCAGGGCACCGTGTTGTCGTTCATCCGCCGGAATGGCAAGTCGGAAGTCGTGCGCATAGATGGCTCCGCCGTAACATACGAATCGGACGGATCAACCGAAACGCTTGCCACGTCACCCGTGACCGGCTCATCGCAAGCCGGTCGGAACATCGCCGTCCTGCAGGGTCCTGAAACCGCCAGCGCAGGCGAGTCGACACTCCTGGCATTCCGGGGTCAATCGGGCGTGCGCACTTTCGGAGAAACGACGACCGCGGGTTTCGCGACCGGGAACACGTTAAAGACGATGTCCGACGGCGCAGTTATCGTGCTGACGGAAGCCCGCATGGCGGACCGCACTGGGCTCACCTATCCAGACGGTATCGACCCCGACCAGCAAACAGGCGCCGCGGCCCTTGGCGAGGATCCGACCTGGGCCGGCGCGATCGACTGGCTCAACGCGAACTGCGAGCATCCGTAAGGCGGACGTCCATGGACGCAGAATCGGCGCCAACCCGCCGAATTTTCGACATCTCGGGGGAGTGGCGTTTGGGAACGGCTATCGGGAATCCCTCTCGGTCATGGGACGAAACCCTGAGTCGTGTGCATCATCGGTCCTGGCCAGTCTCTCGGAAGGTGTTCGGGTAGTTGTCGAGCCAGGACCAGTGACCGACGGGCCAGGTGATCACGAACGCCCGGCCGACGACATTGGTAATGGGCACGAAACCCTTGCTGGGCGTGGTGGTGTGGAGCCTGCTATCCGCCGAGTTGTCGCGGTTGTCGCCCTCGACCCATAGAGAAACTGCGGGGACTGTCACGGTGAAGTACTTCTCAGGAGAACGCGTCGTCCCGGAAGATGCTTTGAGGTAAGGCTCGCTGAGAGGCGCATCGTTGACGGTGATGTGGCCGGTGGCGTCGCAGCAGGCGACTTTGTCGCCGGGCAGGCCGATGACGCGTTTGATGAGATGGTCGTTCGTTTCTTGCGCGCCCAGGCCCACCTCGGAAAAAAACCATCGGATGCCATCGGCTACAGGATTGCCCGGCTGGACAGTGCCGTGTTCGGTTGCGCTTAGCCATCCACCGGGGTCTGTGAACACAACAACATCGCCACGGGCGATGGGGATGAGGTCGGGGACGAGTTCGTTGACCATGATTCGGTCTTTGACTTGCAGGGTGTTTTCCATCGATCCCGAAGGGATATAGAAAGAGCGAATGAGGAATGTTTTGATCAGGAACGATATGAGCAGGGCAACAAAGAATATGACGAAAAGGTCTCGGAAGAAGCGCACGATTCCGTGCTTACGGTTGGAATCACCCTGGGTTCTCTTGTCCCGCCTCAGGCGCATAAGTACGTCGTGATTCGTCAACTTTCCCCCTGCGCTGATGCTGCTGGGTTCAGTGTCACCCCTCTGCACTCCCGAACTCTTTTGCGGGACCCTCACCGGGACACCTCCACGGCGTCGACGGTTACGCCTTCTCGCGTTGCGGTTAAGCCGCAGGGTGCCGTGGCTTCCATTCAGCGCAGGCAGGATGTATCGTTTGTCGATAGCAGAGCACCGATTATCGATAGGACTCACATGCACAAGGCAACCATTGTCTCGTTGAAGGCCCTCATCGTCGCGATGATCGTCCTTCTCCTGGCCTGCCAGCTATTCATGGTCCCCGGTGTGGCACGGCAGTCCGCCGAGACCTACGCAGACCTCGGCTATCTCCAGACGCCGGGCATCATCGTTGCCGTGCTCTTCCTGCTCTGCGTGCAGGTCGTGCTCGTGTGCGTGTGGCGGCTCCTGTCAATGGTGCGCACGTCCGTCATCTTCAGCGACAACGCGTTCTTATGGGTCGACGTCATCCTCTGCGCCATGGTCCTAGCGACCCTCCTCATCGGGGTGTCGATGGCCACCCTCGCATCGGCGAATGTCGCCTCCCCATCGGTGATGCTGCTGTGCGCACTCGGCGTCGTCGTCGGCGCAGGACTCGCTCTGCTGATCCTGGTGCTCCGGGGACTCCTGCGAAACGCGCGACAACTGCAGCAGGACCTGTCGGAGGTGGTCTGATGCCCATCGTCATCAACCTCGACGTCGAACTCGCCAAGAAGAAGATGTCCGTCGCTGACTTCGCGGCCGCGATTGACATCACGCCGGTGAACGTATCTGTGCTCAAGAACGGCCGGGCCAAAGCGGTGCGCTTCTCGACCCTCGACGCGATCTGCCGCGTACTCGAGTGCCAGCCCGGCGACATCCTCATCTGGGTGCCGGACGACTCGGGGCCAGATGCCTCGGATCCGCACAACCCGGCGCGAACGAGCGATGCGGCGGAAGCCTCGTGAGCACGCCTGCCCCGATGAGCCAGTGGAGCGACATCGCCGTCGCGCGTCTTCTGGACGATGCGTCCTGCCCGTCCTGCGGGGTCGATGCCCTGCAGAACAGGCGCTGCCGCAACTGCGGCGCCGACCTCAACGGGAGAATCGGCCTCGAACTCTGGAGCGCCTCCCGGGACGCGGCCACCGCCCTGCGAGCGCGGCAGGCGGTGCTCGAGCGTGTGCCGCGCTTGCTCGCCGAGCCGTCTGGAGCCAGTGCAACCGAACCGTCGCCGGCGGCGACTCCGCCAGCATCTGCCGCCCTCGCTGCGCCCGCCGCAGCCAGCCCAGCTGCCGCTGATCCGCGCTCGAGCGCCACAGTTCAGTCGGTACTGGCGGTAGCGGGTGCCGGGCTGTTCGCGATCTCGGCGATCGTCTTCACCTTCTTCAACCCCGACCTCAGCGATCGTGCGCTGCGCAGCGTGATCGTCGGCCTCATCACACTCTTGTTCCTGGGCGGCGCCTGGCTGCTCGCGCGGCGCAGGCTGCAGTTCTCAGCGGAGGCCGTCGGTGCGCTTGGAATGCTGTTCGTCGCCCTCGACGTGTACGCGCTTTCCGAACTGACCGTGAGCGGCCTCAGCCCGTGGGTGTTCACTGCGGTCGGCACACTCGCCAGTGGCTCGGTCATGGTGGCACTGTCGCGGGTGGCGCGCATCCGGACCTGGCTCTGGATCTCCCTGCTCGGCCTTTCCGTGGTGCCTTCGATGCTCGGGTACGCGGGCGGCACCGTGTTGTCGGCGGTCATCGGACACCTCGGCACCGCATTCGTCGCTCTCGCACTCGTCGCACTCGTCCGCGCCACGGCACGCAGATTCGACGGGCGCCTCCGGGCGGAACAGGTGACGTTGACGGTGGTGCAGGTGGTCGCCGTCGCAATCGTGCTCGCTCAGGCGAGACTGATCGAGGCCGACAGCACCACGGGATACTGGCTCGGGATCTGCGCCATCCTTGCCGCGATTGCGGTGCTCGCCGGCCTCGCCAGCCGCTATCTCGCACGCGGTCTCTGGAGCTTCGTCGCCGGGGCTGCCGGCGTCGCCGCATGCACCGGGCTGCCATTCGCCCTCGACCTCGGGGCCCATGGCGCCGAGCAGTGGTACTTCGCCTTCATCGCTGTCGCGGGCGCCGCAGGACTCATCGTCCTCGGCGCCCTGGCCCCGACCCCGGCGACGATCGAGCGGCGACGGTTCACCGGCGGCGCGTTCGGGATGGCCGTGGTCAGTGTCCTGGCGACGGTGCTCGTGGCGCTGCTGATCGGCGCCGCGAAGGTGCTTGGTTCCTTCAACGGCTCCGATCTCGTCGCCTCAGTGATTGACACAGGCGGCGTGCTCGCGGTCGTGCTCGGCCTCGCCGCCGGTGCCATTGGCTTCGGGGTCTTCGCCGCAATCACCCTGCACCGGGACATCGCCCAGGCGCCCCTCGCGAACGGGGGCGCAGCGCTCGCTATCTGGCTGGCGGCGCTCTCAGGGCTCGTGGTCGTCTGTGCCCCCGGCCTCTTGCCCTGGGCTCAAATCGCGATCGCCCTTGGGCTCGCGGTGGCCACGAGCGCCGCGCTCGTTCTCGTCCCGGGCATCCGGGCGGCTTCGCTCCGCTTTCGCCTTCCCCTGATCCTCGCGGCTCATGTGGCGGTCCTTCTCGCCGGCATCATCTCGTGGACCGACGTTCGCCTCGCGGCGTGGGCGGGCATCGCAGTCGTCACGGCCATCATCGCGCTCGCGCGACCCGTGCCCGCCGGGACTCGTTTTCTCCACGTCGCTGTCGGCTACGCCTACGCCCTCGTGGTCGTGGCGACAGCGCTCGGACAGCTCGGCATCGGCACGATCGCGCTCCTGTGCCTCACCACGTCGATCGGGCTGATCGGCGCAATCGTCGCGACCGCCCTTCCGCAAGTAAAACCCGCAGCCTGGTACTCGATCCTGGTCGTGACATCCGTGCCCTTTGTGATCGGCGTGATCCAGGTGGTCTTCGAGCGCAGTGGCTGGACCGCTCTCTCAACCGGCATCATGTTCCTGCTTGCGATGACCCTCCTCGTTTCCCGCCGGCCCGGACTCGGCATCGTGCTGCGCGCGATTGCCGCGGGCCTGCTCATCCCGTCCCTGGCCGTCGTCGTCGTATGCCTCGGCGCCCAGGTGCTTGTGGGCAGCGCCTCACCCGTGACGCTGCCGGTCATCGCAGCGATCGTCGCTCTCGCGCTCCCGAGCACTGGGGTGATTCGCTCGGCCCTCAAGCGACGCGGCATCGGCGAACCGGACGCCACGGTCGCGCGGATCGCCCTCGAGGTGTCTGCCATGCTCACCGGCGTAATCGCCGTCGGGCTCGCGCTCATCCGGGTGGCGGCTGGCTTGCCGACGACATTCCTCGTGCTCGTCATCCTCGCCCTCGGCGCAGCGGCGACATCGTTCTGGGCGAAGCGCCGCTACGGATGGTGGACCGCGGCTGCCTGCCTCACGGGAGCCTTGTGGTGTGTGTGGGCTCTGATCGGTATCGGCCTGCTCGAGCCATACCTGCTCCCGCCGAGCCTCGCAGCCACGACCATCGGCCTGCTCCTCACCGCGCGCGGCGCACAAGGCGTGCCGCTGTACACCGGCGGGCTCCTCGTCGCCGTCGTGCCGACCTTGGTGGTACTGGCGGTGCCGGAGGCAGGTGAAACCGTCGGTGCAGCATGGCGCGGCTTCGGGCTGGTCGCCGCGTCGTGGGTGCTGCTCGGGCTCGGCCTGCTGCTCGACCGGTGCGTGTCGCCTCGCGCCGAACGGCTGCGCACACTCTGCACGCCGACCCACGCGGTCGCGATCATCGCCGGGGCTGCCGGGGCTATCCAGGGCGTGCGCTTTGGCGTCGGTGCCGACGTGGTCCAGATCGCAGGAATACCGTTGGTCGTGGTGTGTCTCGGGATTGGCCTGGCCAGCGCCGTGCCAGCTGCCGCAGCGGCGCGGGCCATCTTGTCCCATGCCGAGATATCTCAACCGGCGCGCATCCGAGGGTGGTCTTTCGGTCGCCTGTCTGCTCGCTGGCTTTATGCCCCCGCCGCCCTGTACGTCGGGCTCGCTACCTGGACGGCCATCGAACGAGACTGGTTCACGATCTGGCTGATGTGGTCGCTCATGGTCGCCTACCTCGCCGCCATGGTCATTGTCGCGGTGCGGCTGCGAAACGGGCGGACAAGCCTGCCTCCCGTTTGGTTCATCTTCACGCTCGCGTTCGTCACTGCGATCGTGGCTTGGAGTCCGCGTGACTTGCGAGTCGAGTGGTTCTCGCTGCCCCTGGGCCTTTTCCTACTCTTCGCCGGCGTTGCCGCCATGCGCGGCAGGCAACGGGATACAGCTGACACTCAGCGCGGCACGCTCAGTAGCTGGCCCGCCCGCTGGCACGGCTCGTGGCCGCTGCTCGCCCCCGGGCTCGGCGTGATGTTCCTGGCCTCGATCCTCGCGACTTTCACCGACCCCCAGACCTGGCGGGCCATCCTCGTGATCGCGATTGCGCTCGTCGCCATTCTCGTCGGCTCGAGCCGGAAACTCGCGGCACCCTTCCTGCTGGGCATTATCGTGCTGCCCATCGAGAACATCTTCGTGTTCGTGGTGCAGATCGGCCGCGGCATCGAATCGGTGCCGTGGTGGATCACGCTGGCCGTCGTCGGCGCCGTGCTGCTCATCATCGCCGTCACCTATGAGCGTCGAGCCGGGGACGACAACAGCATCGCGGCGCGATTGGGCGACCTGGCATGAATTCCGCACGCCGAGGCGCCGCTGAGACGTAAAGGACGGCGACAACGGATACGGGAACGACTGCAGTGTCGCCGGATAGATAGTGCGCTACCCGAGTGGGGCCGAGCCAAAATGTAGATAGTCGGGACCTGTGTAGTCGAAAATTGTGACGCTGTGAATCTCGTCCATGTGTTGGCTTCCCCGAATCTCGATCTCTTGCGTACTGGCTGATGCCCTGACGGTGGAGATGTCATAACTGAGGCCGCCATCGGTGGTCCAGGCGCTATCAGTGTTCTTGACCAGCTCCCCTTCATTGAGGTAGAGCCTCAAGTTCGGAGAGGCTCCCGTGCTGAAGTCGCTGAGGGTCGCCCAGACAGTGCCATCGCTGCGACGTTCGATCTCAACGGTGCCGACGGTCTCGGTCCATTGAGTCACGAATTGCCCTGCAAGCGGGAGTTGCCGCTCGAATCCGCTCATTCCGGCGGAATTGTTTTGGCTCGTCTCCGTCGTCGGAGACGTTGAAGGCGTTGAGGTGGGCGTTGGCGTTGGCGTTGGCGTTGAAGCTTGCGATTCAATGCTCGGATTCGGGGCGCTGCCACAGCCGCTGGAGCAGAGCACGATCACCCCAGCCAGCACTAGTGCCGATGTCTGACGCAGAGCGAATCGCATGCGCTCGAACCTACCGGTCAGGCGGCCGTTGCCGGCGCATTCGGATACAAGGAGTTTCACAGAGGTTGTTCGCGCTACAACGCCCTTCCTGCCCCATGGGCAGTCACCCAACCCCCTCCGCGAAGAGAAATGAAGGTCGAGGTCTACCGAACCTTGTGTGTGAGTCGAAGGCCGAATGGGTGTGGCCCGGCGAGGTACCAAACGAGCGCGCCGAGCAGAGGCGCGAATACGACGGCGATCATCCAGAGGGCCTTCTCCACCTCGGACAGGTCGCGGGTTCGCGCAATCTGGACGATGGCGTACGCGATCGCAGCGAGGTAGAGGACGGCGACGACGGATGCGAGAGCGACTGCAAGTGCGGCTGGACTG
>NZ_SOFB01000007.1:0-1862 GCF_004402815.1 Cryobacterium sp. Hz7
TCTTCGACACCGCAACGGGCTGGGTCGCCCGCCTCCAGGACGCCCATTCCCGCGGGAAACTCGCCGCGGAGCTGACCCGGCTGCGCCGCTACAGCGTCCTGATCTGCGACGAAGTCGGCTACATCCCGTTCGATCAGGACGCTGCGAACCTGTTCTTCCAGCTCATCGCGAGCCGCTACGAACACGCGTCGCTGATCATGACGAGCAACCTTTCATTCGGGCTCTGGGGCGAGGTCTTCGGCGACCCGACCGTCGCCTCCGCGATGATCGACCGCATCGTCCACCACGCCGACGTGATCAGCCTCAAAGGCACCAGCTACCGGCTCAGAAGCCACCAGCCGGCACCCGGTACGGCATAGTAGAAACACANGCACCCGGTACGGCATAGTAGAAACACACAAAGTGGCCCCGTTTTCAAACGGGGCGAATTCCAGCGGTCGTCGCAACACTGATTGGTTAGCTGGATCGTAGTACGTCGGCGAGGAGCTGGGCTGGTGTTGTCCAACCGAGTCGCTTCCGGGGCCTGTTGTTGATCTTGATCGCGACAGCGGCGAGGTCATCGGCGCTGTGGATGGCGAGGTCGGTGTGCTTAGGGAAGTACTGCCGCAGCAGTCCGTTCATGTTCTCGTTGGATCCGCGTTGCCAGGGCTTGCCGGCGTGAGCGAAGAACACGCCGTCGGTGAAGAGGGAGGCGATCTTGTCGTGGCTGGCCATTTCGGCGCCCTGGTCCCAGGTCAAAGTCCGCCGGAGTTCCTGAGGTAGGGCAGACATCGCGGTAATGAGCGATGCGTTGACTTCAGCTGCGGTGTGCCCGCCGGGGAGGTGGAGGAGGACGGCGTAGCCGCTCTTGCGGTCTACCAGGGTGCCGATCGCCGAACGGGTGCGCGTGCCGATGATCAGGTCGCCTTCCCAGTCTCCGAACCGGGACCTGTCGTTTACGACCTGGGGGCGGTGGTCGATCAGGGTCGCTGGTGCGATGAAGCGTGGGGCGCGTACGTCGGGGCGCCGTCGACGCTTGCGCAGTGGCCTGCCCGTTCTTAGGTGTGGTGTCAATTTTTTGGTCAAACCGCTGTTACCCGGCCAGTACAGGGCCTGGTAGATCGTTTCGTGGCACACGTGCCACGATCGTTTCTGTGGGTGAGTGTCTCGTCGCCAGTAGCTGATCTGTTCGGGGCTCCAGTCAAGTTTCAGTTTGTCTTGAACCAGGTCGCGGAGCTGGAGGTCTTGCCCGATGCGCCCTGTTCGCGCCCGTCGGGCCTTCTCTCGTGCTCGTGCGTGGGCCAGGACAGCGTCGTACTGGCCGCGGTCGTGTTTTCGCATGTTGCGGCGAAGCTCGCGGCTGATCGTCGACGGTGACCGGCCGAGTCGCCGGGAGATCTCTCGGATGGAGAATCCTTCTCGTCTGAACACAGCGATCCGCTCACGTTCGATCAGGCTCAGGTACCGTTCGTGTCTGTCTGCCTCAGCAAGTCGTAGCGGCGCGATCCCACCACGTTGAGATCGCCAACGGTGACCGGTCGTGCGTCCGATCCCCACGCGCTTCGCGGCGGCGATCGGTCCGATCCCGGCAAGTATGAGTTTCCAATACTCGTCTTCGCGGTTGAGGTTTCTCTTGCGCCCACGTCTGGCCATCTTCACACTCCAAATCTTGGTGGAGTGTTGCGACGAGACCTAGAACTCGCCCGGCACTATTGGCCCTGTTTTGGGTCGGCGTTAACACCGCTGACCACCGCGCAACTCATCCCGGCGTTGGAGCGTTCCCGTCCAATGGGAAACCTCACGGACACTGAGATCGCAACGGCCCTCACTTTGAAGAAACTTGCTGTCCGATACCGATTTCTCGAGCGGGAGATTCTTGACAC
>NZ_SOFB01000035.1:0-105724 GCF_004402815.1 Cryobacterium sp. Hz7
CGGTACCCCCTAGAAAGGAGCCCTACGGCCGAGGTTTTTGGCATTTGACATTGTGCACGCTGTTGAGTTCTCAAGGATCGGACGCACTCGACTTCAAGCCCACCAAGGGCTGTCGCTTCGAGGCAACTTGTATAACTTAGCTGCCCGGCCACACCCTGTCAAATCACGGAAAGCAGCCGATTCCGAGTGCGCCAAAGCGACTCGAACAACCACCCACCAGACCAAACACGCAGCCGGAAAGAGTTACCATCTTAGGCCTCCCCCACACTCACCTGAAACAGGAACAAGCATGAGACGAAGCGAAAAACTGTGGTTCCACATGAGGCCGGGAAGCTCTGCGGCTTTCCGCACCTGTGGGGTACGTTTGAATACATTACGGCCGACACACCGGACCGTCAAAACCAGCAACCGCCCGGGCGTGTCACGCCCCAACGGGGCGGAANCGGGGCGGAACGACCAGGCGACATCCGTCTCTGAATCAGACGACGAAAACGCCGGCCAAGGTCTTCTTCCCACGGCGGAGCACGGCCACTCCCCCGGGAAGCACGGCACCCTCGATGGTCTGGTCATCGCTCAGCACCTTCACGTTGTTGAGATAGACCCCACCCTGGCTGATGGCACGGCGGGCTTCGCTCAGACTCATGCTGAGTCCGGTGTCGACCAGCAGCTGCACCACGGGGGCGTGCGGGGCGGTCGTCGTGTTCGGGAGTTCTCGCAGAGCGGCTTCGAGGGTGGCCTCGTCGAGATCGGACAGCTCACCCTGGCCGAAGAGGGCATGCGCGGCCTGGATGGCGGCATCCGTCGCGGCACGGCCGTGAACAAGGCTTGTCACGGACACGGCGAGCGTGCGCTGGGCGAGGCGTTTGAACGGTTCCGCCGCCACGGCACCCGCGAGCTCCTCGATGTCGGACCGGGTGAGGAAGGTGAACACCTTCAGCCGGTTGAGGACATCGGCATCGTCGGTGTTGAGCCAGAACTGGTAGAACGCGTACGGGCTGGTGAGGGTGGGGTCGAGCCAGACCGCGTTGCCCTCACTCTTGCCGAACTTGGTGCCGTCGCTGTTCGTGATCAGCGGGGTGCCGATGGCGTGGGCGCTCTCCCCCTCCGCCTTGCGGATGAGGTCGATACCGCTGGTGAGGTTGCCCCACTGGTCGCTGCCTCCGGTCTGCAGCACGCAGCCGTACGTGCGGAAGAGCTCGAGGAAGTCCATCCCCTGCAGAACCTGGTAACTGAACTCGGTGTAGCTGATGCCGGCGTCGGAATTCAGCCGGGCGCTCACGGCATCCTTCTTGAGCATGCTGCCGACCCGGAAGTACTTGCCGATGTCGCGCAGGAAGTCGATGGCACTGAGCGGGGCGGTCCAGTCCAGGTTGTTCACCAGGGTGACGGCGTTGTCGCCCTCCGAGCTCAGAAAGCGCGAGACCTGGGCCTGGAGGTAGCCCACCCACTCGCCGACGACATCCCGAGAGTTCAGGGTGCGCTCGGCCGTGGGGCGCGGGTCACCGATCAGTCCGGTGGACCCGCCGACCAGGCCGAGGGGCTTATGTCCGGCCAGCTGCAGCCGGCGCATGAGCAGCAGCTGCACGAGGTTGCCGAGGTGCAGGCTCGGGGCGGTCGGGTCGAAGCCGCAGTAGAACGTGACCGGCGGGCCGGCGAGCAGCTCACGCAGTTCGGTGGTGTCGGTGGACACCTGTACCAGGCCTCGCCAGGAGATCTCCCCCCAGACGTCGTCGAAGGTCGGGTCGTTGGCTTGCAGGGCGAGGATGGCTGGATCTGACACGAGCCAAGGATATCAGCGCCCGACTCGCTGCCCGGGAATTCAGGACCACACCTTGATCGGCAAATATTAAGCCTATAGGCTGAATTAGTGTAGATTGATCGTGGAAGCTTCATATCAGCCCGCCAACTTCGTCGGAGGTCCCGCCCATGTTCGTCATCACGGCCGACCAGGTCGACAGCCGCAACGATCGCGATCGGGCCGGCGAGATGATCGCCGAGCTCGTGGCCGCGTACGGCCCGGCGTTCACGCTGCCGCCCGACCAGACGTCCGGCGATGAGATCCAGCTACTGCTGCCCGACGCCGGCACGGCCCTTGCCGCCGTTCTCGCGCTGCATCGCGCGGGCCATTGGAGCATCGGGCTCGGCATCGGCGAGGTGCGCACCCCTCTTCCAGAAACAACCCGGCAGGCCTCCGGCGGTGCGTTCGTCGCGGCGCGCGCGGCCGTGACGCGGGCAAAGAAGGCCGAGGCCCGGTTCAGTCTCGAGGTTGATCCGGCCGCTGGCCGTACTGCTGGCCGTACTGCTGGCCGCTCTGCTCCGCTGCTCGACGCCGACGGGGTGGAAGCACTCATCACCAATCTGCTGCTCCTTCGCCAGCGTCGCTCGCAGGAGGGCTGGGCGGCCATCGACCTGCTGGCGAGCGGGATGTCCCAGGTGGAGATCGCCGCCGAGCTCGGCATTTCCCCCGCCGCCGTCAGCCAGCGCATCCGAATCGCCCTCTGGAGGGTCGACCAGTCCGCCCAGCCCGCACTCGTTAGGCTGCTGGAGAACCTCGAGCACGCCACGACCGAAACGGACCCTGCCGCATGATCTCCTCGTCCTTCCCGATCGTTGCCTACCTCTACTGGATGTCCCTCCTGGTCGTCACCACCGGCTCGCTGGTCTTCGCCATCCTCGCGTTCCGGCGCCAGAAGCCGCAGTTCGCCGCGGTCTCCGGCGGCGCCCTCGCCGCGGCCCTGATGATCGCCGCCCTCCCCTCGCCCGGAGGCGCGACCGTGTCGGGCGTGCTCCTCGGCATGGTGGCCCTCGGTCTCGCCGTGGTCGGCGGCGGCCCGGCGGCGCTGCTTGCGCTGAGGCTGGCCACGAACAACTCCGTGCCCCAAGGCCAGCACGGCGGGATCCTGGTCGACAACGGCGGCGCTCCCGTGACACCGGAGCCGGGCCGCGCGTCCGGGGTTGATGCCGGCGCACCGGATGCACCGGATGCACCGGATGCCACCGGTGTACCCGATGGTGAGGGGACGGTCGGAACGCACGGCACTTTCGTGCACGAGGTGCTGCGCGGTGGATTGATGATCGGAATCCTGGAGCGCCTCGCCGTGGCCGGCGCGATCCTGGCGGGCTTCCCGGAGGCCATCGCGGTCGTCGTGGCGATCAAGGGCGTCGGCCGCTTCACCGAGCTGGCCACGGCCGAGGCCCGGGAGCGGTTCATCATCGGCACGCTGGCGAGCCTGATCTGGGCGTGCGCGTGCGCCGCCCTGGTGCAGATCGCCCTGACGTAGGCGCCGGTCGGCGGTCGAGCTTGCCGGGATCCGGTGACCCGAACCTGCCGCGCGACCCGGGACATCCGTGCCGATCGCGCTGACGTAACCTCGGAGATTTTCGCGACACGCCGGTCGGCCCCCGAACCGGCGTTTCCCGAAAATCTCCGCTTTTATATGACGCCGGATGCCCCAGCGCGGGTCCCGGTGATGGCGCGAGCCCGGCGACTGCCCGAGCCTGTCGACGGTGCTCGCCTGTCGACGACGCGCGCCTAGCGAGAGTCGGGCTCAGCGCCCAGCTTCGGATGTCGCCGGTACGGCGACACCGACGCGTCGCCCGGGATCCAGAATCGCCACGGATACTCCGCTCCCCCGCCGACGCCGCCGACTCCGGTGCGGGGTCCGCTGCGGAAAGCGACCGGTTCGGGAGGCAGGGTCAGCGTGAACGGCGCCTCACCGAGGTCCGCACCGTCGTCTCCCAGCCCGATGCCGAGCGCCAGCGTGAGCCGGGCCGGGCCGCGCGCCAGGTCGCGGTCGCTGCGTGAGGTGGGGCGGCGCATCCGTGCCTCGGCGACACCGTCGACGATCTCGCCGGCGCGCAGCAGCACGGCGGACGCTTCGCCGCCCGGCGAGCAGACGATGTTCGCACAGACGTGCATGCCGTAGCTGAAGTACGCGTAGAGGTGGCCGCTCGGGCCGAACATCGACGCGTTCCGCCGGGTCTGGCCACGGAAGGCGTGCGAGCCGGGGTCGAGCCCTTGCCCGAGGTAGGCCTCCACCTCGGTGATGCGCAGCCGCACCCCGGCGCGGTCGAGCAGCGCGCCCAACAACTGTGGCGCGACCTCAACGGCCGGTCGCGCCAGAATGCCGTCGGCGAGTGTCACATGCCGAGCGCAGCCGCCAGCGCGCGCACCCGGGTGACGAGCGCCGCGCGCTGCTCCGCCACGCGCACCGGGGCGGTCCCGCCCTGGCCGTCGCGGCGGGACACCGAACCGGTGATGGTGAGTACCTCGCGCACGTCCGGCGTGAGGTGCGGCGACAGCGCGAGCAGCGCGACGTCGTCCACCTCGTGCAGGTCGAGCCCGTTCCGCTCCGCGAACTTCACCAGCGAACCGGTGATTTCGTGCGCGTCCCGGAACGTGACCTGCTGCTTGACGAGCCACTCGGCGACGTCGGTGGCCAGGGAGAATCCCTGGGGGGCGAGCTCGGCCATCCGTTCAGTGTGGAAGGTCAGGGTCGCGATCATTCCGCTGAAGGCCGGCAGGAGCACCTCGAGCGTCTCGATCGAGTCGAAGACTGGCTCCTTGTCTTCCTGCAGGTCGCGGTTGTAGGCGAGCGGCAACCCCTTGAGAGTGGTCAGCAGACCGGTCAGGTTGCCGATCAGGCGCCCCGCCTTGCCGCGGGCCAGCTCGGCGATGTCCGGGTTCTTCTTCTGCGGCATGATCGACGACCCGGTGGAGTAGGAGTCGTCGAGGGTGACGAAACCGAACTCGCGGGTGTTCCAGAGGATGATCTCCTCGGCCAGACGGGACAGGTCGATACCGATCTGGGCGGTGATGTACGCGAACTCGGCGACCAGGTCGCGGCTCGCGGTGCCGTCGATCGAGTTCTCGACCACAGCGCTGAAGCCGAGGTCGGCCGCCACCAGGTTGGCGTCGAGGCCGAGCGTGTTGCCGGCCAGGGCACCAGACCCATAGGGCGAGTAGTCGGCGCGCGTGTTCCAGTCGGTGAACCGCTCGAGGTCGCGCACTAGCGGCCAGCAGTGCGCGAACAGGTGGTGGGCGAGCAGCACTGGCTGGGCGTGCTGCAGATGCGTGCGGCCCGGCATGATGGCCTCGTCGTTCGCTTCGGCCTGCGACGCCAGGGCGTCGATCAGGTCGATGACGTGGGCGGAGATGCCCTTCGCCTTGTCGCGCAGCAGCATCCGCACCAGGGTGGCGACCTGGTCGTTGCGGCTGCGGCCGGCGCGCAGCTTGCCGCCCAGTTCGACGCCGACGATGTCGATCAGGCCGCGTTCCAAGGCCGAATGCACATCCTCGTCGGATTCTGCGGGAAGGAAGCTCTCGTCGACCACGGCCTGCATCAGGGTGTCGAGGCCGGCGATCATGGCGACGAGTTCCGGGGCGGTCAGGTAACCGGCCGCGGCCAGGGCCCGCGCGTGGGCCTGGGAACCACGGATGTCGTAGGGAGCCAGCGGCCAGTCGAACTGGGTCGATTTGCTCAGCTTCGCCAGTTCCGGCGACGGTCCCCCGGCGAAGCGGCCACCCCAGAGGGCGCCCGCCTTGCCCGCGCGGTTCTCGTGTGTGTCCGTGTCGCCAGCCACGTCAGCCCTACTTGCCGGCGAGGTCGCGGCGGGCCGAGATCTTGCTCGGCAGCGACCACAGCTCGATGAAACCCTTGGCCATGGACTGGTCGAAAGTGTCCCCGGTGTCGTAGGTGGCGAGGTTGAAGTCGTAGAGGCTCTGCGTGGACTTGCGGCCGGTGACGACGGCGGTGCCGGCGTGCATCTTCAGACGGATGTCACCGGTCACGTGCTTCTGCGTCTCGTCGATGAACACGTCGAGTGCGCGCTTCAGGCCGGAGAACCAGAGGCCGTCGTAGACGAGTTCGGCCCACTTGGACTCGACCGTGCGCTTGTAGCGGGCCAGGTCACGTTCCACGGTCATGTTCTCGAGCTCTTCGTGCGCGGCGATCAGGGCGATGCCGGCGGGGGCCTCGTAGACCTCGCGGCTCTTGATGCCGACGAGGCGGTCCTCGACGATGTCGATCCGTCCGACGCCCTGGTTGCCGGCGAGCAGGTTCATCATTTCGATGGCCTGCAGCGGGGTGACGGCGACGCCGTCAATCGCGACGGGAACACCCTGGTCGAAGCTGATGACGACCTCGGTGGGCTCGCGAGTCACGGCCGGGTCCTGCGTGTACGTGTAGAGGTCTTCGATCGGGGCATTCCACGGGTCTTCGAGGAAGCCGGTTTCGACCGCACGGCCGTAGACGTTCTGGTCGATCGAGTAGGGGCTCTTCTTCGACTGTGCGATGGGCAGGTCGTGCAGCGCCGCGTATTCGATGGCTTTGTCCCGGGTGAGGGCGAAATCGCGCACCGGGGCGAGCGAGGTGAGCTCGGGCGCGAGGGCGGCGACGGCGGCCTCGAAGCGCACCTGGTCGTTGCCCTTGCCGGTGCAGCCGTGCGCGACGCTGTTCGCTCCGAGCTCCTTGGCCGTGGAGGCGAGGTACTTGGCGATCAGCGGGCGGCTGAGCGCGGAGACGAGCGGGTAACGCTTCTGGTAGAGCGCGTTGGCCTTGAGGGCCGGCACGACGTAGTCGCTGGCGAACTCGTCCTTCGCGTCGACGACGATGGACTCGACGGCGCCGCAGTCCAGGGCGCGCTGGCGGATGACGTCCATATCCTCGCCGCTCTGTCCCACGTCGATGGCGAGGGCCACGACCTCTTTGCCGGTTGCATCCTTCAGCCAGCCGATGCCAACCGAGGTATCGAGTCCGCCCGAATATGCCAGCACAACGCGTTCAGCCATGGTTCTCCCTAAAAATTCGATCTGATCAAGTTTACGGTCATGCTGTGACGCCCGCCGGGGCGTTAGGCGCTGTTCTGGGTGAGCAGCCAGACGAGCAGCGCCTTCTGGGCGTGCAGGCGGTTTTCGGCCTCGTCCCAGATGATGCTCTGCGCGCCGTCGATGACGTCGGCGGTCACCTCGTAACCGCGGTCAGCCGGCAGACAGTGCAGGAAGTGCGCGTCGGGCTTCGCGAGCGCCATCAGGGCGGCGTCCACACGGTAGCGACCGAGGTCACCCAGGCGGGTGGCCTTCTCCTCTTCCTTGCCCATCGACACCCAGGTGTCGGTGACGACCACGTCGACGCCGGTGACGGCCGCGACCGGGTCGGTGAAGAGCTCCACGGAGCCGCCGGTGCGCAGGGCGATCGCCGCGGCATCCGCGACAACCTCGTCGGTGGGCGTGTACCCGACCGGGGAGGCGATGCGCACGTGCATGCCCGCGGTCGCGCCGGCAAGCAGGTAGGACTGGCCCATGTTGCAGGCTCCGTCGCCGAGGAACGCGAGGATCTGACCGGCCAGGTCGCCGCGGTGCTCACGGATGGTGAGCAGGTCGGCGAGCAACTGGCAGGGGTGGAAGTCGTCGGACAGCGCATTGACGACGGGCACCGTGGTGCCGAGGGCCATCTCCTCGAGTCCGGCCTGGCCGTAGGTGCGCCAGACGATCGCCGCCACCTGGCGTTCGAGCACGCGGGCCGTGTCGGAGGCGGTTTCCTTGCCACCGAGCTGGCTGTTCGCGGTGCTGATGATCAGCGGGCTGCCGCCGAGGTCGGCGATCCCCACGGCGAAGGAGACCCGGGTGCGGGTCGATGACTTGTCGAAGATGACAGCCACGGTCTGCGGGCCGGCCAGAGGTTTGACCGCGAATCGGTCACGCTTGAGGTCCAGGGCAAGGTCGAGGATCTCGGCCTGTTCGGCCGGTGAGATGTCGTCGTCGCGCAGGAAATGGCGGGTCACGGTGTCACTTTCGCTTCTGGGGAATAGATCGTTCAACTCTAGAGGCTGGCCAGAGCGAGCCCGAATCGGCACTCGAAATCGGCCAGTTCGTCGTCGCCGACGATGAGAGGCGGGGCCAGACGGATGGTGGACTCGTTTGCGGCGTTCACGATCAAGCCGTTGCTCTGGGCCGCGGCCGCCAGGCGGGTGGCGACCGGTTCGGTCAGCCCGACACCGAGCAGGAGCCCGCGGCCGCGCACCTCGCCGATGAGGGGGGAACCGAACCCGGCGAGGATCCCCCGCATCTGCTCGCCGCGCCGCGCGGCGTTGGCGACCAGGCCGTCGGCCTCGATGGCGCCGAGCACGGCGTTGGCGGCGGCCGTGACGAGCGGGTTGCCGGCATAGGTTGAGCCGTGCTGGCCGCGCTGGAACAGCTCCGACGCCGCCCCGAAGGTGACGAGGGCGCCGATGGGCAGGCCGCCGCCGATCCCCTTCGCCAGCGTGAGCGCATCCGGCTGGATACCGTCGTGCTGGTAGGCGAACCACTCGCCGGTGCGGCCGGCGCCGGTCTGCACCTCGTCGAGGATGAGCATCACGCCGTTTCGGGTGCACAGCTCGCGGGCGTGGCGCAGGAACCCTGCGGGCAGGTCGACCACCCCGGCCTCGCCCTGCACGGGCTCGAGGAAGAGGGCGGCGACGGTCTCGTCGATCGCGGCGTCCAGCCCCTCGAGCGTGGCGTGGATGTGCTCGACCCCCTCGGGGACCGGCAGGAACGGCTCGCGCATGGCCGGCTTGCCGGAGAGGGCGAGCGCCCCCATCGTGCGGCCGTGGAACGAGTCGTGCAGGGAGAGGATGCGGGTTCGGCTGCCACCGTCGGTGTTCAGTCGGGCCAGCTTGAATGCGGCCTCGTTGGCCTCGGCGCCGGAATTGCAGAAGTAGACCCGGCCGGCCTGTCCCGCACCGGTGAGGTGCTTGAGCCGTTCGGCCAGTTCCAGCTGCGGTGGCGACGCGAAGTAGTTCGAGACGTGGGCAAGCCGGCCGACCTGGTCGGTGACCGCGGCGACGAGAGCCGGATGCGCGTGGCCGAGCGAGTTCACGGCGATTCCGGCGAGGAAGTCGAGATATTTCGTGCCCTCGTCGTCCCAGACGTAGCACCCCTTCCCGCGCACGAGCATCGCCAGCGGCGGTGCGATCGTGTGCATCATGGCGGCGCTGAAACGCTCGCGCCAGTCGGGGGTGCCGGAATCGGCCATCTGTGCGGTGCTCGATTCTGGGTGCGTATTGCTCATGCCGGGACCACTTCGGTTCCGATCCCGCTGCCGGTGAAGACCTCGAGCAGGATCGAGTGTGGTACCCGGCCGTCGATGATGGCCGCCTTCGCGACGCCACCCTCGACCGCGTCGAGGCAGGCCGTCATCTTGGGGATCATTCCCGACTCGAGGCCCGGCAGCAGGGAGCGAAGCGAGTCCACGTCGATGACCGACACCAGCGAGTCGTGGTTGGGCCAGTCGCTGTACAGCCCCGCGACATCGGTCAGGATGACCAGTTTGGCGGCGCCGAGCGCGACCGCGAGGGCCGCGGCGGCGGCGTCGGCGTTGATGTTCAGGGACTGGCCCGGGACATCCGTGTCGGGTGCGATCGAGGAGACGACCGGTATGCGGCCGGCGGCGAGCTGGGCGAGCACGGCCTCGGGGTCGACGCCGATCACGTCGCCGACGAGGCCGAGGTCGACCTCGCCGCCGTCGATGACGGTGCCGCGGCGACGGCCCTGGAACAGCCCGGCGTCCTCGCCGGAGAGCCCGGCCGACAGCGGACCGTGCTGGTTGATGCGGCTGACCAGCTCGCGGTTGATCTGGCCGGTGAGCACCATCCGCACGACGTCCATCGCCTCAGGCGTGGTCACCCGGTAGCCACCGCGGAACTCGCTCGCGATGCCGAGGCGGTCGAGCATCGCGGAGATCTGCGGGCCGCCGCCGTGCACGACGACGGGGCGGATGCCGGCATAACGCAGGTACACCATGTCTTCGGCGAACGCTCGCTGCAGTTCCTCGCTGACCATGGCGTTGCCGCCGAACTTGACCACGATGATCTGGTCGTGGAACCGCTTGAGCCAGGGCAGCGACTCAATCAGCGTGGCGGCCTTGACGGCTGCCTCCGCCCGGCTGTTCGTCTCGTCGCCTGGGGTCGTCTCGTCGCCGGGGGTTTCGTGGACCGGGTTCAACTCGAGTACGCGCTGTTCTCTTCGACGTAGGCGTGGGTGAGGTCGTTGGTCCAGATGGTGGCCGTCTCGTCGCCCTCGTGCAGGTCGATCAGCACGGAGACCGAGCGGGGGGTCAGGTCGACGAGCTCACGCGGCTGGTCGGGTTCCCCCGCGGTGCAGACCTGCACGCCATTGATGGCGACGTCGATGCCGTAGGGGTCGAAGGCGGCATCCGTCGTACCGACCGCCGCGAGCACGCGGCCCCAATTCGGGTCGTTGCCGAAGATCGCGGTCTTGAACAGGTTGCTGCGGGAGACCGCGCGGGCGACCGTGACGGCGTCGGCCTCGGTGCCGGCGTGCCGCACCGTAATGGCGACGTCGTGGGCGGACCCCTCGGCGTCGGCCTGCAGCTGCAGGGTGAGGTCCTGGCAGATGGCGATCAGGGCATCCGTGAATTCGGCCAGGTCGGCGGTGACCCCGCTCGCCCCGGAGCCGAGGAGGGTGACAGTGTCGTTGGTGGACATGCAGCCGTCGGAGTCGAGGCGGTCGAACGTGACCCGGGTGGCCTGGCGGAGGGCCACGTCCAGCTGCTCGGAGTCGAGCACGGCGTCGGTGGTCAGCACCACGAGCATGGTGGCCAGGCCAGGCGCGAGCATGCCGGCGCCCTTGGCCATGCCGCCGATGGTCCAGCCGGTGTCGGAAACGAGCATGGTCTGCTTGGGTGTGGTGTCGGTGGTCATGATCGCCTGCGCCGCGGCCAGGCCGGCGGCGTCGGAGGTGGCCTTCTCACCCTGCAGCGCGAGGGTCGCGTCCCACACGCCGGCGGTGATCTTGCCGAGGTCGAGCTGTTCGCCGATCAGGCCGGTGGAACAGACCAGCACCTCGCCGGCGGAGATCTCCAAGCGGTCGGCGATGGCCTCGGCGGTGGCGTGCGTGGTCTGGAAGCCGATGCTGCCGGTGTAGCAGTTCGCGCCGCCCGAGTTGAGCACGATGGCCTTGACTCGGCCGCCCTTCATGACCTGCTCGCTCCAAAGCACCGGGTTCGCCTTGCACCGGTTACTGGTGAAAACGCTGGCCGCGCTGGTGAGCGGGCCGAGGTTCTGCACGACGGCGAGGTCGAGCCCGCCGGACTGTTTCAGGCCGGCGGTAACTCCGGCGGCGGCGAACCCGGCGGGGGCGGTGACACTCATGGGGCAACTCCATTCGTGCTCAGGCCCGTGGTCTCGGGCAGTCCCAACGCCAGGTTGGCGGACTGGATGGCGGCACCGGCGGTGCCCTTGGTGAGATTGTCGACGGCGGTGATCGTCACGACGCGGCCCACGGCCTCGTCGACGGCGAGGCCGATCAGCGCGGTGTTGGCGCCGAGCACATCGCCCGTGCGCGGGAATCGGCCCTCCGGCAGCACATGCACGAACGGTTCGTCGGCGTAGGTCGCCTCCCAGGCGGCGCGCACCGCGGCGCCGGATGTGCCGGGCACGAGACGGGCCGTCGCGGTGCAGAGGATTCCCCGCGACATCGGCACGATCACCGGGGTGAATGAGATGGTCGGGTTCGAGGCCCCTGCCCAGCGCAGGCTCTGCTGGATTTCGGGGATGTGGCGGTGCACGCCGCCGACCGCGTAGGGGTTCGCGGAGCCGAGGATCTCGCTTGCGAGGTTCGGCAGCGTCAGACTCTTGCCGGCGCCGGAGGGTCCGACCGCGAGCACCGCGGCCAAGTCTTCGGGCTCGATCACCCCGGCACGGATGCCCGGCGCCAGCGCCAACGCCACCGTGCTCGCGTTGCAGCCGGGGGCGGCGACGCGGCGGGAGCCGGCCAACCGGGAGCGCTGCGTGCCGCCGACCACCGGGAGCTCGGGCACGCCGTAGGTCCAGGCGCCGAAGTAGTCGCCCCCGTAGAACGCCGCCCAGTCGCTCTCACTTTCGAGCCGATGGTCGGCACCGCAGTCCACGACGAGCGTGTCGGCGGAAAGGTGCGCGGTGAGGGCACCGGATGCTCCGTGGGGCAGGGCGAGGAACACCACATCGTGCCCGGCGAGGGTTTCGGGCGTCGTGTCGACCAGGGTGAGGTGCGCGAGCGAGCGCAGGTGCGGCTGCGCGTCGATCAGACGCTGCCCGGCAGTGCTGTGCGCCGTGACCGTGCGCACCTCGAAGTCGGGGTGCCCGGCCAACAGACGCAACAATTCACCGCCCGCGTAGCCACTCGCACCTGCCACCGCCACCGAAAAAGACATGTTCCCAACCTAGCGCGCCGCCCCGCGCGCCGAGAATCGCCGTTCGCGCCGATAATCGCCGCCCGGGCGGTGACTCTCGGCGCGCGGAGCGGGCGCCAGCCCGCGCCACTCGCGCTACTCGCGCTACTCGCGGAGAGTGGCCCCGAAGCGGGCGGCGGCCACCGCGACGCCGGCGAGTTTGGCGTCGCTGGCCTCCTTGGCAGTTAGGGTGCGCTCCGGCGCCCGGAACCGCAGCGCGAACGTCAGTGACTTGCGTCCGGACGGCACGCCCGTGCCGCGGTAATCGTCGACGAGTTCGGCGTGGTCGAGCAGCGGCCCGCAGCCCTCGAGCAGCGTGCGGAGCACGTCGCCGGCCGGCACGCCGGCGTCGACCACGAGGGACAGGTCCTGTGTGGCGGCCGGCATCGTGGCGATCGGTGTGGCGCGCAGCTCGGCGCCGGCCTCCGCGAACACGGCGGTCAGGTCGATCTCGGCAACCGCGACGACCGCGGGCAGGTCCGCGTCGCGGGCGATGCTGGGCAGCAGTTCGCCGGCGTAGCCGACCGAGGTCGTGCCGGCATCCGTCGTCACGAACAGCTCGGCGGTGCGGCCGGGATGCAGGGCCTGGTGCGAACCCTGGCGAACCGTGATCGGAACGCCGGCGGCCAGCGCGACCTGCTGCACCGCGGCGAGGGCGTGCTGCCAGCTTGCGGCCACGGCGGGCTGCCCCGGCTGGTGCCGCACGACGGAGCCGGTCAGCACGACCGCCACCGACAGAGGCTGCGGCGGGATTCCCGCGTTGAGCTCGGCCTCCAGCTGCGCGCTCGGGCGCACCGCGCCGGGCGGCACGACGGAGCCGCCGTAACGGATGCCCGCCACCGGCCGGAACACCAAGCCCAGTTCGAAGACGGCCAGGTCGGTGAGGCCGCGCGAGCGGTTGCGGTGTGCGATCTGCAGCAGCCCGGGCAGGATCGACGTGCGCAGGAACGGCGCCTCTCCGTCGAGCGGGTTGGCAACCCGGATCTGCGGAACAGCAGGGCCGATGGGCAGCCCGAACAGGTTGTTCGACTTCTCCGCCACGAACGGGTACGCGAGCACCTCGGTGTGGCCGGTGGCCGCCAGGGTCTGCGCCACCTGGCGGCGCAGGGTCTGCGCGTGGGTGAGGCTGCGCCCGGGCGGGGCGACGGGCAGCACCGAGGGGATGCGGTTGTAACCGACGATGCGGGCGACTTCCTCGGCCAGGGTCCACTTGTCCGTCAGGTCGGGGCGCCAGCTCGGGGCGGTGACGTTCAGCCCGATCTCGGTCTCCTCGATCGAGGCGCCGATCTCGGCCAGCGAGGTGCGCACCTCCTCGCGGGTGTAGTCGAGTCCGATCAGGCCGGAGATGAAGCCGGTCGGCAGGAAGATCGGCTCGGCGTCGGGCGTGGCGTCGTGCAGGGAGCCGAGGCCGTCGGCTTCTCCCCCGGAGAGCTCGACCAGCACCTGAACGACGCGGGCGGCGGCGACCGCGGCCACGGCCGGGTCCACCCCGCGCTCGAACCTGCGGGATGCCTCGCTGGGAAGCTTGTGCCGACGGGCCGTGCGCGCGATCGATACCGGGTCGAAGTTCGCGGCCTCGATCAGCACATTCGTGGTCGCGGAACCGATCTCGGTGCTCTGACCGCCCATTACGCCGGCCAGACCGATCGGTCCGGACTCGTCGGTGATCAGCAAGTCTTCGGCGTTGAGAATGCGGGTGACGTCGTCGAGGGTGACGAGCTTCTCGCCCGGTTCTGCGCGACGCACGGTGATACCGCCGGCCAGCTTGTCAAGGTCGTAGCCGTGGATCGGCTGGCCGAGCTCGATCATCACGTAGTTGGTGACGTCGACGATCAGCGAGATCGAACGGATGCCGGCCAGCTTCAGGCGGGCGATCAACCAGGCCGGAGACGGCCGGGTGGGGTCCACGCCGCGCACCGCGCGGGTGACGAACACGCTCGCGCCGACGCGACCGCGGATAGGGGCCTGATCGGCGATGGTCACCGGGAAGGCGACCGTGGACGCGTCCGCGGTGACGGAGAGCGCCGGGTCGCGGAAGGCAGCCCCGGTGGCGTGCGCGTACTCGCGAGCGACGCCACGGATCGAGAAGGCGTAGCCCCGGTCGGGCGTGACGTTGATCTCGACGGCGGTGTCGTCCAGGCCCAGCAGGCTGATCGCATCCGTGCCGATCTCGGGGTCGAGGCCGAGGCTGCCGAGCACCAGGATGCCGTCGTGCTCGTCGCCGAGGCCGAGTTCGCGGGCCGAGGCGATCATGCCGTCGGACACGTGGCCATAGGTCTTGCGGGGCGCGATCGGGAACGGACCGGGCAGCACGGCGCCGGGCAGGGTCACGACGACCTTGTCGCCGACGACGAAGTTGTGGGCGCCGCAGACAATGCCGTGCACGGCCGGGCCGCCTTCGGCCGCGAGCTCGCCGTCAGCGGCGACGCGCACCTGGCACCAGTTGATGGTCTTACCGTTGGTCTGCTCCTCGCCGACGAACTCGAGCACCTGGCCGACCACGATCGGCCCGGTCAGCTCGAAGCGGTGGATCTCCTCCTCTTCAAGGCCCACGCTCACCAGGGCGGCGTGCACGTCCTCGGGCGTGATGCCCGGGGCCAGGTCGACGAACTCAGCCAGCCAGCTCAGTGGTACGCGCATCAGACGGTCATCCCATACTGCTGGCTGAACCGGACGTCGCCTTCGACCATGTCGTGCATATCCTTCACATCATTTCGGAACATCAATGCCCGTTCGACGCCGACGCCGAACGCGAATCCGGAGTAGACCTCCGGGTCGATCCCGGCGGAACGCAACACATTGGCGTTGACCATGCCGCAGCCGCCCCACTCGATCCAGCGGGCGCCGTCCTTGAAGGTCGGGTGCCACAGGTCGAGTTCGGCGCTCGGCTCGGTGAACGGGAAGTAGTTGGGGCGCAGGCGCACCTTCGCCTCGGGGCCGAACATGGCCTGCACGAAATGGTCGAGAGTGCCGCGCAGGTGCGCCATGGTCAGGCCCTTGTCGACGGCGATGCCCTCGATCTGGTGGAACACGGGCGTGTGCGTGGCGTCAAGTTCGTCGGTGCGGAACACCCGGCCGGGCGCGACGACGTAAACGGGAAGTTCGCGCGACAACAGGGCACGCAGCTGTACCGGCGAGGTGTGGGTGCGCAGTACCAGGTGTGCCTCGGGTGGGTCGATGAAGAACGTATCCTGCATGGCACGGGCCGGGTGGTCCTCGTCGAAATTGAGGGCGTCGAAGTTGAACCACTCGCTCTCGAGCTCGGGGCCCTCGGCGACCTCCCAGCCCATGCCGACGAAGACATCCGCGACGCGCTCCTGCAACAGGGTGAGCGGATGCCGCGCGCCGGGCTTCCAGGTGGAGGCCGCCGCCGTCACGTCGACCGTTTCGGCCGCGAGCTGAGCGGTTGCCTCAGCCTCGGTGATCGCGGCCTCGCGGGCGGCGAACGCCTGGGCGACGGCACCTCGGGCCTGGCCGAGGAGCTTGCCGGCGGCGGCCTTCTGGTTGCCCGGCACGCTGCGCATCAGCGCGTTGAGTCGGGCCAGCGGGGAGGCCTCGCCTGTGTGCTCGGTGCGCACGGTTTTCAGGGCCGCGGAGTCGTTCGCGGCGTCAATGGCGGCGAGTGCGGCGTCGACGGCCGCGCTCACGACTGGTTCAGAGATCTCAGTGGGGTCAGACACAAGGCACAAGTTTAGTGCCGCTAAAGCCCCCGGGCGCCCATCTGGTTGCCGAGCGCAGCGGGGTAGACCACCTCGGGATCGAGGGGCTTCTCAGGCGGCGCCTTCGTGTCCGTGGTGACGCCGCCGGACTTGGAACCGGTGCGGCGGGCGATGACGCGGGCCAGCCAGGAGAGCAGTAGGTTCATCGTCAGGTAGATCGCGAGCACGACGAGGAAGAAGGAGAAGGAGTACCGGCTGCCGAAAAAGTTCGTCAGGTTGTACAGCCCGCTGCGGAGGAGCTCCTCGTAGCCGACCACGAACGCCAGGGACGTGTCCTTGAGGAGCACGACGAGCTGCGCGATGATGATCGGCAGCATCTGCCGGAACGCCTGCGGGAACTCGATCCGGAACCGGGTTGCCACGGGCGTGAGCCCGATGGCCAGCCCAGCCTCGCGCTGGCCGCGAGGCAGGCTTTTGATGCCGGCCCTCAGCGCCTCGCCGATGATCGCGCCGTTATAGACGGAGAGGGCGGCGACACCGGCCCAGAAGGAGCCGGTGGAGAAGACGAGGAGGATGAAAAGCATCATCAGCAGTACGGGCATGCCGCGCACGAATTCGAGCACGACCGTGGTCGGGATCCGAATCCATTTAGTATCGGAGACGCGCCCGAAGGAGAACAGCACACCGAGCACCAGGGCGAACGCGGCGGCGACGCCGGCCATTCGGAGGGTGTTCAGTGCTCCGCGGCCGAGCGTGCGCCAGACCTCGCGGTCGGCGAAGACGTCCCACCGGGAGACGTCCCAGAGGCCCGGCTGAACGGCGCCGTTGGCGCTGGTCTTGGGCGCACCCAGCGCCAGGATCAGCCAGACCAGGCCGGCGGCGATGACGAGGCCGGCCACCACGGAGAACAGCCGGGAACGGAAGATGGCCTTGGGGCCCGGAGCATCGTAAAGCACGGAAGTCATCGGAGAACCGCCACCTTCTTCTCGACCCGACCGGCGATCAGGCCGAGCGAGATGGTGACCAGGAGGTAGAAGACTGCCACGGCGAGCAAGATCGCGAGCACCTCATCGCCGCGATCGTTGGTGATCTTGCGGGCGGCGCCGAAGAGTTCGAAGACGAAGAAGGCGCCGGCGACCGAGGTGTTCTTCGTCAGGGCGATGAACACATTGATGAGCGGCGGGATGACCATGCGCACCGCCTGGGGCATGACGACGAACGAGAGGGTCTGCGTGAAGGTCAGACCCACGCTGCGGGCGGCCTCGGCCTGACCCACGTGCACACCGTTGACGCCCGAGCGCAGGGCTTCGGCGACGAACGGCGAGGTGTAGACGGTGAGTCCGATCGTGGCGAGCACGAAGTAGCCTGGGCTGAACTGGAGGTAGGGCAGGATGTAGGCGCAGAAGAACAGCACCAGCGTGAGCGGGGTGTTGCGCACGATCTCGGTGTAGACGGTGGCGAATCCGCGCAGGGATGCGACGGGCGAGATGCGCATGGCAGCGATGATGATGCCGAACACGAGCGCTCCCGTGCCGGCCAGAAGCAGAAGGCCCAATGTATTTCTGAAGCCCTCCAGAAACAGGGGCAGGTTTTCGATGACTGCGTCCACAACTCACCTCCTCTTCTGTAGTGACTATCTGGATGTCGTGCGGGTGGGTCGTGCGGGTTCCAGGAAAAAGGTGCTGGTCGAGGCGGCCGCCTGTGCGGCGCGGCCGCCCCGATCAGCAGGTGCTGCTTTCGGCGACTAGTACCGGTCGACTGCCGGCGGGGTCGGGGTCTCGAGCACGGTACCGGCGGTCGCTTCCCAGGCTTCGGCCCACGTGCCATCCTCGTACGCCTCATCGAGCACATCGTTGATGAAGGTGCGGAACTCGGTGTCGTCCTTCTTCAGGCCGATGCCGTAGGGCTCCTTGGTGAAGGGGTTGTCGACAACCTCGAACTCACCGGCGTTCTGGTCGGCGAGGCCGGCCAGGATAACGTTGTCCGTGGTCACGGCGACAACCTCGCCGCTGCGGAGCGGGCCCAAGCAGTTGGAGTAGGTGTCGGTCGCGATCACGTTGTCGGAGTACGCGGCGATGTTCTTCTCCGACGTCGAGCCGCTCACGGTGCAGACGGGCTTGCCGGCGAGGTCCTCCGGGCCGGTGATCTTGTCGGGGTTGCCGGCGAGCACAAGCAGGTCCTGGCCGGCCTGGTAGTACGGTCCGGCGAAGTCGACGACCTCCTTGCGGGTGTCGTTGATCGTGTAGGTCGCGACGACAAGGTCAACCTGGCCGTTCTGGAGGAAGGGCTCGCGGTTGGCCGAGACGGTCTCGGTCCACTTGATCTTGTCGGCGGAGATGCCGAGTTTCGCGGCGATGAGCTTGCCGATCTCGACGTCGAAGCCGACCGGGTTGTTGTCCGGGCCCTTGAGGCCGAACAGCGGCTGGTCGAACTTGGTGCCGATGGTGATCGCCCCGGCCTCGTTCAACGCGGCCATGGAGGTGCCGGCTTCGAACTCAACCGTTTCCTCGACCGGTGCAGCCTCGGGCGTCTGGGCGGAATCGGTACATCCGCTCAACGTGAGAACGCTCGCGAGGGCAATGGCCGAAATCATTAGACCTTTAGTGAGTCTCATGGGTATCTCCTGATTGCTGTGTCGTCCTGCACACCGGTTAGTGGGCAAGTATTTTGGAGAGGAAGTCCTTCGCTCTCGAGCTCTGGGGGTTGGTGAAGAACTGCTCGGGCGTGGTCTCCTCGACGATCTCGCCCTCGGCCATGAAGATGACCCGGTCGGCGGCGCGGCGGGCGAAGCCCATCTCATGCGTGACGACGATCATGGTCATGCCGTCGTTAGCCAGGTTGATCATGACCTCGAGCACCTCGTTGATCATCTCGGGGTCGAGCGCACTGGTCGGCTCGTCGAGCAGGATGACCTTCGGGTCCATGGCGAGAGCCCGTGCGATCGCGACCCGCTGCTGCTGTCCACCGGAGAGCTGGGCGGGCATCTTCTTGGCCTGGTTGGCCACGCCGACACGCTCGAGGAGGACCATGGCCTTTTTCTCGGCCTCGGCCTTCGACAGGCCGCGCACCTTGATCGGCCCGAGGGTGACGTTCTCGAGGACGGTCTTGTGGGCAAAGAGGTTGAACGCCTGGAACACCATTCCGACGTCCGCGCGCAGCTTGGCCAGCGCCTTGCCCTCGGCCGGCAGCTTGACGCCGTCGATCGTGATGACGCCCGCGTCGATGGTCTCGAGCCGGTTGATGGCCCGGCAGAGGGTGGACTTGCCGGAGCCACTCGGCCCGATCACCACCACGACCTCGCCGCGGTTGACCACGGCGTTGATCTTCTTCAGCACGTGAAGGTCACCGTAGTGCTTGTCCACGTCACTGATCACGACGAGAGGCTCACCGCGCAACACCGTGATGTTGGACGTCGCCGGCGCAGATTCTGTAGGCTCCATGTCCCAAACCTAGGCTAGAACAGGGTTTCTCAGAACCACCAAGCCGGTGGTTACCGAGCTGTGATAATCAGCTGCGCTGAGCAAATGCGCTTTCATACAGGCAAACACTGGCGGCCGTCGCCAAGTTCATCGATTCGGCGTGACCGTAGATGGGAACAGAAATGGACCGGTCGACCACGGCGAGATCTTCGTCGGTCAGTCCGCGGGCTTCGTTGCCGAACAGCCACGCCGTCGGAGCGACCAGAAGCCCCTCGGTGCGGGCAGCGAGCAAATCGGTGCCCTTGACGTCGGCGGCGAAGATCTGCAGGCCGGCGGACCGGGCCCGTTCGCGCACGTCGGAGAGCGTCGCGCTGACGGCGACGGGGAGGTGGAAGATCGAGCCGGTCGAGGAGCGCACGACCTTCGGGTTGTACAGGTCCACGCTGCGGCCGGTGAGGATCACGGCGTCGGCGCCGGCGGCATCCGCGGCACGGATGATGGTGCCGGCGTTTCCGGGGTCGCGCACCTCTTCGAGGATGGCGATGAGCTTGGGCTCGTTGGCGAAGATGTCCTTGACCGAGGTGGGAAACTGACGGCACACCGCGATGAAACCCTGCGGCGTGACCGTGTCGGCCATCGTTTCGAGCACCTGCTCGGTGACGAATTCGAGCTCGGCGCCCACCTCTTGGGCGACCTGGGCGATCTCGGGGTGCCGCTCGAGGGCGGTGGGGGTCACGAAGAGCTCCACAACAAGGTCGGGCCGGAAGTTGAGGGCCTCGGAGACCGACTGGGGGCCTTCCAGGAGGAACAGCCCCGCCTCGGAGCGAGCGGCTCGATTCGCCAGTTTCGCGACAGCCCGCACGCGCGGAGAACGGGGATTATCTAACATGCCTCCAGCTTACTTGCCGGGGCGGGGCGGCTGTGTTCCCGCTCGGGGCACACGCGGCGACCCGGCGAACCGGCCCCGGGCACGCAAAACGGGAGCGGACGCGGGGCCCGCTCCCGTGGAGAGTGCGTGATAGTGCTGGTGCCGGCTGACAGCTACGCGACGACCCGGGGTGCCGACGTGTCGGCGGGCAGTGCTGCCTTGGCGCTCTCGACGATGGCCGCGAACGTGGCGGGCTCGTTGACGGCCAGCTCGGCCAGGATGCGACGGTCGACCTGAATGCCGGCCAGGGCGAGACCCTGGATCAGACGGTTGTAGGTCAGGCCGTTCGCGCGGGACGCAGCGTTGATCCGCTGGATCCACAGGCGACGGAAGTCACCCTTGCGTGCACGACGGTCACGGTAGCTATAGGTAAAGGAGTGAGTGAGCTGCTCCTTGGCCTTGGTGACCAGGCGCGAGCGCTGACCGCGGTAACCCTTGGCGCGCTCGAGAATAACGCGACGGCTCTTATGGGCGTTTACGGCCCTCTTGACTCTTGCCATTTTCTTAGTTCCTTACGGGGTACGGGTCTAGCGACCGAGAAGCTTCTTGATGACCTTGGTGTCGGCCTTGGCCAGCACCTGGTCGTGGTTCAGGCGGGACTTGCGCTGGGTGCTCTTGACCTCGAGGTTGTGGCGCAGGCCGGCCTGCTGCTTCATGATCTTGCCGGAACCGGTGACCTTGAAGCGTTTCTTCGTCCCGGAGTGGGTCTTCATCTTAGGCATCTTTTTCCTCCAGTTTCGCTGCCTTATCAGCAACTTTGTCAGCCTTGTCGGCAACCTTTTCTGCCCGATCGGCAGCCTTGTGTGCGTTGATCTCGGCCTTGGCTTCCGCTTTGTTCTTCAGCGGGCCAACGACCATGACCATGTTTCGACCGTCAATGGTCGGGCTCGATTCCACGGAACCAAACTCGGCGACATCCTCGGCAAATTTTTGGAGCAGACGTACGCCCTGGTCGGGACGGGACTGTTCGCGGCCACGGAACAGAATCATGGCCTTGACCTTGTCACCGGCCTTCAGGAAGCCCTCGGCGCGCTTGCGCTTGGTCTCGTAGTCGTGCTTATCAATCTTGAGACGGAAACGAACCTCTTTCAGGATCGTGTTCGCCTGGTTGCGCCGGGCCTCCTTGGCCTTCTGCGCAGCCTCGTACTTGAACTTGCCGTAGTCCATGATCTTGGCAACGGGCGGCTTCGAGGTCGGTGCAACCTCGACGAGGTCAAGATCGGCCTCCTGTGCAAGGCGCAGCGCAACATCGATGGCCACGACCCCAACCTGCTCGCCGTTAGGACCAACGAGACGGACTTCGGGGACGCGGATACGGTCATTTGTACGGGGATCGCTGATGCGTCTCTCCTCTTCTCATGCATCGAGGCTGCAGCCAGGAGACGGATGTCGCCCGGAGACGAAGAGAGGAAAAACGCGTCTGGATTGTCGGAGAAAACTGCCCGAATACCACAGACGACACCCTGTCTACCCACGCGGAGCGGATTCCTGTTGGAGTCCAGCGCCGCGAAGGCGGAGTGCAACTACCCGGTAACCTATATGAAGCGGTATGCGCGGGTGGGAGATTATCCACTTTCGTACCGAGACTTGCATCTCGGAGCCCGGTCGAGTCTAACAGAGGAATGCAGTGACCAACAGCAACGAGCAGGATGCAGCCCAGGCAACACGCGATATCGCCGACGTGCCGGCCGTGGAGATCATCACGACGGCATCCGTTCACCTGATGAGCGCCGCCGCGGTCAAGGTCGGCCTGGCCGACGACCCGGAGAACCAGACCGACCTCGACGAGGCGCGCAAGCTGATCACGGCCCTCGCCGGCCTGATCACCGCCGCGGCCCCCGACATCGCCGACATGCACGCGCGCAGCCTGCGCGACGGTCTGCGATCGCTGCAGCTGGCCTTCCGGGAGGCCTCGGCCATCCCCGACGCGATCGGCCAGGGTCCGGGAGAAAAGTTCACCGGGCCGGTCAACTAGGGACGAACAGCCGGCTCGGATGGGTCGCGGTGCGGCTCCCTGAAGTGACCTAGCACCGTGGAAAACCAGTCGACTCCGGCGGGGGTTTCTGTGGTCGAATTGGTTCGGGCCAGAGCAGCTACGGGGCCACGACCTCAGGTCTGGCAGCGCGGGCACCAGTAGGTGACCCGCAATTCGAGCTCGGTGCGGCCGAGCCGGCCCTGCTCGACCGCGGTACCGCAGCGCCTGCAGGGCTGGCCGGCGCGGCCGTAGACCCAGCTCTGCATGCCGCGCCGGGCATTGCCGGTCGTGATCCGCTCCGTGCGGTCACGGTTCGCCAGGATCAGGCGGCGGGCGAGGGCGACGAGGCCCAGGACATCCGTCACCTCGGCCACCGGCCGGGACGGCAGCAGGCCGCGAAGAAAACCCAGCTCGTTCACGTAAACGTTGCCGAGCCCGGCGAGGTTGCCCTGGTCGGCGAGCGCCACCGCGATGGGTTGCGCGGGACGTGATTCGAGGCGACGCACGGCTTCGGCCGCATCCCAGTCGGGGCCGAGGAGGTCAGGTCCGAGGTAGTCGAGGAGCGCGGCCTCCTGATTGAGCGGCACCACCTCGAGCAGCCCGAGTTCGAAGCCCACAGCCACCCACTCCACCGTCTCGAGAACGATGCGCGCCTGGAACGCGGGGCGGCGCCAGGCGCTCCCATGACGGTAGAGGTGCCACGACCCCTCCATTTTCAGGTGAGAGTGGATGCTGGCCTCCCCTACGCGCATCAGCAGGTGCTTCCCGCGACTGAGAACCTCGTGCACGGTCTGCCCGGTCAGGTCGACGGTGGCGAACGCCGGCACCCGCACGTCGCAGCGGGTGAGCCGGGCTCCGTGCAGGGCCTGGTCGAGGTTCCACGCGGTGCGGTAGACGGTGTCACCCTCAGGCATGCAGCTTCACTCCCCGCGGGGTTACGCCAAATCCGGCTGCGAGCAGGGCGGTGCCCACCGCTGTTCCGATCACGAACACGCCGTTGACGGTCTCCACGCCGAGCTTCGGAACCCGCCCAGCGGTGACCGTGCCGGCAAGGGTCGCCGCGGCGAGGGTCAGGACCGCAGTCGGTCCGCCATTTTCGACGGCGGGTTCACGGTTCCCATCGGCACGGTTCCCATCGGCACGGTTCCCATCGGCACCGTTCCCGTCGGCACTATTCCCGGCCGCTTTGTTCCCGGTCGCTCCGTTTCCGGCCGCTCCGTCGAACGCGAGAACGGTCTTGCCGCCGCGTTCGACGTAGAGCACCAGGGCCCCGTCGACGAGCACGACCAGCGCGCCGGCCTTCCGTCCGGGGCGGTGCCCGGTGCCCTCGGGCAGCGGAGGCCAGGGCAGCACCGAGCCGTAGGGGTTCGCCGGGTCGGTGGCGGCGAGGGTGATCGCCACCGGTTCCGGATGCTGTGCCTCGGCGACGTAGGAGCGCAGCCGGTCGATCGTGCCGACCATGGCGAACTGGGCGGCCCCGAGACCCTCGATGAAGTAGCCGCGCCGGCACCGCCCCATCTCCTCGAAGCCGCTGAGGGTGCGGTAGACGAGGGCGAAGCCGCCCGTCACGCCCTCCCCCATCACCGCGCCCCGGGTGACGACGCCGTAGCGTTCGAGCAGGGTCTCGCCAAGGGCGTGCGCCCGACGGGTGGGCGAGTCATCGGCGACCGGAACGATCGACCAGCGCCCGGATACGGTCGGTGGCCCGGTGCGGGACGGGAGGGTGCCACGCGCGGGGATGCGGCCGCCGTGCAGCCGGGCTCGCGGGGCGGCCCGGCGGGTGCTGTGCGCCGCGCGCCCGCCGGAGAGCAGGGCGCGTACGGGGGCGAAGGTATCGTTGCCCACCAGTCCCGCCCAGACCAGGTCCCAGAGGGCGGCGGCGAGGCCGGCGTCGTCCTGGCTGCCGACGGCATCCGCGAGTTGACGGAAGAAGAAGGCCCCGCCGCCGGCCAGGGTGGTCAGAATCTCCTGCTGGAGCGCAGTGGTCTCCAGCGGGGTGGGCAGCGGCAGGGTGAGCGGCGCCGTGTCGCGCAGGTGCATGCTGATCCAGCCGTCGTTGCCGGCCAGCGTGCCGGCGCCGGCCCAGAGCACCTCGCCCGTGTTGGTGAGCTCGTCGAGCATGCCCGGCCGGTAGTCTGCGACGCGGGAGGGCAGCACAAGCGTCTCCCAGGCGGATGCCGGGATGCGCGCCCCCTCCAACTGTTCGATCACGGATGCGACCCCGTCGATCCCGCGCAGGCGCCCGCCCACATGCTGCCAGGCCGGCAGGAACCGGCCCATTGTGACCTGGTCGACCGGCTCGACCTCGTGCCGGAGCGCGGCCAGGGAGCGGCGGCGGAGGCGCCTCAGCACCTCGGCGTCGCACCACTCGCTGCCGGTGCCGTGCGGCCGGAACTCGCCCTCGAGGAGCCGGCGGGCCCCGGCCAGCCGTTGGAGGGCGACGAGCGCCACGGCCGGACCGAGCCCGAAGCGCGCGGCCACGTCGGTGAGAGTGAACGGGCCGTGGGTGCGGGCGTACCGGCTGACCAGGTCGCCGAGCGGGTCCGGCACCGGCTCGGTGAACACGGCCGGGACCCCCTGCGGCAGGGGGACGCCGAGGGCGTCGCGAAGCCGGGCGGCGTCTTCGATGGCCGCCCACCACTGCTGCCCGGCGAAACCGACCGGGATGATGCGCCGGGCGTCGAAAAGCACCTGCAGGCCCTCGGCGGCGCCCGGTGACACGGCGGGGTCGAGGCGGGCGGCCACCTCCGCCGTGGTGAGCGGTCCGAGGCCGCGGAGCAGGTCGGCGATGCCCTCGACTCCGCGCGCCTTCCGGTCGGCCGGCAGCCGCTGCAGTTCCAGGTCGGTCTGCTCGATCACGGCCGGGTCGAGCAGCTCGCGCAGCTCCACCCGACCGAGCAACTCGGCCAGCAGGCTGGAATCGAGCGAGAGGGCGGTGGCGCGCCGCTCGGCGAGCGGGGAATCTCCCTCGTACATGAACGCGGCCACGTAGCCGAAGAGGAGGGTGCTCGCGAACGGGCTCGCGGCATCCGTCTGGGTCTCGACCAGGCGCAGGGCGCGACTGTCGATGCGGCGGGTGAGGGCCAAGAGGGCGGGCAGGTCGTAGACGTCCTGCAGGCACTCGCGCACGGTTTCGAGGATGATCGGGAAGGTCGGGAAGGTGCGGGCCACGTCGAGCAGCTGCGCGGCCTTCTGGCGCTGCTGCCAGAGCGGTGACCGCCGGCCCGGGTTGTAGCGCGGGAGCAGCAGTGCCCGCGCGGCGCACTCGCGGAACCGGGCGGCGAACAGGGCCGACCCGCCGACTTCGTCGGTGACCATCTGTTCGAGCTCGGTCGGGTCGAAGACGAAGAGGGAGCTTCCGGGTGGGTCGGACTCGGTGTCGGGGATGCGCACGACGATGCCGTCGTCACTGGCCACGCAGGCCCCGTCGAGACCGTAGCGCTCCCGCACCCGGGCGCCCACGGCGAGGGCCCAGGGCGCGTGCACCTGCAGGCCGAACGGGGAGTGCAGCACCACCCGCCAGTCGCCGAGCTCGTCTCGGAACCGCTCGACGAGGAGGGTGCGGTCGGTCGGGACCTGACCGGTCGCGGCGCGCTGCTCGGCGAGGAAGGTCAGGAGGTTGTCAACGGCCCGCTCGTCGAGGCCGCCGGCCCGGCAGCGTACCCGGGCCTCCGCGTCGGGGAGCGCCGAGACCTCGCGCAGGAACGCGCCGATCGCCTCACCGAGCTCGGCCGGCCGGCCGAGGCCGTCGCCCTTCCAGAACGGCAGCCGCCCCGGTTCACCGAAGGCGGGCAGCACGAGCACCCGGTCGTGGGTGATCTCCTGGATACGCCAGCTCGTCGTGCCGAGGGCGAAGACGTCGCCGACCCGGGACTCGTAGACCATCTCCTCGTCGAGCTCCCCCACCCGGCGGCCGGTGGCCTGGTCGCCGCCGACCATGAAGACGCCGAATAGGCCGCGGTCGGGGATCGTGCCGCCGCTGGTCACCGCGAGCCGTTGCGCGCCCGGGCGCCCGGTGAGGATGCCCGTCTCCCGGTCCCAGACGATGCGGGGGCGCAGCTCGGCGAACTGGTCGGAGGGATACCGACCGGCAAGCAGGTCGAGGGTGGCCTCGTAGGCCGACCGCGGGAGGGCGTGGAAGGGGGCGCTGCGGCGCACGGTGTCGAACCACTCCTCCGCGTAAATGGGTTCGAGGGCGGTTGCCGCCACGGTCTGCTGGGCGAGGATGTCGAGTGGGTTGGACGGCACCTGCAGGGATTCGATCAGGCCGGCGGCCATGCGCTCGGCGGCGACGGCCGCGTGGATGAGATCGGCCCGGTGCTTGGGGAAGATCACGCCCCGGGAGACCTCGCCCACCTGGTGCCCGGCCCGGCCGATTCGCTGCAGCCCGCTGGCCACGGACGGCGGCGACTCCACCTGCACGACCAGGTCGACGGCGCCCATGTCGATGCCGAGTTCGAGGCTGGACGTCGCCACCACGCAGCGCAGCCGCCCGGCTTTCAGGTCGTCTTCGATCAGTGCGCGCTGCTCCTTGCTGACGGACCCGTGGTGGGCGCGGGCAAGCAGCGGCTCGGCCCCGGCGCTCTGGCCGCTGGCGCCCATGAGCGCGGCCGGCGGGCCGGGTGCCGCAGTGCCGACGGGCGCGAGGGCAGGCATCCGCTCGGTCATCACGGCCGGCATCGCGGCGGGCACGAGCTCGTCCTCGAGGCGTTGGGCATAGATCTCGTTGAAGCGCGCGGTCAGCCGTTCGGCCAGACGGCGGGAGTTGGCGAACACGATCGAGGAGGTGTGCGCCAGCACCTCGTCGACGATTGCCTCTTCCACATGCGGCCAGATGGACCCGGTCTGTGGGGCGGCGGCGGCCGTCGAACCCTCCCGCACCGGTGCCGGGCCGACCTGGCTCATGTCGTCGACGGGAACGACCACGCTGAGGTCGAATCGTTTGGTCGACACCGGTGCGACGATCTCCACCGGTGCGGACCCTCCGAGGAACCGGGCGACCTCGGCGGCCGGTCGCACGGTAGCCGACAGTCCGATGCGCTGGGCCGGGCGGGCGAGCAGGTCGTCGAGCCGTTCCAGTGAGACGGCCAGGTGCGCGCCGCGCTTGCTCGCCGCGACCGCGTGCACCTCGTCGATGATGACCGTGTCCACGGCGCGCAACGATTCCCGCGCCGCCGAGGTGAGCATGAGGAACAGCGATTCTGGCGTGGTGATCAGGATGTCCGGCGGCGTTTTGACCAAGCTTCGGCGTTCCGTGGCCGGAGTGTCCCCCGACCGCACGCCGACGGTCACCCGGGGCGGGGCGAACCCGAGACGCTCGGCAGCCTGGACGATGCCCACCAGCGGGGCCCGCAGATTGCGTTCCACGTCGACGCCGAGCGCCTTGAGCGGCGAGATGTAGAGCACGCGGGTTCCCGGCGCGGTGACCCGGTCAGGACGCGCCGAGGCTTCTGAGACATCTGCGGCCTCCGCAGTATCCGCGGCCAGGCGGTCGATGGCCCAGAGGAACGCGGCGAGAGTCTTACCTGACCCGGTGGGGGCCACCACCAGCGCGTGCGAGCCCCGAGAGATGGCGTCCCACGCCCCGAGCTGGGCCTCGGTGGGTGCGGCGAAGGCCTGCGCGAACCAGGCGCGGGTGGCCGGGGTGAATCGGTGCAGAACCTCGTTCATACGACTATCCTCGCCGATCCGCCTGAGCCGGGCCACTCGAACCAATTCGACGGAGATTCTGAGCTAAAACGGGCTTTCCCGGACATCCAGGACCGATTTTGCCACAATCTCCGTCGAATTCGTTCGTGGCGGAGGCGGGGGCGCGGGCGGAACGCGGAGCGCGGGGCCCGGAACCCGGAGCCCGGAACCGCCGACGATGGAAGAGGCCGCCTAGGCGGAGGGCAGCAGCTGCACGGTGAGGGAATCCACCTGGGTGGCGATGACGTCGCTCGATGACCAGCGAGCCGCGAGCCGGGCGAGGGTCGCGTCGAGCTCGATGCGGGTCAGGCCGTCCACGAGCTCGAGACGCACAATTAGTTCCGGTCCGGCGAGGCGGGCGGCCGGGTCGCCGGGGGCCAGCTCAACCCCGAGCACACTCAGTTCGGTGGACACGGAGTCGGCAAAGGCATCCGCGACGTCGCGACTGGCATAGCTGGGGGTCCAGGGCAGGGACTGGGCGATGGCCCACAGGGCCGGGCGCCGCACCACGAACTCGGTGGGCGCGGTCGGATCGAGTACGACCAGATCGGTGTTCTCCTGAGCCGCGGCCAGCGCGACGCGCACGCCGTCGGCCGGGACCGGCCGGGCCTGCGTGTTCCACGCCGTCATCGCCGCGACCGAGGAGAACACGGGAAGCACCGTGCGGCCGTCGGGCCCGGCCACGGTGATGATCGACAGTTCCTGGGTCTTGTCGACGCGGAGGCCGGCCTCGGTGGTGCCCGATTGGCCGAGTTCGGTCACCAGGGGAACGAGCAGCCGTGAGCCACGGATGGCGTCGACCACCGTCTCTTCGCCGGCCTCCCGAGCCTGGAAGCGGCGCACGGCCGCCAGCAGCGGCTCGGGCGCGAGCCCGTCGTCGTCGCTGTGCATGTTGGGCTCAAACTGTCGTCCCTCCCACGGTTGCCCGGCGGAGTCGCCCCCTCCGGGTCCGCCGGGAAGGCCGGTGGAGCCGAGGTTACGCGCCCGCGACATCCAGTGCCTCGCTCAGGGTGAACGCCCCCGCGTAGAGGGCTTTTCCGACGATCGCGCCCTCGAGTCCGAGCGGTACAAGTTCGCGCAATGCGCGGAGGTCGTCGAGGCTGGAGATGCCGCCGGAGGCGACGACCGGTCGGTCAGTGCGCTCCATCATCTGGCGGAGCAGGTCGATGTTGGGGCCTTGCAGCGTGCCGTCCTTGGTCACATCGGTGACGACGTAGCGCGAGCAGCCAGCCTCCTCGAGACGGGCGAGCACCTCCCAGAGGTCCCCTCCCTCCCTGGTCCAGCCGCGGGCGGCGAGGGTGGTTCCGCGCACGTCGAGCCCGACGGCGACGGCGTCCCCGTGCCGGGCGATGACCTGCGCCGCCCACTCCGGGTTCTCCAGTGCCGCGGTGCCCAGGTTGATCCGGCTGACGCCCGCGTTCAGGGCCGCGTCCAGCGACGCGTCGTCGCGGATCCCGCCGGAGAGCTCGATCTTCACGCCCGTGACCTCGCGGATCACAGTGCGGATGACATCCGTGTTGTTGCCGCGACCGAAGGCCGCGTCGAGGTCGACGAGGTGGATCCACTCGGCGCCCTGGCGGGCCCAGTCAAGTGCCGCGTCGACGGGGTCGCCGTAGTTGGTCTCGGTGCCGGCTTCGCCCTGGGTCAAGCGAACGGCCTTGCCGTCGGCCACATCCACGGCGGGCAGCAGAACGAGACGGAGGGAAGGGGTATGCACAGTCATGGGTGTCCTCGGTTGGGAATGGTCGCGGCGACCGGGTCAGTCAGGGAAAAGTCAAGGTCAGTTCTTGACTGTGCCGAGCCAGTTATGGAGCAGACGGATGCCTGCCTCACCGGATTTCTCCGGGTGGAACTGGGTGGCGGTAAGCGGTCCGTTCTCGATGGCGGCCAGGAAAGGTTGTCCGTGCTCGGACCAGGTGAGAATCGGTTTCGGGAACGGCGGCATGACGTCGAGGGACCATTCCTGGGCGGCGTAGGAGTGCACGAAGTAGAAGCGCTCCTGCTCGAGGCCATGGAACAGCGTCGAGCCCTCCCCCGGCGTGACCGTGTCCCAGCCCATGTGCGGCAGCACCGGCGCCGTCAGCTGCGTCACGGTGCCGGGCCATTCGCCCAGCCCCTCCGTGTCCACGCCGCGTTCGACGCCGTGCTCGAACATGATCTGCATGCCCACGCAGATGCCCAGCACCGGGCGTCCGCCCGCGATCCGGCGGTCGATGATCTCGTCGCCGTGCACCGCCTTCAGAGCCTGCATGACGGCGCTGAACGCGCCCACGCCGGGCACGACGAGCCCGTCGGCCTCAAGCGCCTGACGGCGGTCGCCGGTCAGCCTCACCTCGGCCCCGGCGAGTTCGAGTGCCTTGACGGCGGAGTGCACGTTTCCGGTGCCGTAGTCGAAGACAACGACGCTGGTCACAGCGCACCCTTGGTCGAGGGGACGCCGGACACCAGCGGGTCGAGCGCCTTCGCCTGGCGGAACGCGCGGGCGAACGCCTTGAATTCGGCTTCGGCGATGTGGTGCGGGTCGCGGCCGCCCTGCACGGTGACGTGCACCGTGAGGCCGCCGTTGAAGGCGATAGCCTCAAACACGTGGCGCACCATGGAGCCGGTGAAGTGGCCGCCGATCAGGTGGAACTCGAAACCGGCCGGCTCGCCCTGGTGCACGAGGTAGGGGCGCCCGGAAATGTCGACGACGGCCTGTACGAGGGCCTCGTCGAGCGGCACGACGGCGTCACCGTAGCGGGAGATGCCGGATTTGTCCCCGAGAGCCTGCTTGATCGCCTGGCCGAGCAAGATGCCGACGTCCTCGACCGTGTGGTGCACATCGATCTCGATATCGCCGCGGGCGCGCACGGTGAGGTCGGTCAACGAGTGTTTCGCGAAGGCCGTGAGCAGGTGATCGAAGAACGGGACCGACGTCTGGATGTCCGACTCACCGGTGCCGTCGAGATTGAGCGACAGGTCGATGCTCGACTCGCTGGTCTCGCGCTGCAGGTGGGCGAAACGGGGCGAGGTGGTCGCGAAAGAGAAGCTCATACGACTAGTTTATTGGCCCGCGCCGTTCACGGCCGCCCAAGCGCCTCGAGGGCGTCGAGGAACGCCGTGGTCTCGGCCTCGGTGCCGGCGCTGACCCGCAGGTGGCCCGGGATGCCGACGTCGCGCACAAGGATGCCTTCCGCCAGCAGCGCCTCGAAGGTGGCCCGAGGGTCCTCAACGCCGCCGAACAGCACGAAGTTGCTCGCACTGCGCAGCGGAGTGTAGCCAAGCCGGGCCAGTTCGCTCACGATGCGGTCCCGCTGCCCGCGGATGTCGTCGACCATGGCAAGCATCGCGGGCGTGTGGACGAGCGCGGCGACCGCGGCAGCCTGGGTGAGCGCGGACAGGTGGTAGGGCAGACGAACCAGGCGGAGGGCATCCGTCACGGCGGGATCGGCGGCCAGATAGCCGACGCGCACACCGGCGAAGGCGAACGCCTTGCTCATGGTGCGGGACACCAGCAGGCGCTCCCGGCCGGGAAGCAGGCTCAGGGCGGTTGGCGCGTCATCCGTCCCGAACTCGGCGTACGCCTCGTCGACGACAACGATGCCGTCGCTCGCATCGTAGACGGCCGCGATCGTTTCCAGGGACAGGGGCGTGCCCGTGGGGTTGTTCGGCGAGCAGAGGAAGACGAGGTCAGGGGCAACCCGGTCGACCCACTCGAGCGCCGTGGCCGGGGAGAGTTCGAACTTTGCGTCACGACCGCCCGCGATCCAGCGGGTGCCGGTGCCGGAGGCCAGCAGAGGGTACATGGAGTAGGTCGGCGCGAAGCCGAGCACGGACCGACCCGGGCCGCCGAAGGCCTGCAGCACCTGCTGAAGAACCTCGTTGGAACCGTTGGCGGCCCAGATGTTCTTTCGGGTGAGGCCGTGACCGAGATAACGGGCGAGGGAATCCCGCAGCTCGGTGAACTCCCGATCGGGGTATCGGTTCACGGTCGTGACCGCCACGGCCAACGCCGCCACGATGTCCTGCGCCACCTCAGCCGGGATGCCGTGGGTGTTCTCGTTCACGTTGAGAGCCACCGGCACGTGCAACTGCGGCGCCCCATAGGGAGTGAGTCCGCGCAGATTATCGCGAAGGGGCAGATCGTTGAGACTGGTCACTCCCCCAATATTACCGGGATGAGACCGGCGGGGGCTCGCCGCGGGTAGTTCACAGGTCGTTCGGAAGCGCCAGCCGCTGACCGGGCTGCACGCTGTCGGACGGCAGCTGATTAAGGCTCACAATCTCGGCGATCACCTCTCGCGGATCTGACGTGGGCGCTATTGTCTCGGCAAGTTGCCAGAGCGACTGCCCCGACTTGATGGTGACGTAGTCGAAGGCCGAGGCCACGTGAGCGACGGTCGAGTTCTCGGCGGCGGCGATGCCTCCGTTGAGGGCGACGGCCAGAGCCACGGCCACGAGCGGAAAGGCAGCCAGGGACGTGAAAACGACGCGACCGCGCCGGGTGAGTCGGAGCCGGGTGCGTCCGGTCGCGATGGGGGCGCCTCGTTCAAGTGCAGTGCTCATGTGATACCTCCTGTGAGAAGACGCATCCGACTCTCGGCCGGGAGAGCCGGATGCGAACTTATGTTCCGAATGTATATTCGATTATTCGAACAATCAAGCTTTATTCGGTAGTTTCTGAAATATTTATTCCGACCCACTCGAATACATGTTTGTTTAATGAGCTCAACGCGGATACAGTTTCGATTGTTGATTGACACTCAATCAGGCACCCCCGACATTCGCGCGAATCGGCGGCATTCGCTGCTTGCTGCCAGCGCATCAATCAAAACGAGGAGCGACGAACGTGGCACAGAACACCAGCGGTCCCCGCGACAAGGGCGGCACCAGACGGCGCAAGAGCCTCAGCGAGAAGCAGCTCGCCATCCTCGACGTCATCCAGCGCTCGGTCAGCCAACGCGGCTATCCGCCGAGCATGCGCGAGATCGGCGACGCCGTCGGCCTGTCGTCACTGTCGAGCGTCACCCACCAGCTCAACCAGCTGGAACTGAGCGGTTACCTCCGCCGAGACCCGAACCGTCCCCGAGCACTGGAGGTGCTCATCGAGATTCCGCAGGCGCCCGAAGACACGACGGCCGGAGCCTCGGAAAGTTTCCACACCGGAGTGCAGGTCGGCGACGCCGCCATGGTTCCGCTCGTCGGTCGCATCGCCGCCGGCATCCCGATCACCGCCGAACAGCAGATCGACGAGATTTTCCCGCTACCCCGCCAGCTGGTGGGCAAGGGCGATCTGTTCATGCTCAAGGTGTCGGGCGAATCGATGATCGACGCCGCCATAATGGACGGCGACTGGGTCGTCGTGCGGCAGCAGAAGACCGCCGAAAACGGTGAAATCGTTGCAGCCATGCTCGACAACGAGGCAACCGTCAAGGTCTTCCGCCAGCGCGACGGGCACACCTGGCTGCTGCCCCGCAACACCAACTTCGAACCCATCGTCGGCGATCACGCCGAGATTCTGGGGAAGGTTGTGGCAGTGCTGCGGTCGGTTTAGGGCATCAGCACTCAAGCACATCAGCATTTCAGGCGGACTCTTGGTCTCGACGGTTTCGACGGTTTCGACCAGCGTCGTGGAGACGCGCGCGTGTTGAGTCACCATGGTTATTTCGGTCGGGTCTTGTGAGCCGGGTCTTGTGGGCCGGGCACGAACACTGTTCTTGGTGTCGTGCCCGGCTTTTGTGTGGGTGGAGGCGCGGTCAGGCGGAGACGGAGGAGGTCAGGCGGGCGCGGAGGATGCGGGTGGCGGCGAGCATGTTGTGCAGGGACTGGACGGTTTCGGTGTAGCCGCGGGTTTTGAGGCCGCAGTCGGGGTTCACCCAGAGCCGGGTGGCCGGGATGGCCGCCGCGGCGCGCTCGAGCAGGTCGGTGAGTTCGGACACGCTCGGCACACGCGGCGAGTGGATGTCCCACACTCCCGGGCCGATACCGTGGTCGAAGCCCTGGGACCGGATATCGCCCACCACCTCCATGCGAGAGCGTGCCGCCTCGATGCTGGTCACATCGGCGTCCAGGTTGCGGATCGCGTCGATGACCACCCCGAACTCCGAGTAGCAGAGGTGGGTGTGGATCTGGGTGGCCGCGGCCGCACCGGCCGTCGCCAGGCGGAAGGACCCCACCGACCAGTCGAGGTATTCCGCCTGGTCCTTCTGCTTCAACGGCAGCAGCTCCCGCAGCGCGGGCTCGTCGACCTGGACGATCTGAATGCCGGCCGACTCCAGGTCGGCGATCTCGTCCCGGAGGGCCAGGGCCACCTGCCTGGCCGTCTCGCCCAGCGGCTGGTCGTCGCGCACGAACGACCACGCGAGGATCGTGACCGGACCGGTGAGCATCCCCTTGACGGGCTTGGGCGTCAGCCCCTGCGTGAACGCCGACCACTCGACCGTGATGGGCCGCGGCCGGGACACGTCACCCCAGAGGATCGACGGGCGCACGCACCGGCTACCGTAGGACTGCACCCAGCCGTTCTCGGTGACCGCGAAGCCGTCCAGGTTCTCGGCGAAGTACTGCACCATGTCGTTGCGTTCCGGCTCCCCGTGCACGATCACGTCGAGGCCGATGTCTTCCTGCAGCGAGACGACCCGACGGATTTCGGCGCGCATCAGGTCCCGGTAGTCCGCGGTTTTCAGCACCCCCCGTACCAGCTGCGCCCTGGCCCGACGGATGTCCCCGGTCTGCGGGAAGGATCCGATCGTGGTCGTCGGCAGGAACGGCAGCCCGAGGGCCATCTCCTGGGCTGCCACTCGGGCTGCGTAGGCGCCCCGGGTGAAGTCGCCCGGAGCGAGCGCGTCGGCGCGCACCCGAACGGCGCCATCGTGGACTCCGGGAGCCACCCCCCGCGCGTCGAGGGCCGCGGAGGCCGCAGAGAGGTCGATCTCGATGGCACGGCGACCCAGACTGAGGCCGCGGGCGAGTGTGGCAACCTGCGCGACCTTCTGATCCGCAAAGGCCAGCCAGGTCTTCAGGTCGTCGTCCAGCGCCGATTCGTCGTCGACGTCGTGGGGAACGTGCAGCAGCGAGGTAGAGGTGGAAACCGAGATCCGCGGCGAGAGGCGGACCAGGCCGGCCGCCGTGTCGAAGGCGGCGGCCAGGTCGCCGCGCCAGATATTGTGGCCGTCAATGACGCCGGCCACGAGAGTGGTCGTGTTTAGTCCGGGGGTCTCCGCCGGCACGCTTCCCCGCACGAGGTCAAGCCCGATGGCTTCCACCGGGGTGATGGCAAGAACGGGTAGGGCGTCGTCGAGGCTGCCGTACGGCGCGGCGACAAACAGGGCGGGACGCTCGGCGAGGGCGCCGAGGGTGTTGTAGGCGAAGCGGAGGCCGGCGAGGGCATCCGTTCTCGGGATGTCGATGCTCTCGCTGACCAGGGCAGGCTCGTCGAGCTGCACCCATTCGGCTCCAGCGGCGCGCAGCCGCTGCAGGAGGGCGGCGTAGACCGGCACAAGGTCGTCGAGGCGGTCAAGCGGACTGAATCCGGCCGGGGCCTCGTCGCTGGGCTTGCTCAGCAGCAGGAAGGTGACCGGGCCGACGATGACGGGCCGGGTCAGGAATCCGGCCGCCTTCGCCTCCTCGAATTCGCGCACCAGGCGGGTGCCGGCGAGGGTGAACTCGGTCTCGGGGCCGATCTCCGGCACCAGGTAGTGGTAGTTGGTGTCGAACCATTTGGTCATCTCCAGCGGCGGATTCTCCCCTTCGCCGCGGGCGAGGGTGAAGTAGCCGGCCAGGTCGAGGTGGCCGTCCGCGCCCCGCAGATGCGCGAACCGGGCGGGGACGGCGCCCACCGTGCTCAGGGCATCCAACATCTGGTCGTAGTAGGAGAAGGATTCCGGGATGGACGAGTCGTCCCGGCCGAGTCCCAGCTGCACGAGGCGCTTCCTGGTGCTCTGGCGCAGGGCGGCCGCGGTCGCTTCGAGCTCGTCGGCGCTGACCGATCCGGCCCAGAACGCTTCGACGGCCTTCTTCAGTTGGCGGCGCGGCCCGATGCGCGGGTAGCCCAGGATGGTGCCGGCGGGAAAGGCGGGAAAGGCGGAAGTGTGGGTCATGAGTTCTCCTTGACGGGGTGAGGGGCAGGCAGTGCGGAAGCAGGCAGGGTGGGGGTGAGCAGACCGCAGCCGTCGAGCACGGCGAGCACGGTCTCGTGCTGGTTGAAGGCGTAGAGGTGCAGCCCGGGGGCACCGCCGGCGATGAGTTGCCGGGCCAGTTCGGTGGCCTGACGGATGCCGATCTCACGCTGGCCTTCCTTCGTCGGCTCCACCTCGAGCGCGATCGCCAGCTCGGACGGCAGTTCCTCGCCGGACAACTCGAGGATGCGGCGCAGGCGGGCCGGGCTCGTGACCGGCATGATCCCGGGCAGGATCGGGAATTCGACCCCGGCGGCACGGGCTCGCAGGATGAAGCTGAGGTAGTGGTCGGCGTGAAAGAAGAGTTGCGTGATCGCCAGGTTGGCGCCGGCGGCCTGCTTGGCCAGGAGCGCGTCGATGTCCTGGGTGGCCGACCGGGAGCGCGGGTGGCCGTTCGGGAAGGCGGCCACGGCGATGCGTACCTTCTCCCGTTCCCGCTTGATCGTGCGGGCGGCAGGGAGTCCCGGGATCACGGCCTCGCGGTACGGCACCCGCTCGGCCTGCACCCGGTGGATCAGCTGCACCAGTTCCGCGGCGCTGCCCAGGTCGCCGAGGAAGGCCTCACCCTCCCGAATGCCTTCCGGCGGGTCGCCACGCAGGGCCAGGAAGCTCCGCACCCCGGCGTCCAGAAACTCCCGGATCAGCTGGCTCGATTCCGCGTTGGACGAGCCCACGCAGGTGAGGTGGGCCAGCGGGTCCACGGTGGTGGTGCGCAGGATGTGGGTGAGCACGTCCAGAGAGGAGCGCCGGGAGGAGCCGTTCGCACCGTAGGTGACCGAGATGAATTCCGGGCCGGCCGCGGCCAGCCGCTCGATAGTGGCGTGCAGCACGGAGGTGGCAGCATCCGATGTGGGCGGATACAACTCGAATGAGAACGGGATTTTCCGGCATGCAGGATCCGAGGTGTGGGGCATTGCTCCTCATTCGACAGTTGCCAGTGTCAGTCACCGGGGGCCGGGCGACCGCGGACCGCCCGGCAAGCCAGGCGGGCGTTCGCGGGCGGGTGCCGGGCTCGGCTGTCGCTCCATGCCGCCGGTCAGGAGACCGGCGGCAACGATTGAGAAGACTCTAACAAGCACGCCCGGTGCCCGGCAGGTCTGTGACCGAATATGTCATCAGCTGGCGCCGGAGCGGCTCAGGCAGGCCGGAGGAGTGCGGACATCGGCAGGCGAAGGCCTGCCGAGGTACGCGGAGCGAAGCCGGCGGGTCAGCCGGTGACGGCCGGCGGCACGGCGAACGGCTCGAACAGCGCCCGAATCTCATCAGTCACCAGAGCCGTAACCCGGGTGCCGGTCTCGGCGTACTCGGTGGACAGCACCGTGCCCTGATCGTGCAGCACCGCGATCAGGTCGCCCCGCTCGTAGGGGATGAGCAACTCGAGCCTGATCGACGGCCGCGGCAGCAGGTCCGAGATGGTCGCGAGCAGTTCCTCGATGCCCTCGCCGGTGCGGGCCGAGACGAAAATGCCCTTCGGCCAGAGTCCGCGCAGCACGAGCCCGTCATCATTGCTGATCAGGTCGCTCTTGTTGAAGACGACGACCTCCGGGATCTCCCGGGCGCCGACCTCGGCGATGACCTCGCGCACTGTGGCAAGCTGGCTCGCCGGGTCAGGATGCGAGCCGTCGACGACGTGCACGATGACGTTGGCGTCGGCGACCTCCTCGAGGGTGGACCGGAACGCCTCCACCAGCTGATGGGGCAGGTTCCGCACGAACCCGACGGTGTCCGTCAGCGTGTAGATCAGCCCGTCGGCCGTCGTCGACTTGCGCACCGTGGCGTCCAGGGTGGCGAACAGGGAGTTATCGACGAGCACGCCGGCCCGGGTAATGCGGTTGAGCAGGCTCGACTTGCCGGCGTTGGTGTAGCCGACGATGGCGACGGATGGCACGGCGTTGCGCTTGCGGTTGGCCCGCTTGGCCTCGCGAGCGGGTTTCATCTCGAGGATCTGCTTGCGGAGGCGGGACATCCGGGTGTGGATGCGCCGGCGGTCCAGCTCGATCTTGGTCTCGCCGGGGCCGCGCGAACCCATGCCTGCACCGGCGCCGCCCACCTGGCCTCCGGCCTGGCGGGACATCGAGTCGCCCCAGCCGCGCAGGCGGGGAAGCAGGTATTCGAGCTGGGCGAGTTCGACCTGGGCCTTTCCCTCGCGGCTCTTGGCGTGCTGACTGAAGATGTCGAGGATCACGGCGGTGCGGTCGATGACCTTCACCTTGACGACGTCCTCGAGGGCGCGCCGCTGGCTGGGCGCCAGCTCGGTGTCGGCGATGACGGTGTCGGCGCCCATCGCCTTGACGATGCCGGCCACCTCTTCGGCCTTGCCCTTGCCGAGATAGGTGCTGGCGTCGGGCTTCGCTCGGCGCTGCATGAGGCCGTCGAGAACGGTGGCGCCGGCGGTCTCGGCCAGCGCGGCGAGTTCGCGCATGGAGTTCTCGGCGTCCGCGACGGTCCCGTGCGTGTACAGGCCGATCAGAACGACGTTCTCCAGCCGGAGCTGGCGGTACTCGACCTCGGTGACGTCCTCGAGTTCGGTGGAGAGGCTGGGCACGCGGCGCAGCGCGTTGCGGTCCTCGCGGTCCTGCTGCACGCCGTCGTGACCCTCGTCGTCGTGCGACGGGCCGGATTCGGCCTGCAGAGCCTGCGCGGAGCCGCTGCGGAACAGCGAATAGCCGGCAGCCTTGCTATCAGCGCTGGCGAGAACGCGGGCGACCACGTCGTCGGTGTCGTCGGGCAAATGTGACTCAGTCATTCCTTTAACAATACTTCCTCGATGCACGGTAAGTTCCCTCTATGCCTTCCGACCACTACTTCACCCCGGCACCCGACAGCACCCTGAAACTCCGCCAGGTGACCGTTCGATTGGGAGGCCAAGAGCGCGAGCTGACCACAGCCAATTCGGTCTTCAGCCCGGAGCACATCGACACCGGCACCCAGGTGCTCTTGAACAGCGCGCCGACCCCGCCGCCCGGCGGCGATTTCCTCGACCTGGGCTGCGGCTGGGGTCCGATCAGCCTGCACTTGGCCCTCGCCTCACCCCGCGCCACGATCTGGGCCGTCGACGTCAACGAGCGGGCGCTCGACCTGGTGCGGCTGAACGCGGAGGAGCTCGGCCTCACCAACATCACCGCAGTGCGGCCCGATCAGATGCCCGCCCACGTGGCGTTCCGCACCATCTGGTCGAATCCCCCGATCCGGGTCGGCAAAACCGAACTGCACACCATGCTGCGTACCTGGCTGCCGCGCCTGGAGCCGGGTTCGGATGCCTGGCTCGTCGTGCAGCGCAACCTCGGCTCCGACTCCCTGCAGCGCTGGCTCGACGGCGACCTGCCCGCCGAATTCAGCACCTCACGGCACTCCATCAGCAAGGGCTTCCGGGTCCTGCGGGTGAAACGCCAGGACTAGACCGCGTCGCGGCCCATCGCCCCGAGCTAGTTCTCAGCCGAGGCGGAAGACCCCGTCGAACACGAGTTCCGCCGGACCCGACAGTGAGACGTGCTCGCCGTCCTCGGTCGGAAACATGCGCACGCCGAGCGTGCCGCCGGTGACCTCGACCTGCCACTGGTTCGGGGCACCCGCGCCTGCCCAGTGCCGGGTGGCGAGGGCCGCCGCGGCCGCCCCCGTACCGCAGGAGAGTGTTTCGCCGCTGCCGCGCTCGTGCACGCGCATCCGGATGCGGCCGACACCGTTCACGACGAGCGGATCGCCCGGAAGCACGAACTCGATGTTCGCCCCGGCCGCCGGGTCAGGGTCGAGCTGCGGCACGAAGGTGAGGTCGACGCCTGCGAGCTCGTCGTCGTCGGCCAGTGCCACGACCACGTGCGGGTTGCCCACGTTGATGCCGAGACCGGGGCGGGCCACGGGCAGGTCCTTCGCCCGAACGAGCGGTTCGATACCGTCGAGGCGCCACCGGCCGAGGTCGACCTGGTAGCCGGTTGCGCCGCGCTGCACGTCGCGCACTCCCCCGCGGGTGCCGATGCAGAGCGTGTCGCCGCGGTCGAGCGAGGTCAGGCCCTGCTCTACCAGGAAGCGGGTGTAGACGCGGATGCCGTTGCCGCACATCTCGGACACCGTGCCGTCGGCGTTCCAGTAGTCCATGAACCATTCGGCCGCGTCGTCCTCGGCGAGGGCGATCGCACCGGCGGCCAGGCTCGTGGAGCGCACCGCGCGGATGATGCCGTCGGCACCGATGCCGAATCGGCGGTCGCAGATGGCCCGGATCTGGCTCGGGGTAAGGTCGATCTGCCCGTCGGGATCAGAGAAAAGCACGAAGTCGTTCCCGGTGCCGTGGCCCTTGGTGAAGTTCAGATCAATACCCATGCCGTCCAGTTTAGGAGGCCGGGTCGGCCGCCCAGTGATCGGCCGGCTGCTCCGGGTCGGCCAGGCGGGTCAGCGCCCGGTCAACCCGATCCGGCGCGTCGAAGTCGATCCAATGGGTGTGCGGGGAACGCTTGAACCAGCTCACCTGCCGTCTCGCGTACCGGCGGGTGAACTGCTGCGTCACCTGGATAGCCTCCGCCCGGCTGAGGCTGCCCGTCAGCTGCCCAAGGGCCTGGGCGTAGCCGATGGCCCGGCTGGCCGTGACACCGGTTTCGAGTCCGCTCGGGATCAGCCCGCGCACCTCCTCGACGAGCCCGCGGGCCCACATACCCTCCACCCGGGCGTCGAGGCGGGGGGTGAGCTCCGCGCGCTGGGCGCGGAGGCCCACTGTGACCGCGGGCATCCAGTAGACCGTTTCGTCGGGCAGGGCGGCGGTGTGCGGCCCCCCGGTCAGCTCCACGACCTCGAGGGCGCGCACGAGGCGCCGACCGTTGCCGGCGCCGATGCGGGCGGCGGCGACCGGGTCCACGGCCTTCAACCGGGTGTGCAGGGCACCAGGCCCCTGCTCGATCAGGTCGGCTTCGAGTCGGGCGCGCAGCACGGCATCCGTGCCGGGGAACTGGAAGTCGTAGACCACGGCGGACACGTAGAGCCCGGAGCCGCCGACCAGGATGGGCACGCTGCCGCGCGCCACGATGTCGGTGATCGCGGCGCGGGCCTCCGTCTGGTAGCGGGCGACGGTGGCCTCGTCGGTGACCGACAGCACGTCGAGCAGGTGGTGCGGGACGCCGCGGCGCTCCAGCACGGTGAGCTTGGCGGTGCCGATGTCCATGCCGCGGTACAGCTGCATGGCGTCGGCGTTGACGATCTCCGCCCCCCGACCGGCCTCGGCCAGGCGTTCGGCGAGGTCGAGCGAGAGGTCGGACTTGCCGGTGCCGGTGGGTCCGACGACAACGATCAGCGTCGGGTGGGCGCCGGTCACCGGGTTCGTGCCGGGCACCTGCCTAGCGCTCCCCGTCGGTGACGTCGTAGATCGGCGTGGTGCTGGAACTGGTCACCGCGGGCGAGCCCACGGCCCGGTCGGGTAGGCGCAGGGTCGGCAGACCGAGGGAGACCGAGCCAGACCCGCCTGCTGCTCCGCCGTGACTGGGCACGCCGCAGGACTCGGCTTCGAGGCGGTCCCAGGCGTCGCCGGCGATGGTGCGCCGGATGCGCAGCGGAGCCCCGTCGACAGAGTCGGCGATCAGGTGGAAGGGGGCCGCCTGGGTGACCGTGACGGTCACGAGGTCGCCCGGACGGGGCAGTTCCGAGCCTTCCGGCACGTCGAAGTGCACGAGCCGGCTGTCAATGGCGCGACCGCTGAGTCTACGGGTGTCGGCGTCCTTGCGGCCCTCGCCGTTGGCGACGAGCAGTTCGACCTCGCGACCGACCACAGCCTGGTTCTCCTCCCAGGAAATCCGCTCCTGCAGGGCGGCGAGGCGCTCGTAACGATCCTGCACGATCTCCTTGGGGACCTGGTCGGGCAGCGTCGCGGCGGGGGTCCCGGGCCGGATGGAGTACTGGAAGGTGAAGGCGGTGGCGAACCGGGCCAGCTCTACGACCCGCAGGGTCTCCTGGAAGTCCTCCTCGGTCTCGCCGGGGAAGCCGACGATGACGTCCGTGCTGATGGCCGCGTGCGGCATCTGCGCGCGCACGCGGTCGAGGATGCCGAGGAACCGCGCCGACCGGTAGGAGCGGCGCATGGCCTTGAGGATACGGTCCGAGCCGGACTGCAACGGCATGTGCAACTGCGGCATGACCGACGGCGTCTCGGCCATGGCGTCGATCACGTCGTCGGTAAAGGCAGCCGGGTGCGGGCTGGTGAAACGGATGCGTTCCAGCCCCTCGATCTTGCCGGCCGCGCGCAGCAGCTTGCCGAAGGCGAGACGGTCGCCGAACTCAACCCCGTAGGAGTTGACGTTTTGGCCGAGCAGGGTGACCTCGATAGCCCCGTCGTCGACGAGGGCCTGGATTTCGGCGAGGATCTCGCCGGGACGGCGGTCCTTCTCCTTACCGCGCAGCGCGGGCACGATGCAGAACGTGCAGGTGTTGTTGCAGCCGACGGAGATGGAGACCCAGCCGCTGTAGCTCGAATCGCGCTTCGTGGGCAGGGTCGAGGGGAAGGTCTCGAGGGAGTCGAGGATTTCGAGCTGGGCCTCGCCGTTGTGCCGTGCACGCTCGAGCATGCTCGGCAGCGACCCCATGTTGTGCGTCCCGAAGACGACGTCGACCCAGGGTGCCTTCTTGAGGATGACGTCCTTGTCTTTCTGGGCCAGGCAGCCGCCGACGGCGATCTGCATGCCGTCGTGGCGGCGCTTGACCGAGGCCAGCTGCCCCAGGTTGCCGTAGAGCTTGTTGTCGGCGTTCTCGCGGACGGCACAGGTGTTGAGCACGACGATGTCGGCTTCCTCCCCGCCGGCCGTCACGTAGCCGGCCGCTTCGAGCGACCCGCTGAGCCGTTCGGAGTCATGCACGTTCATCTGACAGCCGAAGGTGCGCACCTCGTAGGTGCGGGCCCGGCCCTCAGCATCGTGCGCCGCCTGGCTTGGAGCAATCAGAGTCGGCGCGCTCAGGGCCGAGGTGCGCAGGGCCGCGGTGCGCAGGGCCGCGGTGCGCAGGGCCGACTGCTGCGGGTCCAGCGTCTCGTCGCTGGAGAATGGGGGCGTGGCGGTGCTGCTGGTCATAGTGGGTACCAGCTTACGCGTGGCACCTCCGAAACCGGGCCGGGTTGCCCCGACCCGCTCCCTACTGGAACCGCACCCGCGATGGCGAACCACCGCGGGAGGCAAGGGCGGCCTTCACCGCCACGCGCACGATGGACGAGGAATAGCCCTTGCGCATCAGGAACGCGTTGAGTCGACGGTCGATGGTCTGGTCGTCGAGCCGCCCGAGCTGCCCAACCCGCTTGACGGCTATTTCGATGGCCCGTTCCGTCTCGTCGTCGGGCATTTCGTCGAGCTTTTCCAGGATGAGGTCCTGATCGAGCCCACGGCGGCGCATCTCCGCCTGCACACCGGAGCGCCCCAGGCCTTTGCGCTCGTGGTGGCTGTGCACGATCTGATCGGCGAGGCGGCCCTCGTCGATGTAGGACAACTCGATGAAGCGCTCGATGATCTCTTCGATCTCGTGCTCAGCGACCTCCGTACCGCCAAGAACTGCGCGGGCCTCGGCCGCCGACAGGGACCGGCCGCGCAGCCGCTGGCGCAGCACCCCCTCGGCGTGCTCGCGATCGGCGGCGACCCGGGACGCCACACCCTCGGGGGTGTCGTCCCCGTCGTCGGCACCGACACCAGCGTCGGCACCGACACCAGCACCGGCACCAGCACCGACACCGACACCGACACCGGCACCGCTGTCGACTGCGGGGCCGCTCGACGCCGCCGGACCACCGTCGCCGAGATACGTGACCGGCGCCAGTTGTTCATCGGCGATCGGCGCCGCCTCGAGCTCGGCCGGCCGGGTCGCGGCGGTGCCGCGGGCCGCGCTCTTGCGACGTGCCGCACTCAGCGACGCGACCTCGTCGGCCGGCTCGAAGTGGACCATGCGCTACGCCCCCTTGCGGGCGGCGAGCTTGGCCTGGAGGGACTCCGCCTTGGCGGCTGCGGCCTCCTTGGCTGCGGCTGCGGCGACCAGGGCGGCTGCGGCGTCGATTGCGGCCTGCGCCTTCTTGGCGGCCGCACCCTCAGGGCTGATCCCGAGCTTGAAGAGGATCTTGTTCTCGATCTCGTTGGCCATCTCCGCTTCACGCAGCAGGAAGTTGCGCGAGTTCTCCTTGCCCTGGCCCAGCTGGTCGCCGTCGTAGGTGTACCAGGCTCCGGACTTCTTGACGATGCCGTGCTCGACACCGAAGTCGATCAGGCTGCCTTCCCGGGAGATGCCGATGCCGTAGATGATGTCGAATTCCGCCTGCTTGAAGGGCGGTGCCATCTTGTTCTTGACGACCTTGACCCGCGTGCGGTTACCGACGGCCTCGGTGCCGTCTTTCAGAGTCTCGATACGGCGGATGTCGAGGCGCACCGACGCATAGAACTTGAGCGCCTTGCCACCAGCGGTGGTCTCGGGGCTGCCGAAGAAGACCCCGATCTTCTCGCGCAACTGGTTGATGAAGATCATGGTGGTGTTGGTCTGACTGAGGCCACCGGTGAGCTTGCGCAGGGCCTGGGACATCAGACGGGCCTGCAGGCCCACGTGCGAGTCACCCATCTCACCCTCGATCTCGGCGCGGGGAACCAGCGCGGCGACGGAGTCGATCACGATCAGGTCAATGGACCCGCTTCGCACGAGCATGTCGGCAATTTCCAGCGCCTGCTCACCCGTATCGGGCTGGGAGACGAGGAGCGCGTCGATGTCGACTCCGAGCTTGCGGGCGTACTCAGGGTCCAGAGCGTGCTCGGCGTCGATGAAGGCGGCGATGCCGCCGTTCTTCTGCGCGTTCGCGATGGCGTGCAGGGTGAGCGTGGTCTTTCCCGACGATTCCGGACCGTAGATCTCCACGATGCGACCTCGGGGCAGGCCACCTATGCCGAGGGCCACGTCCAGCGCGATCGACCCCGTGGAGATCGTCTCGACGGGGGCGCGCTCGTCGCTGCCCAAACGCATGATCGAACCCTTGCCGAACTGGCGGTCGATTGCTGCAAGAGCGGTGTCGAGGGCTTTTTCGCGATCTGCTGATGATGCCATGAGTGATCTCCTTCGGTCGTGCATTCCGGCGCCTATAGGCTGTCGCGTTTGGCTACCGGGACGACCCCGACACCCGCTTTCAACAAGGCATGTGCTCTCTGTCGCTGACACAAACCGACTGTACGCGGCACGTCCGACAGAGCCGGGAACGGGGAGCGGCAGTGGATAAGCCGTCTTCGACTCCTGCTGTGGAGGAGTATATCAAAATGCGAACACGCATTCGAGAATTCCACGGAATCCAGGGCGTGTCGAGCGAAATCTAGCTGCGGGCGGCGGGGAGTCCCGCGCCGTACCAACGGGCCTTCGGGACATCCGTCTCGGCGCAGAGGGCAAGCCAGACGTCGCGCGCCGAAGCACCGCCGGCCAGAGCCTGGTCGGCGGTGCATCCAAACGGGGTCAGGATGAGATCTCGAGTGAGGACGCGGCCGTAGCCTTCGCCGAACTCGTCGCTCAGAGCCTGACGGAACTCACTGAGCCGCATGGGATGGAACTAGCGCACCATCATGTCGTCGTAGTTGGCCACGAGCTCGTCGGGCACAGTGTCGGGGAATCTGTCGATTCCCTCGATGATGGCCAGTCGGTCGCCGACTTCCCGCATGATGACCGAGATCGGGGTCTCCAACGCTTCTGCTACGGAAGCCAGAATCTCGGAAGACGCTTCTTTCTGGCCACGCTCCACCTCGCTCAGATACCCGAGGGCCACACTGGCCCTGCTGGCTACCTGACGGAGTGTGCGCCCTTTCTGCAGGCGGAAGTCCCTGAGCACATCGCCGATTTCCTGTCGAACAAGAATCATCGGAACCTCCTTCTCGTACTGATTATGTGTTGCTTATCGAGTACCGTTTTATACTTCTGGCGCCCACTCAACCGGGTGGTTGCGTGTGTTGGATCGCAAGAGTACTACAACCTTGAACACCCTGACACTACCGATATCGACTGGGCTTTTCTTGTGAATATGCTCGTTGTAACCACGGAATTCGGGGAACTATTCCACCGCGTCACGGGCTAACAGCTGCCACACAGCTTCGACGGCCGCGGCCACGGAGGCCGCTCGAACGAGGGCACGGTCTCCGTGCAGCCGGAGCGGGATGACCGATATTTCTCCTTCACGAGCCAGCCCGAGGAACACCGTTCCCGGCTCGTGGCCACCCTGGCCGTCGGGCCCTGCCACACCCGTCGTGGCGATGCCGATGTCGGCGGGCCGGCCGTCGACGGCGAGGCGCGTACGCACGCCCTCCGCCATCTGCAGGGCAACCTGCGGGTGCACCGGGCCGTGCTCCTCGAGCAGAGCCGCGTCGACGCCGAGGAGGGTGTGCTTGAGCGCACTCTGGTACGCCACCACTCCCCCGTTGACGACGACGGATGCGCCGGGGATGCGGATGAGTTCGGCTGTCAGCGCCCCGCCGGTAAGGGACTCGGCCACGGCGATAGTGAGGCCGCGGCGGGTGAGCTCGGCGACGAGGCGCGCGGTGGCATCCGTCGCCCCGGGTATGTCAGCAGGTGACAGGGCCTCGTCGAATGCCGGAGGAATCGGATCAGCCACGGTCGTGCTGGAGCCGGTTCTCGCGCCGCGCGGCCACGAGGTAGTCGAAGCCGGTGACGACGGTAACGATGAGGGCGAGGGCCATGGCCGTCCAGTTGACCCAGTAAATCCAGTCGCCCAGCAGCAGCCAGAGGGGCACGAGGGCGAGGGAGATCGCCACGGACTGCAACACAGTCTTGAGCTTGCCACCCCGTGACGCCGGGATGACCCGGTCCTTCAGCATGACGAACCGGAACACCGTGATGCCGACTTCGCGCACGAGGATGACGATGGTCACCCACCACCACAGTTCGCCGAGGATGGAGAGGCAGACCAGGGCTCCGCCGGTGAGCACCTTGTCGGCGATCGGATCGAGGATCTTGCCGAGGTCGGTGACCAGGTTGTGCCGACGGGCGATGGCCCCGTCGATCCCGTCGGTGGCGATGGCCACGATGAACAGGGCGGCCGCCCACCAGCGCAGCGCGCCGTCCTGGCCGGCGTCGGCGAGGAGCATATAGATGAACACCGGCGCGAGCAGGATGCGCACGATCGTGATCAGATTCGGGAGATTCCAGTTGCTGGGCCGGACGACCGGCGTGGATGGTGTGGCCATGGGTCAGTCCCTGTCGGTCAGTTGCCAGGCGTCTTCATCGGGAGATGCGTCTTCTTCAAGGTACCCCTCCGACATTTTGGCGACCGGGTCGTCGGCGTAGCGCGGATCGGGCGGGCCGGGCGTGTGCTGGGCCGCGGACTGGTGAGCTGCGGCGGCCTGAGCGGTGGCCGTGGCGGCGTGGTGTTCGGCGTCGGAGCCGCGCAGCAGGGCCAGCACGCCGGGCAGCTGCTCCACGGAGACGAGCACGTCGCGCGCTTTCGATCCCTCGGAGGGACCGACGATTTCGCGGGACTCGAGCAGGTCCATCAGGCGGCCCGCCTTGGCGAAGCCGACCCGGAGCTTGCGCTGCAGCATCGACGTGGACCCGAACTGAGTCGACACGACCAGTTCCGCCGCTGCGAGGAGCACCTCGAGGTCATCTCCGATGTCGGAGTCGATTTCTTTGCGGGGGGCGACCATGGAGACATCCGGCCGGTAGTCGGGGCGGGCCTGCAGAGTGACGTGCTTGACGACGCGTTCGATCTCGGCCTCGTTCACCCAGGCCCCCTGCACGCGGATCGCCTTGGAGGCTCCCATCGGCAGGAACAGGGCGTCGCCCTGCCCGATCAGCTTGTCGGCGCCCGGCTGGTCGAGGATGACCCGGGAATCGGTGACGCTGGTCACGGCGAAGGCGAGGCGGGAGGGCACGTTGGCCTTGATCAGGCCCGTGACGACGTCGACGCTGGGGCGCTGGGTGGCGAGCACGAGATGGATGCCCGACGCGCGGGCCAGCTGGGTGATGCGCACGATCGAGTCTTCGACGTCGCGCGGTGCGACCATCATCAGGTCGGCGAGCTCGTCGACGACGACCAGGAGGTAGGGGTACGGCTTGAGGCTGCGCAGGCTGCCGGCGGGCAGCACGATCTCGTTGTTGACGACGGCCTTGTTGAAGTCGTCGATGTGGCGGAATCCGAAGCTGGCCAGGTCGTCGTAACGCATGTCCATCTCCTTCACCACCCACTGCAGCGCCTCGGCGGCCTTTTTCGGACTGGTGATGATGGGCGTGATCAGGTGTGGAACCCCCGCGTAGGCAGCCAGCTCGACCCGCTTCGGGTCGATCAGCACCATGCGCACGTCGCTCGGCTTGGCCCGCATGAGCAGGCTCGTGATCATGGAGTTGACGAAGCTGGACTTGCCGGAACCGGTGGAACCGGCGACCAGGAGGTGAGGCATCTTGGCGAGGTTGGCGAGCACGAAGCCGCCGCCGACGTCTTTCCCGACGCCGATGGTCATCGGGTGGGTGCTGTTCGAGGCCGCCGGGGAGCGGAGCACGTCACCGAGGGTGACGATTTCGCGGTCGGTGTTGGGGATCTCGATGCCGATCGCGCTCTTGCCCGGGATCGGCGACAGGATGCGCACCTCGTTTGAGGCGACGGCGTAGGAGAGGTTTTTGCTCAGCGCGGTGACGCGCTCCACCTTGACTCCGGGGCCGAGCTGGATCTCGTACTGGGTGACGGTGGGGCCGCGGGAGAAACCGGTCACCTTCGCGTCGACCTGGAACTGGCGGAGCACCTCGGTGATGGACTTGACGATCTCGTCGTTGGCCGCCGACCGGGCCTTGGCCGGCGGGCCCTTGGTGAGGGTCGTGTCCGAGGGCAGCAGGTAGGGTGCGGCGGGCTGGTCTGATGCCGGCGGAACCGGGGCCGGCACCAGGGACAGGGGCGTGTCGGCGGAACCGGCGGCCCCACCGGCCGCGGCCGGGTCGAGTGCGTCGAATCCTGCTCCGGTCAAACCGGGAAGAACCTCGGTCAGGCCCGTCTGGTCGTCGGCCTGGAGCCCGGTCGACGAGCCCTGCGGCAGGTCGATCGCGCCCGTGAAACGTTTGAGGACGTCTTCGGCTCGGAGCAGGTCTTCGAGCACCTCGGTGCCGTAATGGTCCTGGTTGGGACCGGGGGTCGTCGGCGTCGTCTCCAGCGCGGTGTCGAAGCTGCCTCGTTTGTCGCCGCCGAGCAGGGTGCGCAGCGGGTCGGCGCCGTGCGGGCCTGCGGCGTTCGGATCGTCGGCGGGGGTACCGGCGCCGTTCGGGCCGAGCGGCCCGCCGAAGTCAGGGTCCTCCTCGCGCTTGCTCGTGTTGCGCCGCCACCAGGGCAGCGCTCCGGCATCTCCGTCGTCATCGTCGACCCCGTCCAGTTCGACCTGAACGGCCTTCTCATGCTTCGCTTCCCGGGCGGCGGCGCGCTCCTCGGGATCGGGGAGCTGGGCCCCGAACAGCCAGGCATAGAGCTCCCGGCTGCGTTCACCAATGCGGTTGGGCGGGGTCTTGGTGATGATGAAGAGGCTCAGGGCAAGAAGCAGGATGACGACGATGGTGGCACCGATCGCCGTGGTCAGGTAGATCAGGGGGGCAGCGATCATCCAGCCGATGACACCGCCGGCCAGTGCGAGGGTCTCCATGCCGTCGCTGGGGGCAGGCTGGCCACCGAAGATGTGGCAGAGACCCGACACCGAAACGAGTAGCACGGATAGTCCGATGCCGATGCGGCCGTTGTCGTGCACCGAACTGGGTTTGCGGAACAGCCAGACGGAGAAGAGCAGCATGATCACGGGCAGGGCGAACGCGACGCGGCCGAACAGTCCGCCGAAGGTCCAGGCGTCGAGGGTCTGGGCGACCGCGTTGTTGATCAGGAACCACTCGATCACGGCGCCGGAGACTGAGAGCAGCACAAGGAAGAAGGGCAGGCCGTCGCGGCGCTCTTCTTTGGAGAGCTTCTCCGGGCCGAGCGCGCGGGCAGCCCCGCCGGTCACGTGGGCCAGGGCCATCCACGACCGCACGAACAGGCTCGGCTTGACCTCGACCGCGGTGAACTTGACCGTCTTCTGAGCGGCGGTGCGGGCTGCGGGCTTGCGCGCCGGGGTGCCGCGCGCAGGCGTGCTGCGGGCGCGACCGTTCGACTTAGTGCTCGTAGCCATGCAACCACGGTACTTCGATCCCCCGACATTGGGGCTTAGGCACGCCAAAACGCCTGCGGGCGGCGATCAGCGACCGCGACATCAGGGCTGGGCGGACGCGCGGCATCCGTCGCCCTCGGCGGGATCAGGCCTCGATCACCAGAGGGACGATCATCGGGCGGCGACGGAAGGCGGTATTCACCCAGCGACCGACCGTGCGGCGCACGATCTGCTGCAGCGCGAACGGGTCGCGCACCCCGTGCTCGGCGGCTTCCGCCAGGGCCGCCTCGATTTTCGGGCGCACGGCGTCGAACACCGAGGCGTCTTCGGCGAAGCCCTTCGCGTGGATCTCGGGCCCGACGATCACCTTGCCGGTGGCGGCGTCGACCACGATGATAATCGAGATGAATCCCTCCTCGGCGAGGGTTCGGCGGTCCTTGAGGTCGGCCTCGGTGATCTCGCCGACGGTGGAGCCGTCGACGTAGACGTAGCCGAGGTCCAGCTGGCCGACCTTGGTGGCCACACCGTCCCGCAGGTCGATGACCGTGCCGTCCTCTGCAAGGAGCACGTTCGCCTCCGGCACGCCGGTCTGCACCGCGAGCTTGGCATTGGCGACCAGGTGCCGGTATTCGCCGTGCACGGGCAGCACATTCTTCGGCTTCAGGATGTTGTAACAGTAGGTCAGTTCCCCGGCGGCGGCGTGCCCGGAGACGTGCACCTTCGCATTACCCTTGTGCACCACTGTGGCGCCCAGCTTGGTCAGGCCGTCGATGATCCGGTAGACCGCGTTCTCGTTGCCGGGAATCAGGCTGGACGCCAGGATGACGGTGTCGCCGTGGCCGACTTCGATCTGATGGTCCTGGTTGACCATCCGGCTGAGCACGGCCATCGGCTCCCCCTGCGAGCCCGTGGACATGTAGACGATCTTGTCGCCCTGGATGTTGCCGACCTTCCTGAAGTCCACCAGCACACCCTCCGGCACCCGCAGGTGGCCGAGGTCGGCGGCGATGGTCATGTTGCGCACCATCGAGCGGCCCAGGAGCGCGACGCGGCGACCGTTCGCGTGGGCGGCATCGAGCACCTGCTGCACCCGGTGCACGTGGCTGGAGAAGCTGGCCACGATCACCCGTCGGGGAGCCCGGGCGATGACGTCGTCGAGGACGGGGCCGATGGAGCGTTCCGTGGGTGTGAAGCCCGGGACATCCGCGTTGGTGGAATCGACCAGGAACAGGTCGACGCCCTCAGTGCCGAGGCGCGCGAATTCGCGCAGGTCGGTGAGGCGGTTGTCGAGCGGCAGCTGGTCCATCTTGAAGTCGCCGGTGTGCAGCACGGTGCCGCCGGCGGTCTTGATGGCCACAGCCAGGGCGTCGGGGATGGAATGGTTGACGGCGACGAACTCGAGGTTGAACGGGCCGAGCCGTTCCGTCTGGCCCTCCTTGACCTGCAGCGTGTACGGCGTGATCTTGTGTTCCTTGAGCTTTGCCTCGATAAAGGCGAGGGTCAGGCCCGAACCGATCAGCGGAATGTCCGCACGCAGCTTCAGAAGGTAGGGGACGGCGCCGATGTGGTCCTCGTGGCCGTGCGTGAGCACGACCGCGAGGATGTCGTCGAGGCGGTCCCGGATGGGGCTGAAGTCGGGGAGGATCAGGTCCACGCCCGGCTGGTGCTCCTCGGGGAACAGCACCCCGCAGTCGACGATCAGCAGCTGGCCGTCGATCTCGAACGTGGTCATGTTGCGGCCGATTTCGCCGAGGCCACCGATCGGCGTGATGCGGAGGGTTCCCGCTGTGAGCGGGGCCGGGTCGTACACATCGATGGGCACAGGCCCTCCTCGGGGTTCGGTGGAGCGGTTAGCGTGTCGTTCCGGCGACCTTCGGCAGGGCGCCGCCGGCCGCGGCATTGCGGTCCGGGCGGAAGTTGGAGAAGTTGACCCCGGGGATGTTCTTGACCAGGTCTATTTCGTCTTCGATCTGGGCGGCTTCCCACTCCTCCGGGCCGACGAGGGGCAGGCGCACGCGCGGGCTGTTGATTCGGCCGAGGCCGTGCAGGATGTACTTGACCGCGACCGTACCCGGAACGTGCGTCATGCAGGCCCGCACCAGCGGTTCGAGCTGCTGATGCGCGGCGGTGGCCGCTTTCAGGTCGCCCGCATTCACGGCGTCGACCATCTGGCGATACGGGGTGGCGGCGATGTTCGCCGTGACCCCGATCAGGCCGGTCGCCCCGATCGAGAGGTGCGGCAGAACGTTGGGGTCGTCGCCGGAGAAGTACATCAGGTCGGTCTGGTTGAGCACGCGGCTGACCTGGGCCAGGTCACCCTTGGCGTCTTTGACGGCGAGGATGTTCGGGTGCTTCGCGGCCCGCAGGATCGTCTTGTATTCGATCGGGATACCGGTGCGTCCGGGGATGTCGTAGAGGATCACGGGCAGATCCGTGGCATCCGCGATCATGCGGAAGTGGGTGAGAACGCCGGCCTGGGTGGGCTTGTTGTAGTACGGGGTGACGATCATGTTGCCGTCGGCGCCCGCCTTCTCGCTCTGCTTGGCAAGCTGCATGGCGTGGGCGGTCTCGTTGGACCCGCCGCCGGTGATGATCTTCGCGCGTCCGCCCGAGATATCCTTGCCGACCTCGACCAGGCGAATCTTCTCCGCGTCGGTGAGGGTAGACGTCTCACCGGTGGTGCCGGTGACGACGATGCCGTCCGCTCCGGCGTTGATGACGTCGTCGATGTGCTGGGCAACGCCCGCCCAGTCGACTTCGCCGTCGGCGGTGAAGGGAGTCACCAGGGCAACGAGGACCTGGCCGAAGGGATTCTGAGACATAGACACGAGGGACAGGCTACCGGTCAGTGTGCGGCCGCGCACCGCCGCGGCGTCACGTTACGGGGCGACGCGACCGTTCTTGTTGAAGGCGGCGTAGGTGAGCGGCATCAAGGTCGCGAACTGGTCTTCCATCTTCTCGGCGCACATCTCGATCTCGCGCTGCGGGAACGACGGGAAGTGGGTTCCCTCGCGCTTGGTACGCAGACTGAGAAAGTTCATCAGCGACCGGGCGTTCATGGTCACGTACATCGAGGAGAAGATGTTGAGCGGCAACACGATGCGGGCAACCTCGCGGGCCACGCCGGCTTCGAGCATCCGTTGATACGACGCGTAGGCGTGCGCGGAGGCCTCGCGGGTCAGCTGGTCGACCAGCGCGGCCTGCTCGGCCGTGCCGGGCAGGAAGTCGTAGGCGCCGGGCTTGCCGACCTGCACGAGGTTGCGGGTCGGGGCCGGAACGTAGAAGACCGGGTTCAGCTCGCGGTAGCGGCCCGATTCCTCGTTATAGGAGGCGATGCGGTGCCGCATGAACTCGCGGAATACGAAGATCGGCGCCTGCACGTAAAAGGTCATCGAGTTGTGCTCGAACGGCGAGCCGTGGCGGTCGCGCATGAGGTAGTTGATCAGCCCGGCGTCACCCGTGCTCGGGGCGTCGCCGTCCGATTCCTCGAGCAGGGCCTTGGTCAGGGTCTGCTCCCCCTGAGTCGACACCCGTGCGGCGAACAGCACATCGGAGTCGTGGGCGCTTGCGCGCACCAGTTCGACGGTTACATCGGAGCGGAACTCAATTTCAGACACGGCTAAACGATACCTGCTGCACGCGTAACCTGTCGTCACACGGACCCGCCCGGCCCGAGATCCTTGTAACGTCGCAGCATGAGTTCGACCTCCGCCCTGATTCTCGTGCTGGTTCTTGTCTCGGGCGCCACCGTGCTGGGCCTCTTCTGGCGGTCCCGCCAGGGGCGCCCCATCGTGGTCACCCCGGCGGCTCCGGAGGCACTCGGCGTACCGGACGCGCTCACGCCGGCGGATGTCAGCAGCCGGGTTCCGTTCGGCGCGAACGCCACGCTCGTGCAGTTCTCCACCAGTCACTGCGCCCGCTGCCCCGGCACCCAGGTGCTCCTCGCCGGCCTGGCCCGGTCCCGTCCCGGCGTCGCGCACCTGGACGTCGACCTGACCCACCGCCGCGACCTCGCGAACCGGTTCGGGATCCTGCAGACCCCGACCACACTCATCCTCGACGGAACCGGTCAGGTGCGCGCCCGGATCGGCGGCGTTCCGAACCGGGCCGGCGTCCTCCGGCAACTCGACGACCTCACCGGGAGCAGCCATGCCCAGTTCGCCCGCTGAGCCCCGGCCGCAGCCCTCCGCGCGCCGGGCCCGCCCGGATCGCCCGGACCTCGACCCGCGCGGACCACGCTTCGGCGCCGCGATCACGGCCGTTCTGCTCCTGGTGGTGGTGTTCCTGTCGCTGACCGGGGCATCCGTCGCCGCCTTCGTCCTCCTCACGATCCTGGCGGCCCTCTTTGCCTGGGGTGCGTTCGCCGGCGCCGGGCGGCACCCTTACGGCGTGCTGTTCAAGACCGTCGTGCGGCCGCGGCTCGGCCCGCCCACCGCACTGGAGAAAGCGGCCCCGCCGACGTTTGCGCAGGGAGTAGGGCTGCTGGTCACCGTGACCGGCGTGGTGCTCGGTCTGGCCGGGCTGACGCCCGCTGTGGGCGTCGCTGCCGCCGTCGCGTTCGTCGCGGCGTTCCTGAACGCCGTGTTCGATTACTGCCTCGGCTGCCAGCTGTACCTGCTCCTGGTGCGTGCTGGCATCCTCGGACGCGGGCCGACGCCGCTGGCCGGGAGCTGACGGCCGCCGCAGCTCCATCCCTGATCATTGGCTGAGAGTGAACCCTATGTGGGCCGAGGCGACAGTTAGGCTGAAGCTTCACCTCAGGAGGCAACATCATGGCACTCACCAGCGAAGCAACAACTGTCTGGACCGGCGATCTGAAGTCCGGCAGCGGTACCGTCACCCTCGACTCCTCCAAGACCGCCGAGTTCCCGGTCACCTGGCAGGCCCGGTCCGTCGGCACCCCGAACACCACCAACCCGGAAGAGCTTCTCGGAGCCGCCCACGCGGCCTGCTTCTCGATGGCGCTGGCCAACGGCCTCAGCGCCGGCGGACACACTCCCGACAGCATCCAGACCACCGCGGCCGTGACCTTCGAAGCCGGCGTCGGCGTGGTGGGTAGCCACCTCCTGGTCAGCGCCAAGATCCCCGGCCTGACCGAAGAGGAGTTCGCGGTCTACGCCGAGGACGCCAAGGCCAACTGCCCGGTTTCGAAGGCGCTCGCGGGCATCCCGATCACCATCGAAGCCGAGCTGGCGTAGGCGCGGCCCGCACACAATGCGAGTTCTCGTCTCCGGCGCGTCCGGACTGATCGGCACCGAGCTGAGCGCACAGCTGCGCGCGGCCGGCCACACCGTGGCCCGCCTGGTGCGCCGCGATCCGCGCGGGGCCGATGAATTCCGCTGGGACCCGGCCGCGCTGAGTATGGACCAGGGCGCCCTCGACGGCGTCGACGCCGTGATCAACCTGTCGGGGGCATCCATCGCCCGTCTGCCGTGGACGAAGGCCTATCGCCGGGAGATCCGTGACTCGAGGGTGCAGGCCACACGCACGCTGACGGATGCCATGGGCCGGCAGGCGACACCGCCAGCCGTGCTGCTCAATGCGTCGGCCGTGGGCATCTACGGCGACCGTCCGAGCGAGGTGCTCACCGAGAACTCCCCGGCCGGCAATGATTTTCTGGCGAAAGTCACCAGAGACTGGGAGGCCGAGGCCGCACGTGCGCCGGAGTCGACCCGTGTCGTCACCCTCCGCACCGGGCTGGTCATCGCCCGCGGCGGCGCCCTGAAGCCGCTTCTGCCGATCGTCAAGCTTGGCCTGGGCGGCCCGCTCGGCCGCGGCACCCAGCACTGGCCGTGGATCAGCCTGCACGACGAGGCCGCGGCCGTCGTGCACCTGCTCACCTCGACGCTGTCGGGTCCGGTCAACCTGGTCGGCCCGACACCGGCCACCGCGAACGACGTCATCCGGGCCGTTTCAGCCGGGCTGCACCGCCCGTTCCTGGTGAAGGTGCCGGAATTCGTGCTGACGCTCGTACTGCAGGATGCCGCTCGCGCACTGCTGCTCGCCGACCAGCAGATCGTGCCGGAGAGGCTGCACACAGACGGTTTCGTCTTCACCCACAAAACCGCGGCCGAGGCCGTGGCCTGGATGCTCAGCCGCCCGTAGTTCTGACGGTTCGCGGCCTCGAACGGCCAAGGCGCCACCCTGCCCGGGGTTCGGGCGCGGTCGGGGATGCGGGCGCGGTCGCAGCGGGCCGAGGGCATCCGTCGCGACGTAAACTCGGAGAAAACCGGGACACGCCGCATTTTTCGGTTGCTCCGGCGGCGTGTCGCGAAAAACTTTGCATTTAGCGCGCGGTGATGGATGCCGGTGAGCTGGTTCGAGGGCCGGGTCACCGGATTTCGGCGGGCTCACGCACCGGTGGCGGCTAGGCGCGCTCGAGGGAGATCGCGGTACGGATGGCGCCGCGGGCGCGACGGCGGTCCCCCGATGAGTTGTAGGCCAGGCCGAGCCTGAACCAGGCGCGCCAGTCGTCGGGGGCGGCATCGACGGCCGCCCGGTAGATCGGGAATTCGGCGTCGGCCTCGTCCCGCATGGGGCGTCCGCTCGGCCGGATCGGCAGTTCTTCGACGGGGAGCCCGCCCTCGGCCTCCAGCCGGCGCACGAGCCGCTCGGAGTTGCGCCCGAACCGGAGTTCGGCGACCAGCGCCCAGACTCCGACCAACGGGAGCACGAGAAGCGCCACCCCGATCACGATGCCGATGATTTCGCCGCTCTGCAGGAATAACACCGCTCGCCAGCCGACGAGAACCAGGTAGAAGACCAGCAGCAGGGCCATCAGGCCGACGGCAAGGCGGCCCTTCATACGGCGGCCTCACCCGGGTGGGCAGTTGTGGCCGTCGTCGGCGCACCCAGTCCGAGATCGATGATCTGGTCGAGCCCGACGGTGACGCCGACGGCCGTGCGGGTGGCCGCCAGGGCCAGCAGGATGCCACGTTCGTAGGATGCGGCCGACAGGGTGTTGTGGCTGATCGTGAGGGTCTCCCCCGCACCGCCGAAGAACACGTCCTGGCGGGCGAGCATGCCGTCGAGGCGCAGGCTGTGCACGGGAATGCTCGACACCTGCTGGCCACGAGCGCGCTGGTCGGTGTGCGGCGCCGACACCGGCCCGATTTCGGCCCTGGCCCGCCCGATCAGTTCGGCGGTGCGCACGGCCGTGCCCGACGGAGAGTCCACCTTGCCGGCCCGGTGGGCCTCGACGATCTCGATCGAGTCGAAGAAGCGGGCGACGAGCGCCGACAGGCCGGTCGCGATGACCGACGCCATCGAGAAGTTGGGGATGATGACGACGCCGATCTCATTCTGCCCTGCGAGGCGGGCGGAGAGGGCGTCGATGCGGTACTGCGACCAGCCCGAGGTGCCCACGAGCACGCGCAGGCCGTGCTCCACCGCGAAGTCGACCACGCTTTGACTGACCCCGGGCAGGGTCAGGTCGATCACGATCTCCGCGCCGATCATCTCGGACAGGTCGCTCTTCGAGTTCAGGCCGGCGACGAGGACGTACTCCTCGGACTGCTCGACGAGACCCGAGACCAAGCGGCCCATCGTTCCCGATACGCCGACGATGGCCACCCGTGTTTTCATGGGTCCAATCTATCAATCGCGGGGCATCGAGTTAGCCTTGGGCCATGCCTGACTCCCCCGCCCTTGCCTTCACCGCTGTGTCGGTGACGGATGCCGGCTCCATCGTGCTGCTCACCCAGTACTTCAGCGATCGGGAGTCGGGCTTCCCGGCCGCGCAGGGCCGGTACCGCACCACGTTCCCCGATCCGGTCCAGTTCCTGCCGCCGTCCGGGGTGTTCCTGTTGGTCAGCGAGCAAATGGGACCGGCCGAACGAGCGTTTGTGGGGTGTGGCGGCATCCGTCGTCTCGAGGACTCCCCGACCGGAAATGTGCGGTTCGAGATCAAGCATCTCTGGCTGCAGCCGCAGGTGCGCGGGCGCGGATGGGGGCAGTCGCTGCTGACCGAGCTCGAACGACGCGCCCGGAAGTTCGGCGCCGACGACGTCGTGCTCGACACCAACGCGAGCCTGACCGCGGCCGGAGCACTCTACGCGCGGTCGGGCTACGAGTCCTGCGCGCCGTATAACGACAACCCGAATGCCACGACCTGGTATCGCAAGAGCCTCACCCGGAAGACGGACGGAGCCGGGCCAGCCGAGAGACGGCCGCCCGGAACCCGCCTATCCACCTAGAACAGGAGCGGGTCCGGCAGACCGGTGCGCAGCTCCACGGGGAGGTGCCCGGTGTCGTTGTGGGTCAGCAGCGTCCAGGGCCGGCCCGGTTTTTGGTGCAGCACGGTGAGGCCGCAGTTCGCCTGGTTGATGCTGATCCACCGCCAGTCCGGGGCGCCCAGTACCTCCCGCACGAACCAAGCGATGACGAAGTTGTGGGTGATCAGCAGGTCGTGGCGTTCGCCGCGGCGCGGCTGGAGGAACTCGGCCACGGCGTCGCCCATCTGCGCGCTGCCGGCCTCGATGTCGGCCTCAGTGACCCTACCGAAGAACGGCGCATAGGCCGACGGCGTCTCCGGCGCCCTGCCGGAGGGGATGCAGTCGAAGAGCAGCGGGCTGGGCACCGAGGTCAGGGCCGGCAGTCGCTGCGCGATGATTTTCGCCGTGTCGGCGGCGCGCTGCAGCGGGGAGTGCCAGGCGTCCGTGAACGGCACGCCGCCGAGACGCTCGGCGATCAGCTGAGCCTGCCGGGTGCCGCGCGCGGACAGAGGCCCGTCGGGCATGCCGTGCTCGGCATCCTGCTGTTCACCGTGACGAACGAGGTAAATGTAATGGTGCAAGGGGATCTCTCTCAGTCAGGAGCCGCACATCAGCGTGTGGCCCCGGCTTTGGGTCTCGGTGGTTCTGGGCATTCAGTATCTGGGCACTGAGTTTTTGGGCTCCGAGTTTTTGGGTACCGAGTTTCTGGGCTCGACAGTTCTGCTCAGGAGGGCACAAAGGTCGGCAGGATCGCGGCGAAGACGTCGTCGTCGAGCGCGCCGACCGCGGAGATGGAGAGCGAGCCGGCGGCCAGTTCGGCGGCGAGGTTCTGAACGTCGTCGGCCGTGACGCGCGCGAGCCGGCGGAGGGCCTCGTCGAGGTCGATGAACTCGCCGAGGGTGATTTCGGCGCGGCCCAGCCGGGACATCCGGGTATCGGAGTCTTCAAGGGCGAGAGCGGATGCGCCGGACAACTGACCCGCGGCCCGCTTCATCTCGTCGGCCGTGACGCCGTTGTCGGCGAGTCGGTGCAGCTCGCCCAGCATCAGCTCGGCCACCTGGCCGGACTTCGCCGGGGTGCAGCCCGCGTACATGCCGAACAGTCCCGCATCCGAGTAGCCGGGCGCGAAGGAGTAGACCGAGTAGGCCAGACCGCGCTTCTCGCGGATCTCCTGGAACAGGCGCGAGGACATGCCCCCGCCGAAGATCGAGGTGAGCACGCTCATGGTGACGCGCCGCTCGTCGGTGGCCAGGAGGCCGGGGAAGCCCATAAGGATGTTCGCCTGTTCGAGCGGGCGGCGCACGATGGTGACCGGATCACCCTGACTGAGGGCGGCGGGGGCTCCGGACCGGCGGCCGACCGGGGGCGCGAAAACACTGAGGTCCCAGCCGGCGAGGGCGAGGGACCGGGTGACTGCTGCGACCAGCACGTCGTGGTCGACCGCGCCGGCCACGGTGACGACCAAGTCTTGTGGGCGGTAGTTCGCCCGGTAGTGCTCTAGAACGGCGGCATGGGTGGCCGCACGGATCGTGTCGGGACTGCCGCCGATCGGGCGCCCGAGCGCGTGATCTCCCATGACCGCCTCGAAAAAGCGCTCATTGGCGACGTCGGCCGGGTCGTCATCGGCCATGGCCAGCTCTTCGAGGATGACGCCCCGCTCGTTCTCAAACTCAACCGGGTCGAGCAGCGACGACGTGAGCATGTCGGTGAGCACCTCGACCGCCATCGGCAGGTCTTGGTCTTGCACCTTGGCGTAGTAGCAGGTGTATTCCTTGGCCGTCATCGCGTTGTGCTCACCGCCGACCGAGTCGAAGGCGATCGCGATGTCGAGGGCGGTGCGCTTGGCGGTGCCCTTGAACAGAAGGTGTTCCAGAAAGTGGGTGGACCCGAAGTGGCCGGGCTCCTCGTCGCGGGAGCCGACCGCGACCCAGTAGCCGATTGTCAGGCTGCGGCTGCCGGGAACGTGTTCCGACACGATGCGCACACCGCTCGGCAGCACGCTGCGGCGCACCAGGGAATCACCTGCCGCGCGGAACGAGAGTTCGGGCAGATCCAGAGAGAATTCGACGGCACCGTTCATGACTAGTCCACCTTACGTCACGGCGCCGACGCGGCCCGGGTGGCGGCACCGGTGTTCGGCCGGCACCGGTGCGTCAGGCCGAGATCCGGTGTTCGGCCGGCACCGGTGCGTCAGGCCGAGATCCGGTCGAGGTCCACCATGTCGCTGCGGGTCAGACGGATGCCGGCCGCCGTCACGAGGGCGTCGACCTGTTCGGGCTGGCTGGCACTGGCCACCGGCGCCACGACCGGCCCCCGTGCGAGCAGCCACGCGATCGCGATCGCCGCCGGCGGCGCCTCGTGCTCCTCGGCGATGCGGTCCAGCACCGCGAGCACGCGGAATCCGCTGCGGTTGCGGTATCGGGCGCCGCGGGAGCTGCGAGTGGTCTTCTCCAGATCGGTCTTCGACCGGTACCGGCCGGCCAGAAATCCGTGGGCGAGCGCGAAATAGGGGAGCACCGCCATTCCCTGGGCGCGGGTGACGAGGGCGAGAGAGGATTCGAATGCGGTGCGGTGCAGGAGGCTGTACTGCGTTTGCAGGGCAACGAAGCGGGGCAGGCCATTCGCCGCGAGAACCCGGGCCTCCATCAGGCGTTCGGCGGAGAAGTTGGAGGCGGCGAGGTAGCGCACCTGGCCGCGGCGCATGAGCACATCGACGGCGCCGAGGCTCTCTTCCAGCGGCACGGTCGGGTCGTCGAAGTGGAAGTGCAGCAGGTCGATGTAATCCGTCCCCAGCCGGTCGAGGGAGGCGTGCACGGCGCCGATGATGCTGCGGGAGGAGAGCCCGGGGTTGTCGAGGTTCTTGCCGATCTTGGTGGCGATGACGGTGCTGTCGCGCGTTCGGCGCGAGCGCAGCCAGGACCCGATGATCACCTCGCTGCGGCCGGAGGTGTAGCTGTCGGCCGTGTCGAGGAAGTTGCCGGCCAGGTCGCGGTGGCGGTCGAGGATGCGGTGGCTCGTGGCGCCGTCTGCCGTCCACCCGAACACGCTCGTGCCGAGTGCCAGCGGGTGCACGGTGAGGTCGGTGTCGGCAATCGTGCGGCGGAGCGCCAGGGGGGACGCCCCGGTCGCGGGGGCGGCCTGCGGGACGTACAGATCCGGGATCGCGAGCGGGGGCGGGGGCGGGGGCAGAAAAACCGCCTGCGGGGCGGTCGGGATGGACGTCGAGATCGGAGCCGGGCCCTGTCCGGTCGGATGAGCGGGCATGCTGGTGGTCGTACGGCGGGAACCATGCATGCCCGGACGCGGCATCCGTCGTCTCCCTTCGGTTGAGCCGAGGTTATCCCCGGGGCCGAACGTTGCGAAGGACACGCCTGGACCGTTACCAAACCGTGCGCGCATTGGGCCTGAACCACGCCGCCGGAAGCGGAGAACCAGTTCCCAGAGTGTGAAGTTAGAATTGGGGGAACCGATTCCTGAGTAGCGGCCGCCCAGGCAACGCCCCCCGCCTGCCCGAATCATCCGCGAAAGAAGGATCCATGACGCAGCTCGCCGGCGTGTCCACGCCCGAGGTACTGAAAGAAGCGCGCAGGCGACGCACGTTCGCCGTGATTTCGCACCCCGACGCGGGGAAGTCGACGCTCACCGAGGCCCTGCTGCTGCACGCGCGGGCCATCACCACGGCCGGCGCCACGCACGGCAAGGCCGGCCGACGCGGCACCGTCTCCGACTGGATGGCGATGGAGCAGGCCCGCGGCATCTCCGTGACCAGCGCGGCGATCCAGTTCGAGTACCGCGACACCGTGATCAATCTGGTGGACACCCCCGGGCACGCCGACTTCTCCGAGGACACCTTCCGCGTGCTCTCCGCCGTCGACGCCGCAGTCATGCTCGTCGACGCCAGCAAGGGTCTCGAGGTGCAGACCATGAAGCTCTTCGAGGTGTGCAAGCAGCGCGGCCTCCCGGTGATCACGGTCATCAACAAGTGGGACCGTCCCGGTGCCGAGGCGCTGGACCTGATGGACGAGATCCGGGAGCGCACGGGACTCCTACCCACTCCCCTGACCTGGCCCGTCGGGATCGCCGGTGACTTCCGCGGCGTGATCGACCGGTCCTCGCACGAATTCATCCGCTTTCACCGCACCGCCGGCGGAACGAAAGCCGCCGAACCCGAGCGCTTGAGCGTGGCCGTCGCGGCCGCCGAGGAGGGCGCAGCCTGGGTCACCGCCACCGAGGAGTCCGAGCTGCTCGCCGAGGAGAGCCAGGACCACGATGAGGCCCGCTTCCTCGCGAACGAGACCACCCCGGTGCTGTTCGCCGCGGCCGTGCTCAACTTCGGCGTGCAGCACATTCTGGACACCCTCGTGGACTTCGCGCCGGCCGCGGAAGCCCGGGAGGACGCATCCGGTGGCCACCGCCCCGTGGACAGCGCCTTCTCCGGTTTCGTGTTCAAGGTGCAGTCCGGTATGAACGCCTCGCACCGCGACCACGTCGCGTTCGTGCGGGTCTGTTCGGGTCAGTTCCGGCGCGGGATGATCGTGACCCACGCGGCCAGCGGGCGGCCGTTCGCCACCAAGTACGCGCAGCACCTGTTCGGGCGCGAGCGGGAGGTGGCCGACGAGGCCTGGCCCGGCGACATCGTCGGCCTGGTCAATGCCTCCGCCCTACGGGTGGGCGACTCGATCTTCGAGATCGAACCGGTGGAATACCCGCCGCTGCCGATGTTCGCGCCCGAGCACTTCCGGGTGGTGCGGTCGGCGGACTCCAGCAAGCACAAGCAGTTCCGTCGCGGCATAGACCAGCTTGACCACGAGGGTGTCATTCAGGTGCTGCGGTCGGAGCTGCGCGGCGACCAGGCGCCGGTGCTCGGCGCGGTCGGGCCGATGCAGTTCGAGGTTGTGGAGGAACGGATGACCCACGACTTCGGCGCCGCCATTCGCACCGAGGCTCTGCCCTACCAGCTGGCCCGGCGCACCGACCGCGCGAGCGCCGAGATCCTCGGCCACGACCGCCAGGTCGAGGTGCTGATGCGCTCCGACGGCACGCTGCTCGCCCTGTTCAGCACTCCGTGGCGGCTGCGCAACACCGTGCGCGACCACCCCGAGCTGATGCTGGAAGACCTCGCCACGGGCAGCAACGAGGTCCCCGCCGCGTACTAGGCGAGTCGGTCCTGATTCGCAGGCCAGCAGCCCGAACGAATTCGACGGAGATTCTGCCGAAAACCGGCCCAAACCGGCCGGAAAACCGGATTCAGGCAAGAATCTCCGTCGCATTGGTTTGACGCCGCGAGGGCAGCGGCCAGCACGAGGGCAGCGGTCAGGCGGATGCCGTCGGGCATGGGGTCAGCGGGTCAGGTCGCGCGGCGGCTCCGTGAACTCGTCTCCGCCGTACTTTTCGTTGGCGACGCCCATCATCTCGGGCCACATCCGGTGCCGGGCCGTGGCCGCCTGCCCGCTCTCGAAATATGTCTCCCGCTGGTCTTCGCCGACCCCGGACACGTTCATGACGCCCACGATGGTGGCGACCTTCGTGCTCGCACCGGCCATCCAGGTGTCCCTGTTCTCATCGGTGGTGCCGGTCTTGCCGATCATCGGCACCTGCGGGTCGGTGTCGTAGTACGACGGGCTACCCGAGCCTCTGGTCATCACGCGCTCCATCGCGTAGCTCATGGCCGCGGCAACCTCGGGGGTGACGGACTGCGTGCAATTCGACTGCGGGGCGGGAAGTTCGGCTCCGTCGGGGCCGGTGATCCGGTCGATCACGATCGGCGTGCAGGTGACGCCATTGTTGGCGATCCCCGCGTAGGCGGCGGCCATCGTCAGCGGCGCGATCTCGTTGGTGCCCAGCACCGCGGACGCGCCCTGTTCCAGCGCGCCACCATCGGCGCGGTGCACGCCGAAGGCTTCGGCCGTCTTGCGGATGCCGCAGAGGTCGAGTTCCTTGGCCATTCCGATGAAGCCGGTATTGATCGAGTCGATGGTCGATTCCAGGGCGGAATAGGAGGAATCGTCATCCGAGGAGGAGTCGTTGCCGGGCGCAAAGCTCTCGCCGTAGTCCTGGGGACCGTTGCAACTGTCCTCGAAGGTTCCCCACTCGTCGCGTTCCCAGGCGCTGACCGAGTCGGCGAGCGAATTACCCTGAGTGAGCCATTCGGCGAGGGTGAAAACCTTGTAGGTCGACCCGGTCTGGAATCCGTTGGAGCCGCCCTGGTCGAGATCGGTGTTGTAATTGATGCCGGTGAAGTTCGCTCCGGTGTCGGCCGGGTCCTGGCTATAGTCCTTGTTCTGGGTCATGGCCAGCACCCGCCCTGTACCGACGCCCACGCTCGTGATCACGCCGCCGACATCCCAGTCCTCGAAGGTCTTGGGCACGTTCTCGGCCATGGTGCTCTCTGCCGCGCTCTGCAGGTCGGGGTCGAGGGTCGTGTACACGTTGTAGCCGCCGAGCCGGAAGTTGGCCAGGCGGGCATCGGCATCCGCCCCGAAGGCCGGATCGTTCCGGAGGGTCTGGAGCACCAGGTCGCAGAAGTAGGCGCTTCCGCCCGCGGTGCGGCACCCCGTGCTCGGTTCGGTGATGGTCGGTTCGATCGGAGCGCTGATCGCGGCGTCGTGGTCCGCCGTGCTGATCTTCTCATTCTCCTGCATCTCGTCGAGGATGTAGTCACGGCGTTCTTTGTTGGCCGCGTACCCGTTGGCGGCGCCGTTGGTCGTGCTGTCGGGTTCATCGAGCTGGAACTTGACCGGGTTGTTCACGATCGCAACGAGGCTCGCGGCCTGCGGCAGCGTCAGCGCGGCCGCGGTCGTGTTGAAATAGTAGTTGGCGGCCGCCTCGATGCCGTAGACGGATCCACCGAAGCCGGTGATGTTCAGGTACTGCCGCAGGATGTCGTCCTTGGAGGACTTCTTCTCCAGACCGACGGCGAGGCTCATTTCCTTGAGTTTGCGCCACGGGCTGGTCTCCGTGGCCGCGTCGTAGCAGGTCATGCGCTCGGCGTCGTCGGAAAGGGACTCGCACTGCTGCACGAGCACATTTTTCACGTACTGCTGGGTGATCGAGGATCCGCCGCGGACGTCGCCGGTGAACAGCGTGGTGACGGCGCCGGTGAGGCTGCCCCAGATGTTCACGCCGCCGTGCTCGTAGAATCCCGGGTCCTCGCCGGAGGTCGCCGCATCCTTCACGTACTGGCTGATCGCATCCGAACTCACTTCGACCCGGTTCTGGTCATAGAAGGAGGCGAGCAGATAGGGCGAACCGTCACTCGCGGTGGCGTAGATGTTGCTCTTCTGCGACAACCGGCCGATTGACAGGTCGTCGGGCAGATTGACCACGGCCACGATCGCCGTCGTCGCCAGCAGGGCCACGACGACACCGAGCGCGATCAGCACACGCGAACGCCGTCGGGACCGACGGGCGTTCTTCCTACCGGACATTTCAGGGGTCATGAGCGCCGAGTCGTTTCTGGTTGCGAAGGAAGCGGGAGGGCCACCGGGCCGAACGGCCCGGCGGCCCGGCGGCTACAATCAGGCGTCGACGACGACCGAGGTGATGACCGGGATGCGGCGGTACTTGCGCTGCATCCAGCGGGTCAGACTCTGCGTGAAGATGTCTTCGAGCTCTGCGCCGTTGACGATCTTGACCTTGTTCGCGGCGCGCAGGGCGTCATCGATGGACTTGGTCGCGCCCTGGATCCACTCGTTGTCCTGCACGAAGCCGCGGGCGATGAACTCGACCGGCTCGGTGAGAAGCCCGGTTCGGGTGTCGAGGATGCCGAGGATCGTGACCGCGCCGTCGTTGGAGAGCTGCACGCGGTCGGCGAGAGCCTCCTCGGAGCCGCCGCCGCCGACCGTCATACCGTGCACGAAGACGAGCTCGGCAGCCACGCGGCCGGTGACTTTCGCGACACCGTCGACGAGGTCGACGACCACGCCGTCTTCGACGACGAGGACCTGGTCCTCGGGGACGCCCGTGCGGATGGCCAGATCGGCATTGGACTTGAGGTGGCGCCATTCGCCGTGGTACGGGATGACGTTCTTGGGTTTGACGATGTTGTAGACATAGACGAGTTCGCCGGCCGACGCATGGCCGGAGACGTGCACCTTGGCATTGCCCTTGTGCACGACGTTGGCACCCCAACGGGTGAGGCCGTTGATGACCCGGTAAATCGAGTTCTCGTTTCCGGGGATCAGCGAACTGGCCAGCAGAACGGTGTCGCCCTCACCGATCTTGATGGTGTGCTCGCGGTTGGCCATGCGGGCCAGCGCGGCCATGGGCTCACCCTGCGAACCGGTGCAGATCAGGACGACCTTGTCGTCCTTCATCCGGTCGAAGGCCTTGACGTCAACCAGGAGGCCCTTGGGCACCTGCAGGAAGCCCAGTTTCTCGGCGATGCCCATGTTGCGCACCATCGAGCGGCCGACGAAGGCCACCTTGCGGTTGTGGCGGGCGGCGGCGTCGATGACCTGCTGGATGCGGTGCACGTGACTGGCGAAGCTGGAGACGATGATCCGGCGAGGAGCGGTGCGGAAGACGGCGTCGATGGCCGGGCGGATGTCTTCCTCGGTCACCGTGAACCCGGGAACCTCGGCGTTGGTCGAGTCGGTCAGAAACAGGTCGACGCCCTCTTCTCCGAGCCGGGCGAAGCCGGGGAGGTCGGTAAGGCGGTTGTCGAGGGGGAACTGGTCCATCTTGAAGTCGCCGGTGACGAGCACGAGGCCGGCCTCAGTGCGGATCGCGACGGCGAGTCCGTCGGGGATCGAGTGGTTGACGGCGAGGAACTCGAGGTCGAACGGGCCAGCCTTGCGGCGCTGACCCTCCTTGACCTCGATCAGGCGCGGCGTGATGCGGTGCTCTTCGAGCTTCGCTGTGACGAAGGCCAGGGTCAGCTGTGATCCGATGACGGGGATGTCCTTGCGCTCGCGCAGCAGGTACGGCACGCCGCCGATGTGGTCTTCGTGGCCGTGGGTGAGCACGATGGCCTCGATGTCCTGCAGGCGGTCGCGCAGCGACGAGAAGTCGGGCAGGATCACGTTGATGCCGGGCTGGGTCTCTTCGGGGAAGAGAACGCCGCAGTCCACGATCAGGAGCTTGCCCTTGTGTTCGAAGACCGTCATGTTGCGGCCGATCTCGCCGAGACCGCCGAGCGGGGTGACGCGGAGGCCGCGCCTGGGCAGCTGCGGCGGCGTGGACAGGTCGAGCGGGTGCTTGGTCAAAAAAACTCATTTCTCAATGTGAAAACGCGCGCGTCGCGGGCGTGTCTCGCGTAGTGGACCGTGGTCGGGTCCTGGTGAACGGATGTTCTGGTGAACAGATCGTGCAAAGTCTGGATTCGGGCGGCCGCGCCCGGGGCGGACGCTAATGTCCGATCGGGTCGGAGTCGAGGCTGAGTCCGAAGGCGGTGGCGTCAGGTCCGTGAAGTCATCGACACGGCAGTCGAGAGGGCACCGATGATGCTCATGACTCCTCATTCTATCGCAGCCTGGTCAGCCCCTTCACCGCTCCCCTGCCCAGCCTTCTCGAAGGCAGCACCGGTAGCGTCAGCCGCATGTCTGCCTCAGAGCTCTATTCGACCCCACTCACCCTCATCGACGGCACGGAAACGACCTTCGGCCAGTTCGGCGGCAAGGCCGTCCTGGTCGTGAACGTCGCCTCGAAATGTGGGTTCACTCCGCAGTACGCCGGTCTCGAAGCGCTCTACCAGAAGTACCAAAACGAGGGACTCGTCGTGCTCGGCCTTCCCTGCAACCAGTTCATGGGACAGGAGCCAGGGGCCGAGGCGGACATCGAGTCGTTCTGCCAGAAGAACTACGGCGTCACCTTCCCGCTGAGCGTGAAGGTCGACGTGCGCGGCAGGCACCAGCACCCGCTCTACGCTCAGCTGACCAAGTTCAAGTCGGGCCTGCTGCCCGGTCTGATCAAGTGGAACTTCGAGAAGTTCTTGGTGAGTCCCGAGGGTGAGATCGTCAACCGCTTCGCGTCGACGGTCGAGCCGGAGTCCGACGAGATCGTGCAGGCGATCGAGAAGACCCTCGCGGCCAACGCCGCCTAAGAGCCCACCGAGCCGGTTGACGCCCCTGGCTCCCCCGGGGTGGATGGGCCCAGGACGAGCCCGCGCGTGTGGTCAACTCAGGACATCCGTCGCCCTCGTGAACCTGCCGCCCCGGACCAGTGCGGAACCGGCGTGGATGCCCGGCGTGGCCAGACGTATCTCCTGACTAAGCCACAAGGCGCCACGGATATGCCGCAGGGCTTACGCGGTTCGGGCAATCAGCGGTCGCCCCGCGCTGCGCCGTGAACGAGTTCGACGCCGAACAGAGGCAGCTAGTGGTCCACCGAGTCGGCCGGAGCCGATCCCGTCGGAAATCCCGGTTCCGGCGGGACGGTCGCCGCCCGCCGCAGCACCGCCTCGGCGTGGCGCAGCAGGGGTGCGTCGATCATGCGCCCCTGGTAGGCGAACACGCCCCCCTCTCCCGCGGCCGCCTCCAGGATCTGCCACGCCGCCGTGACCTCGGCAGGCGTGGGCCGGTAGGCGGCCCGGATGACGGGCACCTGGCTGGGGTGGATGCAGGCGGTGGCGCGAAATCCGCTCGCGACCGCATCCACCACCTCGGCCTGCAGACCCTCGAGGTCGGGGATGGCCAAGAACACGCCGTCCACGGCCGCCTTGTCGTTGGCCCCGGCCGCCAGGAGCACAGCGGACCGAGCATGGCGGGCGATGGCGCGGTAGCTGCCGTCGGGGAACCGGCTCGAGCTGCCGCCGAGCGAGGCCACCAGGTCGTCGGCACCCCACATCAGCGCCACCACATTGGGCTCGGCCGCAATCGAGGGGGCGGCGAGCACCCCCGCGGCGGTCTCGCAGAGTGCGATCACCTCGAACCGGGCGAGAGCGGCGAGGTGGGCGGCGCTCGCGGTCTTCGGCAGCATCACGTAGCGGTACAGGGTGTCGTCGAGGGCGGCGAGGTCAAGCTGGAAGTCGGGCGTGTCGGCCGGGTTGACGCGCACGACAGTGCGTTCGGGGTCGAGCGGATGGCTGACCAGCAGGCCGCGAGCGCGTGCCCGGTTGCCGGGCAGGAGCGCATCCTCCAGGTCGAGGATCACGGCATCCGCCCGCTCCGCCGCCTTGCGATACCGGTCGGGGCGGTCGGCCGGGCAGAACAGCAGCGCGGGTCCAAGGTCGAAGCTCATTGGACGGCCGCCCGGCACCAGACCAGCACCGTGCGCTCGGCCGTGGCCACCACGTCGCCCTCCTGGTTACGACCGGTGTGCCGAAGCGTGACCAGCCCCTGGCCCGGCCGGGACGCCGACAGCCGGAGGGCGGTGACGATCGTATCGGAGTAGAGGGTGTCGCCGTGGAAGAGCGGATGCGGGAACGTCACCTCCCCGAAGCCGAGGTTCGCCACGATCGTGCCCTGCGTCAGCTGCGCGACCGAACTGCCCACCAGCGTCGCCAACGTGAACATCGAGTTGACCAGGCGCTGCCCGAACGGCTGGGTGGCCGCCCACGCCGCGTCGAGGTGCAGTGCCTGCGAGTTCATGGTCAGCGTGCTGAAGAGCACGTTGTCGGCCTCGGTCACCGTGCGACCGGGGCTGTGCCGGTAGCGGGCCTCGAGATCGAATTCCTCGTAATACAGCCCGCGCTGCTCGATCGTGCGTCGTTCGTCGCTCATTTTCCTCCCGCCTAACCGGTGAACCCAAGCGCCCGCGAGATGACCATCAGCTGAACCTCGGTAGTGCCTTCACCGAGCTCGAGCACCTTCGAGTCGCGGTAGTGCCTCGCCACCGGGTTCTCGTTCAGGAACCCGTAGCCGCCAAAGATCTGGGTCGCGTCGCGGGCGTTGTCCATGGCGGCTTCGCTTCCCACCATTTTGGCAATCGAGGCCTCCATTTTGAAGGGGTGTCCATGCACCATTTTCATGGCCGCGTCGTAGTAGGCGAGGCGGGCCGTGTACACGCGAGCCTGCATCCGTGCGATCTTGAACGCGATGTGCTGGTTGGAGCCGATCGACCGGCCGAACACATTGCGGGTGTTGGCGTAACGGATGGACTCCTCGAGGCAGCCCTGCGCCGCACCCGTGCACAGCGCGGCGAAGGCGATGCGCCCCTCGTCGAGGGTCTGCACGAAGTTGGCGAAGCCGCGGCCGCGTTCGCCGAGCAGGTTGGCCTCGGGCACGCGCACGTTCTCGAAGAGCAGCGGATGCGTGTCGGAGGTGTGCCAGCCCACCTTGTCATAAGCCGGCAGCGCCGTGAACCCCGGGGTCGGGGTGGGCACGAGGATGGCCGTGAGCTCCTTCTTCACCGAGCCGTCGGGGCGCTCGGACTCGCCGGTGACGGCTGTCACGGTGACCAGCCGGGTGATCTCGGAACCGGAGTTGGTGATGAACTGCTTCGTGCCGTTGATCACCCATTCACTGCCGGAAAGCTCGGCCGTGGTCTTCGTGCCGGCGGCGTCGGAGCCGGCATCCGCCTCGGTCAACCCGAACGCGGCGAGCGCACGCCCGCTGGTCAGCAGCGGCACCCACTCCTGCTTCTGCGCCTCGGTTCCGCGCCGGTAGACGGGCATGATGCCGAGCCCCACGCCGGCCTCGAGGGTGACGGCGATGGACTGGTCGACCCGGGCAAGCTGCTCGACCGCGAGGCAGAGCGCGAAGTAGTCCTGGCCCTGGCCGCCGTACTCCTTCGGGAATGGCAGGCCGAACAGGCCCAACTCCCCCATCTGGGCGACGATGTCATAGGGCAGGCTGCGCTTGGTGTCGTACTCGTAGGCGGCCGGCGCTACGACCATGTCGGCGAAGTCGCGCACGGTGTCGCTGAGCTGCTGCTGCTGCTCGGTCAGTTCCTGTTTCACGTTGGGTCTCCCTTGACTGGCGTGGCTGGTGGTGTGGCTTCCGTCCCGGTGGTCACGGCGGTGGCGGCGACTGTGGCGACGATCTGGTCGAGGCGCACGAGGTCACCCGGGCGCACGCCGATGGTGAGCCGGCCATCCGTTTCGGCCAGCAGATGGTGCTCCATTTTCATGGCCTCCACGGTGAGGATGCGCTGGCCGGCGACGATCAGGTCGCCCGTGGCGAGGTGCACGGCAACCACGGTCCCGGGCATCGGCGAGCGCACCTCCGGCCGGGCCGCCCCGGCCTCTCCCCCGGCCCGGTCGAGGCCGGTGAGGCGGTCGACGAGCTGCTCGGCCCGGGAGCGGTGCACCAGCTCGGTGCCGAAACCGCTCTGGCCGAGCCAGAGGCGCGGGCCGTCGGACACGAGCTGCAGCACCTCAAGGCGGCCGCCCAGTTCACAGGCGAAGGTGTCGGCGTGGCCGGTGACGGGCGCGAGTCGGCCGGGAACGGGCATCCGTTCGTCGACGGCCACGGTCAAGCCGTCCGGGCCGGTCAGCACGGCAACGTCGACGGTTTCGGTGGCGCTGACCCGCAGGCTGTAGTGCACCGGCCGGGCCGGACCGAGCCGCCAGCCGCTCGGCTGTGCCCACAGGCCGGCGGCGGCGCTCGTCGTGCCGGTGCCCGCGGCATCGGCGCCCGCGGCGTCAGTGCGGGCGGTGGCGGTGGCGCGCGCGTGCAGGAACAGGGCCGCGGCGGCCGGTAGGTGGTCGGGCAGCGGTTGCCCGGGCATCCCCCGGAGTCCGAGACCGGGCAGGCTGCGCTCGATCAGGCCGGTATCGAGGCGACCGGCACGCACGTCGGGGTTGTGCAGCAGCAACCGGAGAAACTCCACGTTGGTGTGCACCCCGAGCACCACGGTGTCGGCGAGTGCCCGGTCGAGGCGGGCGAGGGCCTCGGCGCGGTCAGCACCCCAGGCGATCACCTTGGCGAGCATCGGGTCGTAGACCCCCGAGATCGGCAGGCCCGGACGCAGCGAGCTGTCGACCCGGATGCCCTCGCCGACCGGTTCGGACAGGCTGCGCACGGTGCCCTGGCTGGGAAGAAAACCGCGCGGCGGGTTCTCGGCGTAGAGGCGCGCCTCGATCGCGTGCCCGGTGAGCACCACCTCCGCCTGGGTCAGCGGCAGCGGTTCCCCCGCGGCGATGCGCAGCTGCCACTCGACCAGATCGAGGCCGGTGACCAGCTCGGTCACCGGGTGCTCCACCTGCAGCCGGGTGTTCATCTCCATGAAGAAGAACTGGTCCGGGGCCGCATCGGAGACCAGGAACTCCACCGTGCCGGCGCCGGTGTAGCCGACGCTCCGGGCGGCCTGGCAGGCTGCCTCGCCGATGCGTGCACGCGTGGCCGGGTCGAGCAGCGGCGACGGAGCCTCCTCGATCACCTTCTGGTGGCGGCGCTGCAGGGAGCACTCGCGCTCACCGAGATGGATCACGGCGCCCGAAGCGTCGGCGAGCACCTGCACCTCGATGTGCCGGGGCTGATCGATGAAGCGCTCGAGCAGCAGCGTGTCGTCGCCGAACGCGCCCTGCGCCACGCGCCGCGCCGTGACGAGCGCCGCGGCGAGCTCGCCCGCGGCGTCGACCCGCAGCATCCCCTTGCCGCCGCCGCCCGCGGACGGTTTGATCAGGAGCGGGTAGCCCACCTCCACGGCGGCGGCGATGAGCTGGTCGTCGGTCTGGCCGGGCCGGGAGAACCCGGGAATGACGGGCACACCGCTGTCGGCGACATGGTTCTTGCCGCGGATCTTGTCGCCCATCACGGCAAGGGCGTTCAGACCCGGTCCGACGAAGACGAGGCCGGCGGAGGCGCAGGCGCGGGCGAAGGCCTCGTTCTCACTGAGGAATCCGTAGCCGGGATGCACGGCGTCGGCGTCGGTGGCCGCCGCGGCCGCCAGGATCGCGTCGATGTTCAGGTAGCTCGCCTGGGGCGCGGCCGGGCCGAGGCGCACCGCGGCGTCCGCGAGGCTCACGTGCAGCGCATCACGGTCGGCGTCGCTGTAGACGGCCACCGAACGGATGCCCATCGTGCGCAGGGTGCGGATGATGCGGCAGGCGATCTCGCCGCGGTTGGCGACCAGCACGGTCTCGAAGAGTGTCAAGCGCGGTGTCAGTGCGTTCGGTTTCGGTGCGTTCGGTGTCGGTGCGTTCGGTGTCATGGTGCGCCTCACATCCGGAAGAGGCCGAAAGCGGTCTCGGGCAGGGGTGGCCCGGAAACAACGTCGAGGGCCAGGCCCAGCACGGTGCGGGTGTCGGCCGGGTCGATCACCCCGTCGTCCCAGAGCCGGGCGGTCGAATAGTAGGGGCTGCCCTGCCGCTCGTATTGGGCGGTGACGGGCGCGGTGACCTCCTCCGCGGCATCCGTCGACCAGGGCAGGCCGGCCTTCTCCCGCTGCTCGCGTTTGACGGTGACGAGAACGGATGCGGCCTGCGGGCCGCCCATCACGGAGATGCGGCTGTTCGGCCACATCCAGAGGAAGCGGGGCGAGTAGGCGCGGCCGCACATGGAATAGTTGCCGGCGCCGAACGACCCGCCGATCACGACCGTGAGCTTGGGCACGCGCGCGGTGGCGACGGCGGTGACCATTTTCGCGCCGTTCTTGGCGATGCCGCCGGCCTCATAGTCGCGGCCGACCATGAAACCGGAGATGTTCTGCAGGAACAGCAGCGGGATGCCGCGCTGATCGCACAGCTCGATGAAGTGTGCCCCTTTGAGGGCGGATTCGGAGAACAGCACACCGTTGTTGGCGATGATGCCGACAGGATGGCCATGCAGATGCGCGAAGCCGGTGACCAGGGTCGTACCGTACTCCTTCTTGAACTCATGGAACTCGCTGCCGTCAACCAGACGCATGATCACCTCGTGCACGTCGTAGCGGCCCTGCGGGTCGGTCGGCACCGCGCCGTAGAGCTCGGCCGGGTCGGCAACGGGGTCGACGGCCGGCAGCCGCGGCCAGGCCGGCGGCGGAGGCGCGGGCAGGTAACGCACGATGTCGCGCACGATCTGGAGTGCGTGCTCGTCGTCCTCGGCGAGGTGGTCGGTCACCCCGGAGGTGCGGGCATGCAGGTCACCGCCGCCGAGCTCCTCGGCCGTGACGATTTCGCCGATCGCGGCCTTCACCAGCGGCGGGCCGCCGAGGAAAATTGTTCCCTGGTTCCGCACGATCACGGTTTCGTCGCTCATCGCCGGCACGTAGGCGCCGCCCGCGGTGCAGGATCCCAGCACGGCGGCGATCTGCGGGATCTTGGCCGCCGACATCCGGGCCTGGTTGTAGAAGATGCGGCCGAAGTGGTCACGGTCGGGGAAGACCTCGTCCTGCAGCGGCAGAAAGGCCCCGCCCGAATCGACCAGGTAGACGCACGGGAGCCGGTTCTCGAATGCGATCTCCTGCGCCCGGAGGTGCTTCTTGACCGTCATCGGGTAGTAGGTTCCGCCCTTGACGGTGGCGTCGTTGGAGATGACGAGCACGTGGCGGCCGTGGATCAGCCCGATCCCGGCGATCAGGCCGGCACCGGGGCTGTCGTCGCCGTAGAGTCCGGTGGCGGCCAGGGGCGCGATCTCGAGGAAGGGGCTGCCGGCATCCAGCAGCCGGTCGATGCGTTCGCGCGGCAGCAGTTTGCCACGGGCGAGGTGGCGCTGGCGGGAGGCCTCGGGACCGCCGAGGGCGACGACGGCGAGGCGGCGGCGCAGGTCGGCGACGAGCTCGCGGTGGGCGGTGGCGTTCGCGTCGAAGGCCGGACTGGTCGAGTCGATCAGACTCGCGAGTGTCTCCATCGACGACTTCCCGCTTTCCCGCTTGAGTGTTCAGCCGGTACAGTTAGCGTGCACTAACCGAAAGTCAGGTTAGCGGTTCATAACTGAGTTGTCCAGAGTTTCCGCGTGAACGGAGCACCGAATGGGAGTCCTCCCGTCCTCGCCGACGGCTCGGAGCCAGGCCAAGGCCGACCGGCGGCAGGCACTGCTCGGGGCCGCCGCCACGCTGTTCGCCCGGTCGGGCTACAACGGGGTGTCGATCGAGGACCTCGGCGCGGCCGTCGGCGTGAGCGGACCGGCCGTCTACCGGCACTTCAGCGGCAAGCCGGCCGTGCTGGCCGCGCTGCTGGTGGAGGTCAGCGAGACGCTGGTGGCGAGCGGGCAGGCCGTGGTCACGGGCGCTCCGGATGCCGCGGGCGCACTCCACGCGCTGGTGCGCTTCCACACGGACTTCGCCCTCTCGCATCCGAACGTCATCCGCGTGCAGGACCGGGACCTGGACAGCCTCGCCGCCCCGGACCGGCACCAGGTGCGCGCCCTGCAGCGCACCTACGTGGAGCTGTGGGTGAGCGTGCTCGGGCAAGTGCACCCCGAGGTTGATGCGCAGCTGCTGCGCATCCGTGCCCAGGCGACGTTCGGACTACTGAACTCGACCCCGCACACGCTGCCGGCGTCGCCGAGCGGCAAGGTGCGGCCGCTGCTCGAGGAGATGGCGCTCGCGGCGCTCGGGGCCGGGGGGCTCGCGCCCGCCTAAGCCTCGCGGGCGGGGGCTCGCGCCGGCCTAAGCCTCGCGGGCGGGGGCTCGCGCCGGCCTAAGCCTCGCGGGCGGGGGCTCGCGCCGGCCTAAGCCGGGCATCCATCGACGTCGACCGTTCTGGTCAAGATCAACCGGTGTGTCTGTCGACCTCGACCGGAAGTGTCGATCTCGGCGGTAGCCGGGGCTTAGCGGCTCAGTCCACGAGCCATCAGACGAATTAGTCGCGGGCTCAGTCGCCGGCTCAGGAGACGGTGGTGCAGACGCAGAGCTCGTTGCCCTCAGGGTCGGCCAGGACCCACCAGTCGGGGGCGTGCTCGTCGGTGAGGAGATCGCCGCCGGCGGCGATGACGTCCTGCACCCGGGACTCGGCGTCGATCGTGGGCAGATACACGTCGAGGTGGATGCGGTTGCGCTCGGTGCGAGCGATATCCATCGTCTGGAACCAGACCCGCGGGCCCTGGCCGTGTGGATCGACGAGTTCGATCTCGCCCTCGCTGTCGATTTCCACGTAGCCGAGACCCACCCGCCAGAACGGCCGGATCGCTTCGGCGTCGGTGCAGTCGATCGCCACGTCGTAGCGGGCCGGCCGCACCGGCGCACGGTCGGCGCCCTGCGCATCCGCGAGTTCCTGGATGCGCAGCGCAAGCCGCAGGTCGCGGTCGGTCACGCCGCCGGCGTCGTGGGACGAAAGGCGGAAGCCGACTTGGCCGTAGCCGAGCCGCACGTCGGGGTGGTGATTCATCGCATCCGCCGCCTCGGCAACCTGGTCGACCAGGCGCACAGCCGAGGCGAAGTCCCGGGTCGTGAACGAGCCGTGCAGGGCGCCGTCGAGGTGGACGAAGGCTCCGCCGGCGAGCACGGACTCGGTGTCGAGAGGGGTGAGGAGGGTGCCCGGTGATTTCATCCCCCCACTCTGCTGCGCGGTCCGAGCCCCGTCAAGGCGCGCTCGGGGGCATCCGTTGCCGGCCGGCTCCCGCAGGCTGCGAACCAATTCGACGGAGATTTTTGGAAAAATGCCCGTCTTTACCCAAATTTCGGGCTGTGGGAGCAAAATCTCCGTCGAATTCGTTAGGGGCTGACCACTGACTCCTAGAGGAGGGCGAGGGCGCGCGCGGGGTTGGCTAGGATGCCGGCGACGTCGGTCAGGAACCGAGCCGCCTGCTCTCCGTCGACGAGACGGTGGTCGAAGGCGACGCTGAGAGTGACCACCTGCCGCAGCGCGACCTCGCCGCGATACTCCCACGGCCGCGGCGCAATCGCTCCCAGCGCGAGGATCACGGCCTCCCCCGGAGGCAGGATCGGCGTGCCCGCATCGATGCCGAACGAGCCGATGTTGGTTATCGAGATCGTGCCGCCGTGCAGGGCGGCCGGGCTGGTCGCTCCCGCCCGGCCGGCGCTGGTCAGCGCGGCGAGCGCCGCGGCGAGGTCGGCGAGAGCCAGCCGGTCGGCATCCGGGATGTTGGGCACGATCAGCCCGCGCGGCGTGGCAGCGGCGATGCCGAGGTTCACGTAATGGAACTGCACGATCTCGCCGGCCGCCTCGTCCCAGCGGGTGTTGACCTCGGGCGTGCGGGCGACGGCGAGGCAGAGCGCCTTCGCGACCACGGCAAGGACGCCAATGCGCGCGTCGGCGAACCCCCGGTCGCGTTTCAGTGCGTCGATCAGCTCGATCGTCGGCGTCACATCCACGGTCAGGAACTCCGTGGCGTGCGGCGCGGTGAAGGCGCTCTGCACCATGGCGGCGGCGGTCTGCTTGCGCACACTCCGGATCGGGCTGCGGGTTTCTCGGGCACGGGGCACGGATGCCGGGGGCCGGTCATCCGGTTCGGCGCGCCCGAGCTCGAGTCCCGGTTCGTTCGGTGTGTGGCAGACGCCGAGGGCTGCGGGGGCGGCGTACGCCGCCACGTCCTCCCGGATGATGAAGCCCGTCGGACCGGTCCCGGTCACCTGGGTCAGGTCGACGCCCAGTGTGCGAGCCAGCGCGCGCACCGGCGGCGTGGACCGCGGGCGCTCCCCGGTAGCCGGCACCTCCCGAGCCGCGGGTGACGCGGCCGACGTTGAGGCCGGCGCCGACGTCGAGGCAGGCGCCGACGTCGACCTCGCTGCCGGAGTAGAGACCCCGGCCCGGCCCGGCGCATCCGTCGCCCCCGCGCGGGCCCGTCGCTGCGGCCGCCCGCCACGCTCGACCGCTGCGCCGTACCCCACGAGCACGGCCAGCCGTTCGGGCTCGCCAGCAGGAGCCGTAGGACCAGCAGGAGGCGCAGAAGCCGCATCGGCGGGAGAAGCGGCCGAAGGAACTGAGGGAGGCTCGGCGCCGGCGACCTCGAAGGAGACGATCGGGTCACCCACGTGCACGGTGGTGCCGGGCTGCTGGTGGAGTTCGGCGACCACACCCGCGAAGGGCGACGGCAACTCGACGACGGCCTTGGCCGTCTCGACCTCGGCGATGAGCTGGTTGAGCGTCACCGTGTCGCCGGGCGCGACCCGCCAGGCAACGATCTCCGATTCGGTCAACCCCTCGCCGAGGTCGGGCAACCTGAAAACCTTGATCATCGTCGTCGTCCCAGCACTCGGTCGACCCCATCGAGCATGCGGTCGAGGTCGGGCAGGTGGTGGCTCTCCAACTTCGCCGCCGGGTACGGGATGTCGAAGCCGGTGACCCGCACCGGTGCGGCCTCGAGGTAGTCGAAGCAGCGCTCGGTGACCTCGGCGATGATCTCGCCACCCAGCCCGCCCGAGCGGGCGGCCTCGTGAGTGACGACGAGCCGGCCGGTTTTGCGAACGGATGCCTCGACGGCGGCGTAGTCGATGGGCGAGAGCGAGCGCAGGTCGATGACTTCGACCGAGATGCCCTCGTCGGCGGCGGCGAGCGCGGCATCCGTCGCCGTGGTCACCAGCGCTCCGTAGGCAATCAGCGTGACGTCGGTGCCGGCGGCCACGACCCGGGCACTCTCGAAGGGCTCGCCGAGTTGCGGGGTCACCGGGCCGGCAACGTGGTAGCGGCGTTTGGGCTCGAAGAAGAGGACCGGGTCGTCGGAGGCGATCGCCTGGCGGATCAGGCTGTAGGCGTCCTGCGGGTTCGAGACCGCGATCACGCGCAGGCCCGAGGTGTGCGTGAAGTAGGCCTCGGGCGATTCGGAGTGGTGCTCGGCGGCGCCGATGCCGCCGCCGAACGGCACCCGAATGGTAATGGGCATGCGCAGGGCCCCCTGGGTGCGGTAGTGGAACCGGGCCACCTGGCTGACGATCTGGTCGAATCCGGGGAAGATAAAGCCGTCGAACTGGATCTCGCAGACCGGGCGGTAGCCGCGGTACGCCAGCCCCACCGCGGTGCCGATGATGGCGGACTCGGCCAGTGGGGTGTCGACGACCCGGTTCGGCCCGAACTCGGCGAGCAGGTCGATGGTCACCCGGAACACGCCGCCGAGGGCGCCGATATCCTCGCCGAGGAGCACCACCTTCGGGTCGTCGAGCATGGACTGGCGCAGCCCGGCGTTGATCGCCTTGGCCAGGGTCAGGGTCTTCGTGTCCGTCAGCGCCGCCTCGATCGGCGACACCGGCGTCACAGGCACCGGCGTCGCAGGCACCGGCGTCGAGCCGTTCGCGCGTGTAGCCGGAGCACTCCGGATGGTTTCGATTGACATCAGACCTTCCCTCCGGTCGGCTCGAAGCTCGCCAGGTAGGCCGCGTACTCCGCACGCTGGCGGTCGACCCCGGCGTGCGGGGTGGCGTAGACGTTGGCGAGCACGGTCAACGGCTCCGGGTCAGGCAGGCCGATGCAGCCGGCGCGCAGCTCGGCGGCCGTGGCGTCGGCCACAGCCTGGGTCTCAGACTCCAGCTCGGGGGTGAACAGGCCGAGAGAGTCGAGCAGCCGTCGCAGTCGCAGGATCGGGTCTTTCTTCGCCCACTCCTCGAGTTCGGCCGCCGGCCGGTAGCGAGTGGGGTCGTCCGCGGTCGTGTGCGGGCCCATCCGGTAGGTGACAGCTTCGATGAAGGTGGGGCCTCCCCCGGTGCGGGCCCGGTTCAGGGCCAGCCGGGTCGCGGCCATCACGGCCAGGACGTCGTTGCCGTCGATTCGGAGGCTGGGAATGCCGAACCCGGGGGCCCGGCCGGCGATGCCGAAGCGGGTCTGCAGTCCGACCGGCTCGGAGATGGCCCAGTGGTTGTTCTGGCAGAAGAAGACCACCGGCGCCTGAAAGCTCGCCGCGAACACGAGCGCCTCGCTGACGTCGCCCTCGCTGGTCGCGCCGTCGCCGAAGTAGGCCACGGCCACCGAGTCCGCGCCGTCGAACACGGCTCCCATCGCCCAGCCCGTGGCGTGCAGGGTCTGCGCCCCGATGATGATGCTGGGCGTCGCCATTCGGTACACCAGCGGGTCCCAGCCGGATTGCGCGGTGCCGCGCCACACCCGGAGGATGTCGGTGGGCGCTATGCCCCGGCACCAGGCGACGGCGTTCTCACGGTAGCTGGAGAAGACGAAGTCGTCGGCGCGGAGCGCGCGGCCCGAGCCGATCTGCGCGGCCTCCTGGCCGAGCAACGGCGGCCAGAGCCCCAGCTCTCCCTGACGCTGCAGCGCCGTGGCCTCGGCGTCGATGCGGCGCACCACCACCATGTCCTGGTAAAGCGCCGCGAGGTCGGCCCCGGTCACCTCCGCGACCCAGGGATCCAGATCGGCGTCGGCCAGCCGCATCCCCTCGGGGCTCAGCAGCTGCAGAAGAATGTCGGGGGTCTCCCCGGTGTGGACAGTGTGCATCAGATGCGCTCCCAGCGTCGTTGCCGAAGTTGTTGAGAGCGTACGATTCCGCGACACGGAGCACAACCATGACAATGAATTTTGAGCAATTTGCCCTATTCATGGGGCACCCTGCCTGCTACCGTCGAGCAGTATGCACAGTCTGGACAAAGTCGACTTACAGTTGCTCCGCGCTCTATGCGCCGAACCGCGCAGCACGTTCGTGGCGCTCGCCCAGCAGCTGCGCCTCTCCCGCAACACGGTCCAGGCGCGCATGGCCAGGCTTGAGGAGTCGAACGCGTTCCTCTCCTTCGACCGCCGCATCAACCCGGTCGCGCTGGGCTATCCGCTGACGGCCTTCATCGAGGTGCACGTGCAGCAGAAACGCCTCGCCCAGATCGTGGCCGAGCTCGCCCGCATTCCGCAAATCGTGCAGGCGCACGGCATGAGCGGGGCGACCGACATCCTGGTGCGCGTGGTGTGCGCGGATGCCGACGACCTGTTCCGCATCGACGGCACCATCCTCGCCTGCGAGGGTGTCGATCGCACCGAGACGTCCCTGGCCATGGGCGAGCTGATCCCCTACCGGATCACCCCGCTGCTGGAGCGTACCCGCCCATGACCGCGCTGCCGGTGACGTCCCTGCCGATGTTCCCGCTCGGGTCGGTGCTGTTCCCCTATATGCCGCTGCAGCTGCGGGTGTTCGAGGACCGCTACCTGGTCATGCTGTCGCGCATCCTCAAGGAGGAGCCGGCCGAGTTCGGCGTGGTGCTGATCGAACGCGGCCAGGAGGTCGGCGGCGGCGAGCGGCGGTTCCACTACGGGACCGTGGCCCAGATCACCGAACTCGAGGCCTCCGAGGGATTCGTCGGGGTGACCGCCCAGGGCGAACGCCGGGTCGAGGTCATCGACTGGCTGACCGAAGACCCGCACCCCCAGGCCACGGTGCGCGACCTTGCCGAGCTGGACTGGGACGACGACCTGCTGCCACTGCGGGACCGGGCCGAGCAGGCCGTGCGACGCACCCTGGCCCTAGCAAGCGAATTCGCCGACCAGCTCTGGCCCTCGACGGTGGAGCTGTCCCGGGATCCGACGGCGGCCGCCTGGCAGATCGCCGGCATCGCCCCGCTGGGCCCGCTGGACCAGATCGAACTGCTGCGGTCCACCTCGATGGAGCAGCTCCTCACGGCGGTGATCGAGTACACCCAGGAAGCCGTGGACTCCCTCAGCGCGCCCTGGCCCGAAGAATAACCCCAATCTATTTGATAAATTCATCATATAGGTATATAAAGAAGTAATGATGTATCGTGCCACACGGAGCCTGAGTTGAGCGTGAAACGACTCCTGAACCTCATCCGAACCAGTGGCCGCATCGCCGAAGCGGCCCCACCGGCCCCGGCCCTGTTCCCCGGCGCCGAGGTCTTCGGCGGCAGCGTGCAGGTGCGCTTCATCAACGCCGGCAGCTGCAACGACTGCGCGATGGAGGTGCAGAGCGCGTTCGGCCCGGTCTACGACGTCGAACGCTACGGCATCCGTCTGGTCGCGTCGCCGCGTCACGCCGACGTGCTCGTGATCACGGGTGCCGTGACCCGCAACCTGATCGAGCCGATGCGCCGCACCATTGACGCCACGCCGACCCCCCGCTTCGTGATCGCGGTCGGCGACTGCGCCATCACCGGCGGCGTCTTCGCCGAGGGTTACGGCGTGGCCGGGCCGGTGTCGGACTTCGTGCACGTCGACCTGTCCGTGCCGGGCAACCCGCCCGAGCCGGCCGTCATCGTCGAAGCACTGCGCCGGATGACCGGTCGATGACCGCCCTCGAAGCCGGCCTGCTCGGCCAGACCCTGCTGCTCGTGGTCGCCATCGCCGCGGCCCTGCTCACACCCACCTCATGGCGCTCGCGGGTCAGCGGATTTTTCTGCACCCTGCTCGCCGTGGCCGGCGTCGTCACCGGTGCGATCGCGCTCTCCGGCGGCACCGGGTCGCTGAGCATCCCCACCGCCCTGCCGATGGACCCGCTCGTGCTCTCCCCCGACCGCCTCGGCGGACTGGTCATGGTGGTCGTCTCCGTCGTCGGCGTGCTCGCCTCCCTGTTCGGGATCGGCTCGGCCCGCGTGGCCTCGGCCTCGCGCACCTCGTGGCTGTCGATGGCCGTGTTCCTCTCCGGCATGCAGCTCGTGCCGGCCGCAACCGACGTGGTGTCGTTCCTGCTGTTCTTAGAGATCATGACGCTCGGCTCCACGGCGCTCCTGCTGGCCCATCACGCCACCCGCGGCACGGTCGCCTCCGCCCTGGTCTGGTACTCGGCGATGTCGCAGCTGAGCTTCTTCTTCGTGCTGGCCGGCTTCGCCATGCTCGCCGGCCCGGCCGGCGGCACCGGGTTCGCCGACCTCGCCACCATCGATCCCTTCACCTGGCAGGCGAGCGTGGCCTTCCTGCTGCTCCTGCTCGGCTTCGGCGGCAAGGCTGAGCTCGTGCCCCTGCACGTCTGGGTTCCGCGGGTGCTGCCCGAGGCCCCCGGCCACGTCGCCGCAGCGATGAGCGGCGCGATGGTCAACATCGGCGTCTACGGCGCACTCCTCGTCGTCGTACGGCTGCTGCCGAACGGCCCGGCCTGGTGGGGAGTGCTGATCATGGTGCTCGGCGGGGTGTCCGCGCTCTACGGGATTCTGCAGGCCTCCGTGGCGAGCAACCTCAAGGTGCTGCTGGCCTACTCCACGACCGAGAACATGGGGCTGGTGTTCCTGGGGCTCGGGGCATCCGTTTTGCTGCGCGCCGACAACGCAGCTGCCGCGGCCGACGCGGCCCTTGTCGCCGCCCTGCTGCTGATGCTCAGCCACTCCGCGTTCAAGTCCACCCTGTTCCTCGGGGCCGGCGCCGTGGCCCGCGCGGCCGGCGAGATGAATCTCGACCGGCTCGGCGGCCTCGGCAGCCGGATGCCCTGGACCGCCGCCGCGTTCGGCGGGGCCGCCATGGGCGCCGCGGCCCTGCCCGTCACGAGCGGGTTCGTCGCCGAGTGGATGCTGCTGCAGGCTCTGATCCACGGTTCACGGGTCGACGGGGAGGTCGTCTCCGTCGCGGCATCCGTGGCCATGCCACTCGCGGTCGCCGTGATCGCCCTGACCGCCGGGCTGGCCCTGCTCACCTTCGTCAAGGCCTACGGGATCGCCTTCCTGGCCCGCCCGCGCTCCCGGAAGGCCGCACTGGCCGACGAGGTGCCCGTCATCATGCGCATCCCGCTCGTGCTCGGCGCCCTCCTCGTGGTCGGGCTCGGCCTGCTACCGGGCCCGCTCGCCGTGGCCATCGGCTCGGCCGTGGGCCCGGCGTTCGCCCCCGACGTGCGCACCATCGGCCTCGCCGGCCTGGACGCCCGCGGCATTGACGCCGTACTCGACCCCACCACCTTCATCGTGCTGGCCGGCCTGCTGCTCGCGCCCGTGCTGATCACGCTGTTCATTTCCGCCCGGCGCCACCCCACCCGTACCTCGCCGCTCCCCTGGGCCGGCGGCGGGTCACGGCTGCGGCCGCGGATGCAGTACACGGCCACCTCGTATGCCGAGCCGCTGGTGCGCGTCTTCGACGACGTGCTCCGGCCCACCCGCGACGTGGAGGTCACCCACGTGGGTGAATCCCGCTACCTGGTGGAACGCGTCCACGTGGAACAGACCGTGTCCGACGTGGTCGAGACCCGGCTCTACCGCCCGGTGCTGAACCTCATGCAACGGTTCGGCATTCTGGCCCGACGCGCGCAGAACGGCAGTATCCATCGCTACCTGTCCTATTCCTTCGTCGCCCTGCTTTCCGTTCTGATCGTGGTGTCCCTGTGACCGGCGCCGCGGCGATCATCATCGCCCTGGTTCAGCTGGTGCTGTTCGTGTTCCTCGCCCCCCTCCTGATCGGCGTGATCCGCCAGGTGCGGGCCCTTCTCGAAGGCCGGGCCGGTTCCGGCATCTGGCAGCCGTGGCGCGATGTACGCAAGCTCCTGGCGAAGAACCCGGTGCGCGCCGCCGACAGCAGCTGGATGCTCGCGGCCGGTCCGGTCACCCTCCTGGTCTCCAGCCTGCTGCTCTGCGCACTGCTGCCGCTGGTCGGCACCCTGCCGCTGCCGCTCATCCCCAGCGACCTGTTCGTGATCGTCTCCATCATGCTGGTCGGCGTGGTGGCCCTGGCCCTGGTCGGCCTCGACGCCGGCACCGCGTTCGGCGGAATGGGTTCCAGCCGTCACATGACCGTCGCCGCTCTGGTCGAGCCGACCCTGCTGCTCGCGGTCTACGCGCTCTCCATCCCGGCCGGCACCTCCACCCTCTCGCTGATCGTGGAGACCCGGCTCCTGAATCCGGCCGTGATCATCTCCCCGGTCAGCCTGCTGGCCATGGTCGCCCTGGCCATCGCCATCATGGCCGAGACCAGCCGTCTGCCGGTCGACAACCCGTCGACCCACCTCGAAGTGACCATGCTGCACGAGGCCATGGTGCTCGAGGCCTCCGGCCGCGACCTGGTCTGGCTCGAACTCGGCTCCTGGCTCAAGCTGGCCGCCCTGCTCGGCCTGCTCAGCAACCTGATCGTGCCGTGGGGAATCATGACCGACTTCTCGGTGCTCGGCGTGATAGTCGGCGTGGGCGCCGTCACCGTGAAAATCCTGCTGCTGGGCGTTGTGCTCAGCGTGGGTGAGGTCTTCCTGGCCAAGGCGCGGCTGTTCCGCGTGCCCGAGCTGCTGGCGGGGTCGTTCGCCCTCGGCCTGCTGGCTGTCACCGCTTCCTACCTGGTCGCTTAGGAGCATCCGTGTTCACCACCATTTACCCGCAGCTGATCGGTCTCTGCACCGGCACCCTGCTGCTCACCAGCGCCCTGATGGTCTGGCGGCACTCGCTGCTGGCGTCGATCCGGCTGCTCAGCGTGCAGGGCTTCGCGCTGGCCGCACTGGTCGCCGTGATCGGCCTGGAGGAGGGCGAGGTCGAGGTGATCCTCGTCTCGCTGCTCGTACTGCTGGTCAAGGGTATGGGCCTGCCGTGGGTGCTCGCCCGCGAGACCCACGCCACCACCCGAACGGATGAGGCGCCGCGCCTCAACCCGACGGCGGCCCTGCTGACCGTGGCGCTTCTGACCATCCTCAGCTACGTCGTGGCCAGTCGGGTGCTCGCCGGCGACATCAGCATCTCGGCACACGCGGCTCCGATCGGCCTGGCCATGGTGCTGATCGGTTTCCTGCTGCTGGTCACCCGCCGGCAGGCCGGATCACAGCTGATCGGCTTCCTCGTGCTCGACAACGGCATCGCCACCGTCGCGTTCCTGACCTCGGGCGGTGTGCCGCTGTTCCTCGAGCTCGGCATCTCCCTCGACGTGCTGCTGGTCGTCGTCATCCTCTACGTCTTCGCCGGCCGTATGCGCACCAAGTTCGGCAACACCGAGATCGATCAGCTCAGAAAGTTGCACGACTGATGTCATTCGCCCTCTGGACCCCCCTGGCCATTCCGGCCCTCCTCGCCGTGCTGAGCCTCGGCGTGCCCTCCCCCGCACTACGCCGGCTCAGCCCCATCGCCTCCAGCGTCGCCGTGCTCATCTCGGGCCTGCTCCTGGTGAGCGTCGTGCTCGCGGACGAAGTTCCCACACTGGGCGGCGGGCTGCTCCGCGCCGACGCGCTCAGCGCCTACATGCTCACCGTGGTCGGCGCCGTCGGGCTTGTCTCCACCTGGGGCGGGCTCGGCCACGCGACGGCCGAGCCCGCGCGGTTCACCGGCTCCTACGACGCCCTGATCTCGATCTTCCTGGCCGCGATGAGCCTCGCGGTGCTCGCCGACAACATCGGCCTGATGTGGGCCGCGGTCGAGGCCACCACCATCGCCACGGCCTTCCTGGTCGGCCACCACCGCACCCCCCGATCGCTGGAAGCCGCCTGGAAGTACGTCATCCTCGGCTCCGTCGGCGTGGCCATCGCCCTGCTCGGCATCGTTCTCATCTACGCCGCCTCGCGCGGCACGGGCGAAGCAACCCTGTCCTGGCTCGTGCTCAGCCAGGCCGGCCTGCCACTCGACCCCGCGTTGATCCGCGCCGGCGGCGCCCTCGCCGTGCTCGGCTTCGCCACCAAGGCCGGGCTCGCCCCTATGCACAGCTGGCTGCCCGACGCGCACAGCCAGGCGCCCGCACCCGTCTCCGGGCTCATGTCCGGCGTCCTGCTCGCGGTCGCCCTCTACGCCATCCTGCGCATCCAGACCATCACCGACGCCGTGATCGGGCCGGACTTCCTGCGCATCATGCTCAGCGTCGGCGGGCTGCTCTCCCTCTTCGTGGCGGCAGCGCTTCTGATCCGCCAGCGCGACTTTAAACGGATGCTGGCCTACTCCAGTATCGAGCACATGGGCATGATGGCCGTCGGCGCGGCCATCGGCCCGGCGGCCCTGCCGGCCGTGCTGCTGTACGTGCTCGGCCACGGGCTGACCAAGGCCACCCTGTTCGTGATCTCGGGCCGCATACTCGAGGTCGAGGGCACTCCGAAGATCGACGACGTGCGCGCCCTGCTCGTGCGGCGGCCGGGGCTGGCCGTGCCCTGGCTGATCGCCATGGCCGCTCTGATCGGGTTCCCGCCGTTCAGCATCTTCTTTTCCGAGGTCGCCATCATCGTGGCCGGCTTTTCCACCGGCCTGGGCGTGGTGGTCGGCATCGCTCTGGTACTGCTGCTCGTCATCTTTGCCAGCCTCACCCGGTTGACGGTGGCCATGACGATCGGGGCGCCTGCGGCCACGGCCGTCCCGGTCGTCCCGGCTGCGGGGGCCGGGGCATCCGTCACCGGAGCCGTCCCGGTCTCCGTTCCGAGCGCATCCGTCACCCTGGCGGACGCCGAGCCGCACCCGGACGACCCCCTCGTGCCGGACCGGTCGGGGCACGGGCCGATGCTGCCGCTCATCCTCGCCCTGGGCACCACCGCGGTGGTGGCCTTCATAGCGGAGCCAGTCGGCACACTCCTGACGCGTGCGGCCGAGGTTCTGGGAGGAATCCAATGACGACCCCGAATCCGGTGCGAGCCGCCACCCCCGAGGTGCGCACGCTCACGCGCGACGAACTCCGGGGCGAAGCCGCCGCCTTGCTGACCGATGGAAACCGGCTCGCGCTGGTCGCGGGCCACGACGACGGCGACCGGCTGCGCGTGGTCTACTCCTTCGTCGCCGTCTTCCCCCGGCGCCAGATCGACCTCGTCGTGCCCGTCCCCTATGACGACGCCTGGATTCCGAGTCTGGCCGACCTCTCGTTCCCGGCCGGCAACTTCGAGCGCGGCACCCGCGACCTGTTCGGCGTGCGGCCGGCGAACCACCCTCAGCCCCACCGGTTGGTGCGCCACGGCCACTGGCCCCGCGGCTGGTACCCGATGCGGAAGGACGCCACGGCCACCCCCGAATTCGAACCCGACGTCGAGTCGTTCCCGTTCGTGGAGGTCGAGGGCCCCGGGGTCTACGAGATCGCCGTCGGCCCCATCCACGCCGGCATCATCGACCCGGGCCACTTCCGCTTCTCCGTGGTCGGCGAGACCATCGTGCGGATGGAAGCCCGCCAGTGGTACATGCACCGCGGCGTCGAGCGGCTCTTCGAGGGTCGTCTGCCTGCGGACGGCATCGATATGGCCGAGCAGCTCGCCGGCGACACCGTCATCGGCCACACGCTGGCCTACACGATGGCGATCGAGGCGGCCTCCGGCATCGAGATCTCCGAGCCCGACCGCCTGCTGCGCGCCCTGCTGCTCGAACTCGAACGCCTCTACAACCACGTCTCCGACCTCGGTTCGCTGGCCAACGACGTGGGGTTCGGCGTCGTGAACTCGCACACTCAGCGGCTCCGCGAAACACTACTGCGCATCAACAAGACCGTCACCGGCCACCGCTTCCTGCGCGGGGCGCTGTCGGTGGGCGGGGTACGCGTTCTCGCCCTGCCGGATTCCGCCGCCCTCCGCGGCGTCGCCGCCGACGTTCAGGAGATCATCGCGATCACCCTCGGGCACGCGATCGTGCGGGACCGGTTCACCGGCACGGCCCCGTTGCCCACCAGCCAGGCCGAGGCCATGGGCACGCTGGGCTATGTGGCGCGGGCATCCGGTGTCGACGCCGACGCCCGCCGCGACCATCCCTTCGTCGATCTGGGTGAGCACTTCCACGTAGTCACCGACACCGGCGGCGACGTGCTCAGCCGCTACCGGGTGCGCGCGGGCGAGTTCGAGGTGTCCATTGCGGTGGCGATCGACCTCATCGCCCGGCTGGGCGCGCACCGTGGTGGTGCGGCCGCGGCGTCATCTCCGGTGGCGGCGACAACGGATGCGGCGACGACGGATGCGGCGAGCGGCCTTGCCCTCGTCGAGGGCTGGCGCGGAACCATCTGCCACCGGGTCGAACTAGGGCCAGACGGTGCCATCACGCGGCTGAAGGTCGTCGACCCGTCCTACTTCAACTGGCCTGCGCTGCCCGTGGCCCTGTCCGAGACGATCGTGCCGGACTTCCCCCTCGTGAACAAGAGCTTCAACCAGTCCTACGCCGGCAACGACCTCTAGCGGCGCGTCCGCTATAGCCCGGTGTCGAACCAATTCGTCCGGGACGGAGCAGGCCTAGGGCTCGGGCTACTGCGAGTCCTGCTCGATGGTGCGGAGCAGGGCGTGGGAGTCTTCAAGGCTGGACACCAACATCCGTTTGGAGATGGCCAGGAGCTCGGCGACACCCGGGTCCCGCAGACCGTAGAAGATGGTGTTGCCCTCTCGTCGGGTGGCGACAACGCCGGCGCGGCGCAGGACCCCCAGCTGCTGGGACAGGTTCGACAGTTCCGCCCCGAGCACCTCGGCCAGGCTGCCGACGGAGCGCTCCCCGCCGGCCAACTGCTCCAGAACCTGCACCCGCAACGGATGCCCGAGAGCCTTGAAGAGGTCAGACTTCAATTGGGCCATGGGTAGTCCGGTCATCGACACAGTCTGATCATATCGCTAACCTGTAATACTTTCAAATAGGTGCTGGTCTTGAGCCGCGGGGAACGGGATCGGCCGCCGGATCGGGAACACGCGCGACATCGGGCGGGCACTCGACCACCGCGGGATGCAAAAAGCCCGCCCTGCCGGAGCAGGACGGGCTTTCCGTCTAGCCGACTAACCTGGCGAGAGGTTGTCGGTAGATCTAGCGGACTACGCCTCGGTCGGAACCGGTGCGTCCTCGGTGCCGGCCTTGGCCGACTCATCGAGGACCGGGGCGAGCGAGAGCTTGCCACGGTCGTCAATCTTGGTGATCTCCACGAGGACCTTCTGGCCCACGCCGAGCACGTCTTCGACGTTCTCAACCCGCTTGCCACCGGCGAGCTTGCGCACCTCACTGATGTGCAGCAGGCCGTCCTTGCCGGGAAGCAGGGAGACGAATGCGCCGAACGCGGCGATCTTGACGACGGTTCCGAGGAACTGCTCGCCGATCTCCGGGTTGGTCGGGTTCGCGACGGCGTTGACCATGGCGCGAGCGGCCTCGGCCGACGGTCCGTCAACGGCGCCGATGTACACCGTGCCGTCTTCCTCGATGGAGATGTCGGCACCGGTCTGGTCCTGGATCGAGTTGATCATCTTGCCCTTCGGGCCGATCAGCTCGCCGATCTTGTCGACCGGGATCTGGACGCTGATCACGCGGGGCGCGGTCGGTGCCATCTCGTCGGGACGGTCGATGGCGGCGTTCAGCACGGCCAGGATGGTCGCGCGAGCGTCCTTGGCCTGGGTGAGCGCGCCGGCGAGAACGGATGCCGGGATGCCGTCGAGCTTCGTGTCGAGCTGGATCGCGGTGACGAACTCGCTCGTGCCGGCGACCTTGAAGTCCATGTCGCCGAGGGCATCTTCGGCGCCGAGGATGTCGGTGAGAGCCGCGTAGCGGGTCTTGCCGTCAACGGTGTCGGAGATGAGGCCCATGGCGATGCCGGCGACAGGTGCGCGCAGCGGCACACCGGCGTTGAGCAGTGACAGGGTCGAGGCACAGACGGAACCCATCGAGGTGGATCCGTTGGAGCTGAGCGCCTCGGAGACCTGACGGATGGCGTAGGGGAATTCCTCACGCGTCGGCAGCACGGGGACCAGGGCACGCTCAGCGAGCGCTCCGTGGCCGATCTCGCGGCGCTTCGGCGTTCCGACGCGGCCGGTTTCACCGGTCGAGTAGGGCGGGAAATTGTAGTTGTGCATATAGCGCTTCTTGGTGACCGGGCTCAAGGAGTCGATCGTCTGCTCGAGCTTGAGCATGTTCAGCGTGGTGACACCCAGAATCTGGGTCTCGCCGCGCTGGAAGATCGCGGAACCGTGCACGCGCGGGATGATGGCAACCTCGGCGTCGAGCGGGCGGATGTCCGCGAGCCCACGGCCGTCGATGCGGATGCCCTCGTTGAGGACGCGCGAGCGCACGGCGAGCTTGGTGACCGACTTGTACGCGGCGGAAACCTGGTTGTTCGCGCTGGCGTCGAGTTCGCCGGCGGCGACCTTGGCCGCGATGGTCTCCTTGACGGATGCCTTGAGCGCGTCATCCGCATTCTGGCGCTCGATCTTGTCGGCGATCTGATAGACGGCCTTCAACTGGTCGTACGCGAGAGCGGCGACGGCGTCGTAGGTGGCCGGCTGGTAGGGCGGGAACACCGGGTAGGCGCCGGTCGGCTTGGCGGCCGAGGCGGCAACCTTCTGCTGCGCCTCGATGAGCTGCTTGATGAAGGGCTTCGAGGCTTCGATGCCCTCGGCGATGACCTCTTCGTTCGGCTTGATGGCGCCGCCCTTGATGAGATCCCAGGCGTTGTCGGTGGCTTCGGCCTCGATCATCATGATCGCGACGTCCTGCGCGCCGTTGGCGTCGGTCACCACACGACCGGCGACGACCATGCTGAACACGGCGTCGACGATCTGCGAGTGCTTCGGGAAGGCAACCCACTGGCCGGAGCCGTTCTCGTCGGGGATGAGGGCGACGCGAACGCCACCGATCGGGCCCGAGAAGGGGAGGCCGGCGAGCTGGGTCGACATCGAGGCCGCGTTGATCGCGAGCACGTCGTAGTACTCATCCGGCGCGATGGCCAGAACGGTGACGACAACCTGGATCTCGTTGCGGAGTCCGTCGACGAAGGACGGGCGCAGCGGCCGGTCGATCAGACGGCAGGTGAGGATAGCCTCGGTCGACGGGCGACCTTCGCGACGGAAGAAGCTGCCCGGGATGCGTCCGGCAGCGTACATGCGCTCTTCGACGTCAATGGTGAGGGGGAAGAAGTCGAAATTCTCCTTCGGCTGCTTGCTGGCGCTCGTGGCGGAGAGAAGCATGGTCTCTTCGTCGATGTAGGCGGCGGCAGAGCCCTGCGCCTGCTGGGCGAGACGCCCGGTTTCGAAACGGATGGTGCGTGTGCCGTACTTGCCGTTATCGATAACGGTTTCGGCGAACGTGATTTCTGGACCCTCCATATGGGGGTTCTCTCCTTTGGTTTTTGCTTCTCGCCATTCTGGCGATGAAGACTCGGTTGCCCGTATGGCGCGCGAGCTGGACGCGGAGAAGAAGGGTGCGAGAGCTGGCCACCAGTAGAAATTCACCAACTGCGGATGTTGCCGGCAAGTTGGGAAACCACCACCGAGGACCAGCGCGCTGCCGATCTGCTCCGTACTGAGCGTGATTCTGCGTGGCCAATCCAAGGATTAACCTCCTCAAGCCTAACAGAAGACGTTCAGCCTGCTGGTTTCTCGCGCCCGGCCGCGCCCCGGTCCGGCAGCACGGCGTCGAACACCGGGCCGTCGACGCAGACCAGCGGCCCCTCGACGGCGGGATCCGTGGCGACGGGCGCGGCGCATCCGTGGCAGTAGCCGAGGCCGCAGGCCATGTGAGCCTCCAGCGAGACCTGCACCGGCGCGCCCCACTCGGCGCCGAGATCGGCGGCGAGGCGGGCGAGAACTCCGGCGCCGCAGGCCAGGATGACGTCGGGCGGAGCCCAGGCGAAAAGCCCGCGCAGCCGTTCGCCGAGCGCCGGCAGCGCGCTCGAGCCGTCGTCGTCGGTGACGGGGATGACCGTGGCGCCCAGCTCGGCGCAGTCGGCCAGGCCGATCAGATTGGCCGGCGACCTCCCGCTGAGCACGACCGTGGCGGCGATGCCGAGCCGGGCGGCGTCTTCGACCGAGCCCATGATGGCGCAGACGCCGACACCGCGGCCGATCATCAGGGCCGTGCGGGGCGCCTCTGGACCAGTCTCAGTCGGGAGGGCGGCATCCGGGAACTCGAAGCCGCGGCCCAGCGGGCCGGTGACCAGGAGGCTCTCGCCCACGAGTACGTCGGTGAGCGCGGTGGTGCCGCGGCCGGCCGAGCCGTAGATGACCTCCACGGTGCCCTGGTCGGGGTGGCGGCGGTGGATGGCCATCGGGCGTGGGAGCAGGATGCGCTCCCCGCCTGTGGGGGGCACGGTGATCATCAGGAACTGTCCGGCGAGGGCGGTCGTCGCAATGGTGTCGGTGGCCAGTACGAGCCGGCGGTACCGCTCTCCCACGACCTCGTGCACGAGAACGCGGGCGTCGTCCCAGACCGGGTCGGGCCGAGGCATCCGCTCGGGCGGTCGCACCGCGATGAGGCCGTCCAGCGCGGCCTCGTCGGCCGCGGCGAACGCCTGCTGGCGGCGCAGGGCGGCGAGGGCCCCGAGGGCGGTCGTAACGGTCATCAGGCCCTCCACAATTCGATCAGTCCGGTGATGTCGGCCGCGGCAACGCCCTCGCAGCGCTCCTGCAGGGCGCGAACGATTTCGACCATGGCGAACGGGCGTCCGAAGCTGGCCGTGCCGACCTGCACGGCGTGGGCGCCGACCGAGAAGTAGTCGAGGGCGTCGTCGGCGGTTTCGATCCCGCCGCAGGCGATCACCGGGATGTCGACCGCTCGGGAGGCCAACCAGACCAACCGCAGCACGACCGGGCGGATATTCGGGCCGGACAGACCGCCGATCACGTTGCCGAGAATGGGGCTCCGCGTAGCGGCCGTGAGCGGCAGCGCCGGGATCGAGTTGGCCACGCAGACGGCGTCGGCGCCGGCCGCCTCAGCGGCCTGGGCACAGTCCGCGATCGAAGAGACGAGCACCGGCAGCTTGACGATCAGGGGCTTGTCGGTCTCCAGGCGCACAGCATGCACGACCTTCTCGATGGCGTCGGGATCGGAGCCGATGTCGGTGCCGTGGCGGTCGAGGTTCGGACAGGACACGTTGAGCTCGTAGGCGTCGCCCGCTCCCCGCAGGCCCCGCACGACGGGGGCGTACTCGCCCGAACGGTGGCCGCCGACGCTGACGATCACGGGCACGCCGAGCGCCAGGTAGAGCGGGTGTTGCGACGCCAGGTAGCCGGCGGCCCCGCGGCTCGGGATGCCGACGCTGTTGACCATCCCGGCCCGGAGCTCGGTCAGCCGGTGCGCCGCGTTGCCGCCGCGCGGGGTGCCGAACACGGTCTTGGTGACCACGGCGCCAAGCTCGGCGACCGGGATCAAGCGTCCGAGCGAAGGCCCGAAGCAGCCCGAGGCCGGCATGACCGGGTTGGCGAGGGTGAGGCTGCCGATTCGCACGGAGAGGTCGACCGCCACGGAGGCGGCGGGACGGGCGTCGAAGAAGGCGCGGCGCGCATCCATTGATGGCTGAGGCGGCGCGATGGTCATGGTGTCTGCTTCCGCGGGAGAGGTCACGGGCGGGCGACGGATGCCGCGAGCAGACTTATCGCGGCGTCGGCCTTCAGCGAGGCGTGCGTGGGTGCGTCGGGAACGTGAGCGGGCCGGTTCACGGCCAGCTCCGTGCGGAGCACGGGCACCACCTCGCCGCCGAGGATGTCGAGCTGATCGAGCACGGTTTTCAACGGCAGTCCGGCGTGGTCGATCAGGAAGAGCTGACGCTGGTAGTCGCCGAAGTAGTCGCGCATGCCGGCGTAGCGGTCGATGATCTGCTGCGGGCTGCCGACGGTCAGCGGCGTCTGCTCGGTGAACTCCTCGAGGCTCGGGCCGTGGCCGTAGACCGGGGCGTTGTCGAAGTAGGGCCGGAATTCGTCGACGGCGTCCTGCGAGTTCGTGCGCATGAAGACCTGCCCGCCGAGGCCCACGATGGCCTGGTCGGCTCGACCGTGGCCGTAGTGCTCGAACCGGGCCCGGTAGAGCCCGATCAGCTTGAGGTAGTGCTCCTTGGGCCAAAAGATGTTGTTGGCGAAGAAGCCGTCACCGTAGAACGCGGCCTGCTCGGCGATCTCCGGGCTGCGGATGCTGGCGTGCCAGACGAACGGCGGCACCCCGTCGAGCGGGCGCGGCGTCGACTGGAACCCCTGCAGCGGGGTGCGGAACTGGCCCTCCCAGTCCACGACGTCCTCGCGCCACAACCGGCGCAGCAGCGCGTAGTTCTCCAGCGCCAGCGGGATGCCCTGGCGCACGTCCTGGCCGAACCACGGGTAGACCGGGCCGGTGTTGCCGCGACCGAGCATCAGGTCGACCCGCCCACCGGAGAGGTGCTGGAGCATGGCGAAGTCTTCGGCGATCTTGACCGGGTCGTTCGTCGTGATCAATGTCGTGGCCGTGGAGAGGATGATGCGCTCGGTCTTCGCGGCGATGTAGCCGAGCAGCGTCGTCGGCGACGAGGGCACGAAGGGCGGGTTGTGGTGCTCACCGGCGGCGAAGACGTCGAGGCCGACCTCTTCGGCCTTCTCGGCGATGGCGACCATGGCCGTGATGCGCTCGTGCTCGGTGGGGGTGTGGCCCGTCGTGGGGTTGACCGTGAGGTCACCGACGGTGAAGATCCCGAATTGCATGTGCAGCCTCCCACTCGCGCGGCGCGCAGCGCGCAGCGCGCATGGACGATTCTATTCGCTGGCGGCAGCGGCCAATCGGCCGAGCGAGCGCTGGATGGCAACAGCCGCGGCCCCGCGGGCCCAGGAGGAGACCCCGCTGTCGTCAACGACGATTGTCAGCGGTGTCGCATCCGGGTCGCGGTCGGCTCGCGCAGCGGCGATGACCTCCTCGGATGCCAGCGCCCACAGTGGCATCCCCTCGCCGGAGAGCACGATCGTGTCGAGCATCCCGATATTGGCGATCACCGCGATCAATCGGCCCAGTCCGCGACCGGTGGCGGTGACGACGGATGCCGCAGCCCGGTTCCCCTCCACCGCGAGCCGGAGCACCTCGTCGTAGTCGACCTCGCGGCCGAGGGCCACGCTGACCTGGGCAGAAACACTCTGGCTCGTGAGCATTGCCTGCGAGCAGCCGCGGTGTCCTTCCGGGCAGAGCGGCCCGTTCGGGTCGAGCGGGATGTGCCCACCGAGGCCCAGGCCGCTGTCGGCCGTCACGATCACCTGGTCGTTGACGACCAGTCCGTAGCCGACACCGACGCCGATGGTCAGAACCGCGAAGGTCGGGACACCCCGGACCGCTCCGAACCACTGCTCGGCGGAGGTGAGCGCGACGACATCGTTCTCGATCGTGACCGGAATTCCGAGCAGTCGCTCGAGCCGCGTGGCCAGGTCCACGTCGTGCCAGCCCAGGAACGGCGCCCGGGTCACGACCCGGGCGCCGGTGACATGCCCACCCACGCAGACGCCGAGCGCCGACAGCCCATCCGGGCCGCCGAGCTCGCGCACGACCTCGTCGATTCGGGCCACAACGTGCTCGACAGTGTGATCGGCGAGCACCCGCCGGGCCGAGCCCACCTCGTTGGCCCGCAGGTCGGTGAGCACCGCGAAGACGTCGTCGCCGGTGAGTTTCACCCCGACGAACCGACTGGCATCCACCCGGACGTCCAAGGGCCGGGCCGGGCGCCCGACGGTTCCGTCGCGGTCTTCGCTGCCCTCGACGAACAGGCCACAATCGAGGAACGGCTTGCTCAACCGCGTCAGGCTGGCCGGTGACAGTCCCAGGCGACGGCCGAGGTCGCTGCGGGAGATCGGGCCGTGGATGAGCACGGCTCGCGCGAGTTCCCGGGAGGTCTCGCTCACTGTCGACGCCGCATCCGTGGTCATATCCGCCCCCTGAGGTGCCATTTATTCCATAGTGGCATGAATACCATGGCCCGAGCGGACTCTTCATCTCGCGGGAGCGGCAAATTTCCCGAATTGACGTCCTATTCTTTTTGCCGTAGAAAGATTCATGCAGCGACATGACGGCCTAAGGAGCCCCGCAATGACGGATACGACGACGTACCAGACACCCGCCCGGCGACGCCACCGGTCGAGGAGGTTGCGGACGCTCCGGCGACCCATGGCACTCCTCCTGGCCGGTACGCTCGGGATCGGCGCCCTCAGCGGCTGCGCCCCGGGTCAGAGCGACGTCGTCACCCTCGATTTCTTCCAGTTCAAGTCCGAGGCCATCGCGGACTTCGACGGCATCATCGCCGATTTTGAGGCAGAGAACCCCGGCATCCGGGTGACCCAGAACGCCGTCCCCGATGCGGACACCGCCATCCGCACCCTACTGGTCAAGAACAAGGTGCCCGATGTGATCAGTCTGAACGGATCGGGGAACTTCGGCCAGCTGGCGCGGGCCGGTGTCTTCCACGACTTCAGTGGCGACCCCGTTCTCGACCGGATCAACCCGGCCGTTCAGGACATCGTCGGGGCCCTCGGCTCCTACCAGAACGAGGTGAATGCCCTCGGCTTCGCGAACAACGGCAACGGCGTTCTCTACAACCGTGACATCTTCGCCGCGCAGGGCATCGAGATTCCCACCACCTGGGACGAGTTGATCGCCGTCTGCGACACGCTCCAGGCGGCCGGTATCGCCCCGTTCTACGGCACCGCGGCCGACGCATGGACAGTGCAATCCTCCCTGAACGGTATCGGCGCCCAACTCGGCGGCGACGATTTCTTCCCCGATCTCCGCGCGGAGGGTGAGGAGGTGGGTCCCGACTCGGCCGTCTCGTTCGCGAAGAACTACGACGAGACGTTCGAGAAGCTGCAGACGCTGTATTCCTACGCGCAGGACGGCTACCTCGGCCGCACGTACGAAGACGGCAACCTGGCTTTCGCGAACGGCGAATCGGCCATGCTGATGCAGGGGATCTGGGCCCTCAGCCCGATCCTGGCCAACAACCCCGACATCAGCGTCGGCGGTTTCCCCTACCCTGTGACGGATGACCCGGCCGACATCGAGCTCGTCTCCGGTGTCGACGTGGCCATTGCCATCGGCCGCGACACACCGCGCCTCGCCGAAGCCCGACTTTTCGTGGACTTCCTCTTTCAGGAGGATGTGCAGAACTCCTTCGCAGCCTCACAGAACATGTTCTCGACGGCCCGGGACGCAGCCGAGAACACCAACCCGGCCCTGGCGGAACTGCAACCGTACTTCCAGGCCGGCCGGATCACCGGTTTCGTCGATCACCAGATCCCGGCGAGCATCCCGCTCGGGCCCATCGTGCAGCAGTTCCTGACCGACGAGAACAGCGCGAAAGCGCTGGCGACCCTCGACAACGAATGGCGCAAGGTCGCGTCACGCACCACCTCGACACGAAGCGGAGACTAACTGATGGTTACTTCCGTCCTGACCCGGCCCCGGCCGGAGCAGACGCCCCGAGCGTCGCGGCCGAGCGCGGCGCGGCGACGCGTCGGCGCCACCCCGCGCGCCTTCTACTGGATGGTCGTCCCCGCGGTCGCCGTCTTCGCGCTGCTGCACACCGTCCCGGTACTCATCGGCATCTTCTTCTCCTTCACTAACTACGCAGGCTTCGGCTCGTGGGACTTCGTCGGGTTCGGCAACTTCATCGCCCTGTTTCAGGACGACCGGGTACTGAAGGCCTATGGCTTCACCTTCGGCTTCGCCATCGTCGCCACCATCCTCACCAACGTGATCTCGCTGGCCATCGCGGTCGGACTCAACGCGAAGATCGCGTTCCAGTCCACCTTTCGCGGCATCTTCTTCATCCCCTACGTGCTGGCGATCCTTGTCGTCGGTTACGTCTTCCAGTATTTCTTCGCCAATTCGCTCCCCCGGATCCTGTCGAACGTCCCGGTGTTCCGTGACAACATCCTCACCAACCCGGACTGGGCGTGGACGGCCATCGTCGCCCTCGCGGTCTGGCAGGCCTGCGCGTTCGCGATCATCCTCTACCTGGCCGGTCTGCAGACGATCCCTCAAGAGCTCTACGAGGCATCCGCCATCGACGGGGCCACGCCGGGACGGCAATTCCGGTCGATCACGTTCCCCATGATCAGCGCCTTTTTCACCATCAACATGGTGCTGAGCCTGAAGGGGTTCCTGCAGACCTTCGACCACATCGTCGCCCTCACCGCCGGCGGGCCGGGCACCTCGACCGAATCGATCACCCTGCTCATCTTCCGGGGCGGTTTCCAAGGCGGCGAGTTCGCCTACCAGTCCGCCAACGCGGTGCTGTTCGTCATCGTGATCATGCTCGTCTCGTTCCTGCAGTTCCGAGTTCTTCAGCGCACGGAGGCCGACTTCTAATGGCTATCACCATCGACTCCCCCGCCACGGTCGAACCCGCATCCCCCCGGGCGGCCCGTGACTCGCGCGGTGTCCGGCGCATCAAAGACAACCGCACCCGGATCAACTGGTGGGCCACCATGCTGATCGCGGTCTGCGCGATCACCGTGCTGGTGCCGCTCTACTTCGCCGTGATCACCGCGCTGAAGACCCCCGACCAGCTCGGCGGCACCGGGTTCGCGCTCCCCACCAGCGTCCACTGGGAGAACTTCGCCGACGCCTGGACGCTGACCAAATTCCCGCAGGCGCTGATGAACACAGCCCTGATCACCGTCGGCGCCGTCATCCTCACCCTGCTGACGAACTCGCTCGTGGCGTACGCGATCGCCCGCAACCTGCACAAGCCGTTCTTCACGGGCGTCTACTTCTACCTGCTGTCCGCCATTTTCATCCCGTTCCCGATCATCATGCTCCCAGTCGTGAAAGAGACGGCCCTGTTCGGTCTGGACAACCAGGTCGGGTTGATCTTGCTCTACGCGGTGTTCGGGCTCTCGCTCAACGTCTTCATTTACGTCGCGTTCATCAAATCGATCCCGATCGAGCTGGAGGAGGCGGCCTACACCGACGGGGCGACCACCTGGCGGGTTTACTGGCAGATCATCTTCCCCTTGTTGACCCCGATGAACGCGACCGTCGGCATCCTCACCTGTGTCTGGGCGTGGAATGACTTCATCCTGCCTCTCGTCGTTCTCTCCGACCCGGCGGCACGCACCCTGCAACTCTCCCAATTCGTGTTCCAGGGCCAGTTCAACACCAACTACTCGGCCGCGTTCGCCTCATACCTGATGGCCATGGCCCCGCTGCTGATTGTGTACATTTTTGCCCAGCGCTGGGTTATCTCCGGCGTGATGAGAGGATCGATCAAATGACGACACCCGCACCAACGTCCGGGATGACCGCCCCCGCGACCGGCGCCTCCTGGTGGACCAGCGCCGTCGTCTACCAGGTGTATCCGCGCAGCTTCGCGGACTCGGACGGCGACGGGATCGGCGACCTCGGCGGCATCCGTTCGAAGCTCGACTACCTCGCCGAGCTCGGCGTTGACGCGGTCTGGCTCTCTCCGGTCTACCCGTCGCCGCAACATGACAACGGCTACGACATCAGCGACTACCAGGACATCGAACCGGTCTTCGGCAGCCTGGCGGAGTTCGACCTGCTGCTGGTCGAGGCCCACGAGCGCGGCATCAAGATCGTGATGGACCTGGTGGTGAACCACACCAGCGACGAGCACGCCTGGTTCCGGGAATCACGCTCGTCGCTGACGAACCCGAAGCGCGACTGGTACTGGTGGCGCAAGCCCCAGGCCGACGGTGGCCCGCCGAACGGCTGGGGCAGCGCCTTCAGCGGCCCGGCCTGGTCGCTCGATCCCGCCACCGATGAGTACTACCTGCACCTGTTCGCCAAGCAGCAGCCGGACCTCAACTGGGAGAACCCCGAGGTGCGCCAGGCCGTCTACGCGATGATGAACTGGTGGCTGGACCGCGGCGTCGACGGCTTCCGGATGGACGTGATCAACTTCATCGCCAAGCAGGTCGAGCTGATCGACGGACCGGCCCCGGCCACCGGCGGCGGCTCGCCGATGGGGGCGCAGATCCATGAGTTTCTGCAGGAGATGCACCGCGAGGTCTTCGACGGCCGCGGAGGGCGGCACCTCACCGTCGGCGAGATGCCGGGCGTGAGCACCGACGACGCCCTGCTGTTCACCGACCCGGCCCGGCGCGAGGTTGACATGATCTTCCAGTTCGAGCATGTGGGCCTCGACCAGGGCGAGCACAAGTTCGAGGTGCTGCCTCGCAGCCTGACGGCGCTGAAGAAGAGCCTGTCACGCTGGCAGGAGGGTCTGGCCGAGACCGGCTGGAACAGCCTCTACCTGAACAACCACGACCAGCCCCGATTGGTGTCGCGCTTCGGCAATGACACCTCCTTGCGCTACGAGTCGGCAACTCTGTGGGCCCTGGTGTTGCACCTGCACCGCGGAACGCCCTACATCTACCAGGGCGAGGAGATCGGCATGACCAACGTGCGGTTCGACTCCATCGACGACTACCGTGACCTCGAATCCCTCAATCACTACCGCGAGGCCGTGGAAGAGTTCGACCTGGACCCCGGCACCGTGCTCGCCGGAGTGCAGACCATGGGCCGCGACAACGCGCGCACGCCCATGCAGTGGGATGCCTCGCCGCAGGCCGGTTTCAGCACCGGCACGCCGTGGCTGGCCGTGAACCCGAACAGCGTCACGGTGAACGTGGCCGCCGACCTCGCGAGCATGCGGAGTGTGTTCCGCTTCTACCAGCGCCTGATTGCGCTGCGGCATGAGAGCGAGGTGGTCGCCCTCGGCGATTTCACCCTGCTCGAACCCGACCACGACGCGCTCTACGCCTTCACTCGCAGCCGGGGTGAGGAGACGCTGCTCGTCGTCGCGAACGCATCCGATGCCCCATTCACCGACCTGCTTCCGATGGACGTCTCCGGCGCCGATCTGATTCTGGCCAACTATCCGGCCACAACGGATGCCGCCGCACCGTCCTCGAATCCGGTGCTGCGCCCCTGGGAGGCGCGCCTCTACCGGCTGTAGGTCGGCGCAACCCGCCTCGACCGGGGCTCCTCACGGCGCACCAGTTTGAAGGCTGTAAGGACGAGGCCGACGATGACACCGAGCACGGCGCCGCTCCCGTTCGCGACCAGATCGCGCACATCCGGGACCCGGGTCGGCAGGAACTGCTGCGTGAACTCGATCGAGCCGGTGAGTAGGACGGCCACGACGATCGCCAGCCACCAGAACCGGCGTCCGAGCAGGAGCAGCAGAAACACGCCGATCGGGATGAACATGGCGATGTTGGCCGCGAATTCGACCCGCCCGTAGGTGATCCAGTCGGTGGAGTCGTGCCGATTGAAGAATCGGAGCGCCCGGAGCAGCAGCTCGTTGTTCCCACTGTCGAGCGGCTGCGGCCCGAGCGTCACCCAGCCCACGAACGCCAGATAGGCGAGCGTGACCAGGGACAGGACGGGATGGCGGTGCAGCATGGCTCCATCCTTCCCGATGGATGCTGGGGGTCACCCCAGTGACGGCCCCCGACCGCGAAAGCGCGCTACTTGCCCAGCGCTGCCTTCTCCTCGGCGATGACCTCGTCGCGGAGGGTTTCGTCGAAGACGCGCTTGGCCTCGATCCCGACGACGGAGTGACGGCGGCCGTAGAGGAAATACACCGCGATGCCGATCGCGAGCCAGACCGCGAAGCGCACCCAGGTGAGCGTCGTGAGGTTGAGCATCAGCCAGAAGCAGAGCGCGGCCGACAGGATCGGCAGGAAGGGCGAGAAGGGCACCTTGAAGGCCCGGGGCAGGTCGGGGCGCTTCTTGCGCAGCACGACCACGGCGATGCTGACCAGCACGAAGGCCGACAGCGTGCCGATGTTGATCATTTCCTCGAGCACGCCCACGTCGGTGAACCCGGCGATCAGGGCGACCGCGGCGCCGGAGATGATCTGCACCCGGGCGGGGGTGCCGCGCTTGGACGAGGTGACACTCAGGCCGCGCGGCAGCAGGCCGTCGCGGCTCATGGCGAAGAGCACGCGGGAGAGGCCGAGGAGCAGCACCATGATCACGGTGGTGAGCCCCACCAGAATGCCGACCGAGATGACCTGGGCAGCCCAGCCGGCGCCGACCGAGACGAACGCCGTCGCGAGTGAGGCATTGGGGTCGTCGGCGAGAACGGTGTACGGCACCATGCCGGTGAGCACGAGGCTGACGCCGAGGTACAGCACCGTGACGATGGCCAGACCGGCGAAGATGCCGCGCGGCAGGGTCGTCTGCGGGTTCTTGACCTCTTCGGCGCTGGTGGCGACCACGTCGAAGCCGATGAACGCGAAGAAGACCAACGAGGCGCCGGCGAGCAGACCGAACAGTCCGTACTGGGCCGGCTGGGCGCCGGTCATGAACGAGAAAAGGGACTGCATCCAGACGTCGCCGTCGCCGCCCGCGGAGGGCACGGCCTCGGGGATGAACGGCGTGTAGTTCTTCGGGTTGATGAAGAAGGCACCCACGACGATCACGAACACCACGATCGCCACCTTGAGAATGGTGAAGATGCTGGCGACGCGCGCCGACAGCTTGGTGCCCAGCACCAGGAGGGTGGTGAAGATTGCGACGATCACGAACGCGCCCCAGCTGACCTGCAGTCCGAAGACCGCGATCGTGGCCGGGACATCCCAGTTCCAGAGTTCGAAGACCTCACTCAGGTAGATGCCCCAATACTTGGCGATCACGGCCGCGGCGGTCAGCATCTCGAGGATCAGGTCCCAGCCGATGATCCAGGCGAGCAGCTCGCCGAGGGTCGCATAGGTGAAGGTGTACGCCGAGCCGGCCACGGGAACCGCCGAGGCGAACTCCGCGTAACACATGATGGCGAGCGCGCAGGTGACCGCGGCGAGGAGGAACGCCAGGGTGACGGATGGCCCGGCGTAGCTGCCGGCCGCCTTCGCACCGACCGAGAAGATCCCGGCACCGACGGCAACCGCGACGCCCATGATCATGAGGTCCCAGGTGCCCAGCGTGCGCTTGAGGCTGTGCCCCTTCTCGAGGGAGTCGGCCATGGAGGCCTCAATGCTCTTGGTGCGCCAGACGCTCATAACTGGGTGCTTCCGTTCCGTTGGGTATCGGTCAATGCTAGGCCCCCGCGGGGCTTCCCCGACCCCGGACCCCGCAGACCCGGGGGCCGCACCCCCTAGCATTGAGCGGTGCCCACCACCCTCCGCCACTCCCCCGGGGCCAGGGTCGGCCTGTCGATCGCGGTGGCCACCGGCCTCTACGGCATCTCGTTCGGCGCCCTGTCGGTGTCGTCGGGGCTCGACATCTGGCAGACCTCGGCGCTGAGTCTGCTCCTGTTCTCCGGGGGCTCCCAGTTCGCGTTCATCGGGGTGATCGCCGGCGGCGGCAGCGGTGCGGCAGCCGCCGGCGCGGCGGCGCTCCTCGGCATCCGTAACGCGGTCTACGGGATGCAGTTGAACGCCCTGCTGCACCCTCGTGGCTGGCGCCGCTTCGCCGCCGCCCAGGTCACCATCGACGAATCGCTTGCCACGAGCACCGGGCAGACCGTGCTCGTCGAGCAGAAGCGGGGGTTCTGGGTCGCCGGTCTCGGCATCTTCGTGTTGTGGAATGTATTCACCCTGATCGGGGCTCTCGCGGGCGACGCCGTGGGCGACCCGAAACAGTGGGGCCTCGACGGCGCGGCGGTCGCGGCGTTCCTCGGGCTGCTCTGGCCGCGGCTGCGGTCGAAGGAGGCCGGGGCGATCGCCGCGGTCTGCGCGCTGGCCACCGTACTGACCGTGCCGCTCGTTTCGCCGGGCGTGCCCATCCTCGTGGCGGCTGTCGTCGCCGGTGCCATCGGCTGGTTCGGTTTTCGGCACGGGCCGGCGGGCGAGGGTCTCGAGCCCGACGTCGACCCCTATCCCGGTCCACCCGATGCACCCGGTTCGACGGATGCGCAGGCTCCCCGATGAGCGTCTGGTTCTGGATCCTCGTGGCCTGCGCGGCGGCGTTCCTCACGAAGCTGCTCGGCTATCTCGTGCCGCAGAAGTGGGTCACCAACGCGCGCATCGCCCGCGTCGCCGGCGTCCTCACGATCGGCCTGCTGACTTCCCTGACGGTCGCGAACACCGTGGCCACCGGCCAGGAGCTCGTCGTCGACGCACGGCTCGGGGCGCTCGTCGTAGCGGCGATTGCGCTCTGGTTCAAGGCCCCGTTCCTGGCGGTGGTCATCGCGGGCGCGGCAGCGGCCGCCGGGCTCCGGCTGCTCGGTCTGGGTTGAGGGTCTCGCGCGCCAACGGGGGCGGTAGGGTTTTTCCAACGGCAATGCGTCCGTCGACGTTTTTCGATGATGAAGAAAAGAGTGTGTGATGTCCGGGAAATATGAGCTCTACGCGGAACGATCCGGCGGATACCAGTTTCGGCTGAAGGCCAACAACGGCGAAGTGATCGCGACCTCCGAAAGCTATCACTCCAAGGCAGAGGCCCTCAAGGGCATCGAGGCACTGAAGGCCCACGTCAAGTCGCACGTGGTCGACATGACGGAACCGGACGCCTGAATGAATCTCGGTTCTGCCGAGTGAGTCACCGTCGGTTGGTCCTGTGGCTCCCGGAGAGTCGAAGCTGACTGCGCCGTGTGGACGCTGGTCATCCGGCGGAGCACCGTGTGCGGCGTCGAACCAATTCGACGGAGATTCTGGCTCCCCTGCTGTATCCGTGGGTGTTTCGGAGCGCCTTAACGGCCGCACGCCGCTTCCTGTCTAGGTTTCTGACTGTCAAAGGAAAGAAACTTTATAGGCGGGAAAACGGCGTGCGGTCTCTAACAATATGGCGGACTTTGCTCGGTGTCGACAAGACAGTGGTCGAGGACGTTGATCTCGACCTCGTAGCGGGCGTTTTTGTTGCGTCGGTTCGGCTGACCAGGTCGATGCGGAACCGGTGCGGGAGCTGCCAGAAACGCTGTCCGCGCTACGACGAGGGGGCGGGGCGCCGCCGGTGGCGGGGATTGGATTTCGGCTCGCCCCGGGTCTTTCTGGAGGCGGCTGCCCCGCGGGTGTCGTGCCGGGAGCACGGGGTGATCGTGGCCGCAGTCCCATGGGCCAGGCACCAGGCCGGCCACACGCATCACTTTGACTCTCAGGTCGCGTGGCTGGCCACGCAGACGTCTAAGGCCGCGGTCACCGTGTTGATGCGCATCGCGTGGCGGACGGTCGGGGCGATCATCACCCGGGTGTGGGCCGACACGGAAAAGCTCCATGATCCCTTCGCCGGGCTCACCCGGATCGGGATCGATGAGATCTCCT
>NZ_SOFB01000020.1:0-7553 GCF_004402815.1 Cryobacterium sp. Hz7
GGGCCTACTACCTCAAAGAAGGCCTCCGGCTGGTCTTCAAGCTGCCCCGCGACGAAGCCGCCGAGGCCCTGGACAAGTGGGTCGGATGGGCCCGCCGCAGCCGAATCCCGTCGTTCGTGAAACTCCAACGCTCCATCGTCAAGCACCGGGCCGCGATCCTTGCATCGATCGAGCCCGGCCTCTCCAACGGCCGCATCGAATCCATGAACACCAAGATCCGGCTCATTACCCGCATCGCGTTCGGCTTCAAATCACCCGACGCCCTCATCGCCCTCGCCATGCTCAGCCTCGGCGGCCACAAACCAGTGCTCCCCGGCCGGGTTTAACCCACAGAAGCAGCAGGAGAGCCNCGGGTTTAACCCACAGAAGCAGCAGGAGAGCCGAGATTCTGCCGTAAAACGGCTTTATCGGAGTATTCGGGGCCGATACGGCCACAATCTCCGTCGAATTCGTTCCGGACGGAGTCACTGCACCGCGGCAACCGCCCCCGAACCCCCAGTCCTCGACGCCATCCCGTTCACGGCTGTGAGGGTTCACTCGTCTAGACCGCCGCGAGTTCCTCGGCCGCGAGTTGCTCTCCGGTGAAAAGCTCGGCGGCGAGCAGTTCCAGCGTGCGCGCACGCCCGGGTGAGGTCGCCGCGTCGGCGCCCGTGTGAGCGGAGGCGATCGGCTGCAGCATGACCTCGTCGACCCCGAACTTCGCCGCGAGGGCACGGATGCGCGCGGCCGCGGCGCCGGGCTCGTCGATGATCCAGGCCGCGGCCATCCGTTCGATCATCTGGAGCAGCGCCGGCGCCATCGGTGCGGCGGCGGCCTCTTCGACCGTCGCGAGCGGGCCGAGCGGCAGGCCCGATCTCAGGCGCGCCATCTGCTGCATCTGCGGCAGGGCGAGGGCGAGGGCCTCGACCCGGGTCTCGGCGACCGACACGTTCAGGGTGAGGATGGTGCGGGGGGCGTCGAGGGTCTCGCTGGGGGTGAACCCGCGTCGGTACAGCTCGAGGGCCGCGGTGGTGCCGTCGCCGGCGAAGTGGTTGGCGAACACGTAGGGCATGCCCTGCCGGGCGGCGAGCCGGGCCGAGTAGTCGCTGGAGCCAAGCAGCCAGATTTCGGGCATCCCGGTGGCGGCGGGAGTCGCGTGCAGGGTGTAGTCCTGACCGGAGGTGAGGCTGAGCGAGGCCCCGTCGGGGTGCAGCAGCGCCGCGATGTCGGCGATGTTGCGCGGAAACGCGTCGACCTCGCTCACTGCTCCGCTCGAGCGCAGCAGTGCGGTGATCATCGGGTCGCTGCCGGGCGCACGGCCCAGCCCGAGGTCAATGCGCCCGGGGAAGGCCGCCTCGAGGACGCCGAACTGCTCGGCGATCACGAGCGGAGAGTGGTTGGGCAGCATGACGCCCCCGGAGCCGACCCGGATGCGTTCGGTCTGCGCCGCGAGGATACCGATCAGCACGGGCGGGTTCGTCGACGCGACCGCCTGCATGTTGTGGTGCTCCGCGACCCAGTATCGGGTGTAGCCGAGCCGGTCCGCGCTCCGGGCGAGGTGCACGGCTGCCGCGATCGCCTCAGCGGAGCTTTGCGAGGTGCGGACGGGGATCAGATCGAGCACGGAGAGGCTCAGCGCGGAGGTAGACATCGGTGGGGGAAACCGCGCCGGGCCCGGAGATATTCCCGGTTCCACGCTCCGGACACACAAACGGGCCGCTACCGGAAGGTAACGGCCCGCTTGTAAGAAGATCGCGGTGTCTTCGAAAAATGCCTTAGCGGCGCAGTCCGAGGCTGCCGATCAGTGTGCGGTACCGAGTGATGTCGACATCCGACAGGTAACCGAGCAGACGACGGCGCTGACCAACCATGAGGAGCAGACCACGACGCGAGTGGTGGTCGTGCTTGTGCTCTTTCAGGTGCTCCGTGAGGTCCAGGATGCGCTGCGTGAGCATTGCAATCTGAACTTCGGGGGACCCGGTGTCGCCTGGGTGGGTAGCGTACTTTTCGATGATCGCCTTCTTTGCATTAGCTTCGAGTGCCATAGATGGGATCCCCTTTCTCTCACTGCGCGGTGCCCGGGGCCGAATGCCTGGGCTCTCTTGATCCGCGGCCGTCAAACGGCAACCGTACGAGTTTAGCAGAGTCCGAGAGGTCGGCTGGAGCAGCAGGAGCAACGGCCAGAAGATGCGGGCTGCGATCTCGGCCGGGGCGCTGACCAGCTGCTCGTGCGCCCTCCCGAACCGGATGTAGAGCTCACTGAGAGGGTGCCGCCGAGGCCGTTGATCATCAGGGCCACCCGGTCCCCGACACGTCCGGCAGGTCCCCGACGACCGCGTCGCGCATCTCGTCGGTCATCTCATTCGCGGTGGTCAGCTTCGCGCGGCGTCGGCCCGGTTCGCCATGGATGCCCACGCCCATCCACGCGTGTCGAGGTTCGCGGCGGCGATCCCCTGGTGCATGTCCGGCACGAACTGCTTCGGGCTCCGGGATCGGGCGAACCGATGCTACGTTCTCCGGTGTAGCTGGCCCGGCCGCGACGGGCCTGCAGCATGCTCGTGGCGTCCGCGCTCGCCCGCGCAACCAGGGACATCCGGGCGAGGAGGGTTTCCGGGTCACGGCCGGCGGCCACCTCGGCTTCGAGCGTATCCGTGGCCGGCACGAGGGCGTCGAGCAGGGTCTTGTCTCCCAGGTCGGACTTGCCGCGGGCCTTGATCCCCTCGGTGGCGGCCCGGAGCATCGCCACGAATTCGGTGTCGAACAGGGCTGAGCGGGTCATCGGCTCTCCAGATCGGGGGCCGGGCGGTCGGGGGCACTGAGGATGGTGGCGAAATCGGACAGGTCGACGAAGAATTCCGGCTCCAGACCCAGCGGGTCGCGCAGCGTCACGGTGGTGGGGCCGCCGGGGTCCCCGAGCGACGACACCACCAGGGCCGCCCCGGTGAAATCTTCGTCCGCGGTGTAACCGCTGATCGTGATCACGGTGCGGAGGCCCGCGGCGAGCGCCGACCGGAGGCCGTTCGCACTGTCCTCGACGACCACGGCGTCGGCGGCGTCGATCCCGAGTTCCCGTAGGGCATGCAGGTAGATGTCCGGGGCCGGCTTCTTCCGGTCCACGATGTCGCCGGCGAAGACCCGGAACTGCGCGGCCAGCTCGGGCCCGATTGTTTGCGTGAGCACGGCGCGCACAGATTCCTCGGCCGAGGTGGAGGCCACGGCGAGGATCCAGCCGGCGCCCGCGGCTTGTGCGACGAGTCGACGGATGCCCGGGCGGGCCGTCAACGCGCCGCTCGCCACCCGCTCGGTGTAGATCGCGCTCTTGCGCCGGTGCCAGCCGGCGACGGCCGAGTCGAGGGCCGCGGGGTCGTCCGCCGGCAGACCGAGCACGCCGGCCACCTCCGGGGTGAGGATGCTGCGCATCCGTTCTTTTCCTCCCCCGATCGTCACCTTCTGGACGTAATCGGAGTCGCTCCACTGCACGGGCACCGAGAATTCCTCGAAGGTCTGGTTGAAGGCCGGCAGGTGGCCGTCGCGTTCGGTGTCGGCCAGCACACCGTCGCAGTCGAAGATGAGAGCGGGCATCACCTCAGGCCTTCCTCGCGTTGCCGATGGCGGCGAAGGCTCGGTCGATGGCTGCTTTCAGCGGTGAAATCGCCACCTGTGCCTCCCCGGTCAGATGCCGTCTATCGTAGGCTCGCCACCCCGAGCCGACAATGGGGCGGCCTCGGCGGGCTTCGCCGGCTGAGGCCAGTGCCGGATGGAGAACTTCGCCCGCTGGGTGATCGACTGATCCGGCCTGTCCCAAACCTTGATCATCGCCCAGCCCACGGCGACGAGCGGGACCGCCAGAACGGCCCCGGCGATACCGCCGAGGATGGTGCCCACGGTCAAAGCGACGAGGATCACCAGCGGATGCAGTTTCCACGCCACGAGGGCAGCCAGGATGCCCGCGATGGTCGCCCCGATCAGTGGGATGAACGCCGTGAGGAACACGATCACAGCCAGCGGCAGGGCCAGCGGAACTTGCAGGATGGCCAGCCCGACGCCGATCAGAACGGCGTCGAAGGGGGCGATGATCGCCGTTCCCCGCACGTACTGGCCGAGAACCGTCGGGGTGACGAAGCCCACGATCGCATCACGCACCGCGTTGAACTGCTCCGAGTCGAGCGCGATCGGGATTTCGACCAGCAGCCCCTGTAGTTCGTCGAGCCCGTCGCCGGCCGCCACCACCAGCGCACCCCACTGGTTGCGCACCGCGAAGACGATGAGCGTGACGATGCCGCCGAGGATGAGTGCCCCTGCCAACAGGGTGATCCAGGTCGCGAGAATGACCGGGAGGCCGCGCGTGCGCAGCCAGCCGACCAGCGGTGCCAGCGCCGATGCCAAGATGAGCGCCACGAGAACGGGGATCACCACGAGTTGCACCTGCACCAGAGCGTAGACGGCGCCGGCGGTCAGCACGACCACGACGATGATCTGGGTGGAGCGGATGGCCAACCGGCCGAGCCGGCTGGTCAGTAGGGTCTGCAGGGACGGAGATGAGGGGTCGTCGGCGCGCATGCTGACACCATGGGCACCTGTCGCAGCATCGGTAAACGGCTGCCCGGCCGAGGGCCTCCTAACCGATTCGGGCGGAACCCCGGCCCGGGTCGAACGAATTCGACGGAGATTCTGCCGGGAGAGCGCTCTTTCCCGGGTTTCCGGGGCGTTTCGGGCAGAATGTCGGCTCTCCGTCGAATTCGTCGCCCTCATCCGCGCCATCTGCAAAACCGCCGAAACCGCTGCGCAACGAAACGGCGGCCGGCTCCCGGTCCCGCTCGTGATGGATCTCGACGAGTGCGCGAACATCGTCCGCTGGCCCGAGCTGCCCTCCGTGTATTCGTTCTATGGGTCGATGTGCATCATCCTCAACTCCTACTTCCAATCCCGCGCCCAAGCCATCGACGCGTTCGGGAAAGACGGGTGGCAGACCCTCTGGGACGCCGCCGCAACCCGGGTCTTCGGCGGCGGGTCCGGCGACGACGACTTCCTCCGATCCCTGGCCGCCCTCATCGGCGAACACGACGAAATCACCTACGGCAGCTCCACCGGCAAAGACGGCCACCAATCCACCTCCACCAACACCCGCAAGGTCAACACCCTCGACATCGCCGCCCTCGGATCCCTCCCCGAATGGCGCGCCATCGTCTTCAGCTCCAAATGCCGCCCCGTCATGGTCAACACCGTCCCCTGGTTCCGCGACAAAACCCTCACCACCACCATTAACCGCACCCCAACCACGTCGCCGAACCCCAGGCCGGCACCGGTCGCGGTACCCGACGACACCACTGCAGCGGAGGTTACAGCCCATGGCTGAGCACGACGACTACGACGCGAACGCCCCCGAGGCGGACACGGTCGACGTCCGCCAAATGTTCCTCGAATGGCTCACCGGCCACCTCGCCACCGTCGAGGTCGTCGGAACCAAACCCGCGCCATGGTGCACCACGTGGTGGCTGCACCCGGAGGTCGTCGCCCGGTTCAAGGCCCTCTGGCAGGCCGGCATGCAAGCTGACGCCAGCGTCATGGACGGTGACGCCGGCGCTGTGTCGTCCTGGTGGATCAACCACTGGGACCGCCACGCCGCCATCATCTTCGACAAAGGAAACGGACCCTTCCGCGACTGCGACCCCGACCAAGGACACCTCTACCGACGCAAGGACACCACCGCCAGGATCGTGCCTGCGTCGATGCCGCCTGACGACGTGGAGCTGTAGAGCAACGGGCCCGATGCACCGCGCAGGGTCTTCAGTTGATCGTTAACCTGTCGGAACTTGTTGAAATAGAAGACGTTCCTCGCGGAGCCCTGCGGCTCATCGGTGGCGCTTGCCGAAAATGGCAGAAACTCATGAGCGGGAAGTCACGACAAGGCCCAGCTATTCGTCGTCAGAAACCTCATCGTTGGCCGTCATCTCTATCCAGTCGATTGCCTCTTCCGACAGGGAGAATCCCTCCGGCCCGGCGTCCCCAGCCCAGGAAGTATCTGCAGTGGGCTCGCCTGCCGCAGCCGTGATCTGATCTGATCTGACCTGATCTGATCCAGAGCGTCTGGCGGCACGACGTCGCCGTTGTTGTTGATCAGCCATTGCTGGGTTGTCCAGTCCAGTGGTGGCACCGGAACCGCTCACGTCACCGGTTCGAGGACCACCACGGCCGTCTCCGTCGGCCGACGACGGGCGTACCCATCGAGGTCCTTGTCCAGCGACCGCCACCGGTCCCACAGCCGGTCCCGATCCGCTCCAGTTGCGGCGTGGGCGACGACCTGGCGGGTCCCGTCGGCGAGCTGAACCCGGGCCTTCGGCTGCACCTGGAGGTTCAGCCACCACGCGGGCTCCGCTTCGCCCCAACCATTCATCGCCATGGTCACCAGGTTTGGACCGTCCTCGTAGTACCCGACAATCACCGATCGCTCCTGGCCGCTGCGGCGCCCGACCGTGGTCAGCCTCAGCGCACCCCAAGTCTTCTCACGCGGACGCCACAGGCCGCGACGCCCACCGGTTACCCGGACCAGCGCCCGGTGCGCCTTCCAGAAAAGCACGATGACCCATCGGGGCGGCAAGCGCCCACGCCCGCTCGGTCCCGGCACGCTTGTGCTGATCTCCAACTCGTTTGCCGCCTTTCGCCGAGAGTTCTCCTCCCGAAGGCCACTCCCTAAGGATCGGACCTACTGCGGGCGACTGTAGACCCCTCTACCGCAAGGTGACAGCACCTTGCGCAGGGTGCCGTCCGGAACCTGCAACGGCACACATCTGCGACTTGACACCCTTCAGCCGCGATCTGGGTAAAATGTGTGGCCATCGCGAGCCCGGCGTCAGTGGGCGGACTGCTGCCGAGGGTCCGCAGAGTCACCTACCGGGAAAGCTCTGCACGAACGGCCCGGCCTTTGCCACGGGCAAGGCCACTGCCGGCGTATCGCCCATCGGCGGGTCACTGCACAACTGTCACCGCAAGCCGGGAGTGCAGCACGTACCACGGTCGTTGACACAGCGCACTCGCGCACGTGGCAGGGCGCCACACCCACACCAGCGCTTTGAGCTCGGATCGTTGCTTAGAATGCGTGGCGTTTGCTCGTCTGGGGCTCAAAATCGTCTTGCTGTAGTTTGCATTCGAGGAAATCGGTTCTCACGCTCTGGTGACGTGCGTGGACGGGATGGAAGAAACAAAGTGGATTCATCAGGCGTTCCGGTCATCCCGGCGAGCGTTGCCAGTCTCGACCGTTCGGCGGCTCCAATGAGCGGCCTCGCGCGGTGGCTGCTTCGGAACCGCGTGCAGCCCCTCGGGCCAGAGAGCCCCGCAGATACCGCGACGAAGCGTCCCTGGTGGATGGTCATGTGTCTGACGGGCGTCGACTACTTCTCGACGTTGTCGTACCTGCCGAGCATCGCCGTGCTCGCTGCCGGGGCACTGGCGCCGTTGGCAACCCTGCTGATCGTTGCACTGACCCTGCTGGGGATGTTGCCGATGTACCGGCGGGTGGCGAAGGAGAGCCCGCACGGCCAGGGTTCGGTGGCGATGCTCGAGCGGCTCCTCCCGTT
>NZ_SOFB01000050.1:0-100063 GCF_004402815.1 Cryobacterium sp. Hz7
CGGTACCCCCTAGAAAGGAGCCCTACGGCCGAGGTTTTTGGCATTTGACATTGTGCACGCTGTTGAGTTCTCAAGGATCGGACGCACTCGACTTCAAGCCCACCAAGGGGCTGTCGCTTCGAGGCAACTTGTATAACTTAGCTGCCCGGCCACACCCTGTCAAATCACTGAAAGCAGCCGATTCCGAGTGCGCCAAAGCGACTCGAACAACCACCCACCAGACCAAACACGCAGCCGGAGAGAGTTACCATCTTAGGCCTCCCCCACACTCACCTGAAACAGGAACAAGCATGAGACGAAGCGAAAAACTGTGGTTCCACATGAGGCCGGGAAGCTCTGCGGCTTTCCGCACCTGTGGGGTACGTTTGAATACATTACGGCCGACACACCGGACCGTCAAAACCAGCAACCGCCCGGGCGTGTCACGCCCCAACGGGGCGGAANGGCGGAAACACGGCTTCCGTGCAGCCGGGACGGCACCCTATTTCAGCACAGCGGCAGTGCCGCTCGGGGCAAGAGTCTCGGCCTCGTCGTTCTTCACTTCGGCGGAAACCGAGGCATCCGCAACGGGGTGGGCGGCGCTCCTGTCCCCGCGGTACTTCCACAGGCCGATGCCGACCACGACGCCCGCGAGCAGGAGGGACATCAGGAGTTCCATGCGGGTGCGTTCGAGAATGGCCATGCCCGCGAGCAGTGCAACGATGGCGCCGATGGCCAGCCAGGTCAGGTAGGGGAAGGCCCACATCTTCAGGCTCAGGCGACTGGCGGCATCCGTGCCCATGCGCCGTCGCAGGATCAGCTGCGACACGGCGATGACGAGCCAGACGAGAAGCGCGATCGCGCCAGAGGTGTTGACGAGGAGAAGGAAGACCGTGTCGGGCGCGATGTAGTTCAGACCCACCGTGATGAACCCGACGACGGTGGAAGACAAGACGGCGGCGCGCGGCACGCCGCGGACGGAGATTTTCGACCACGCCGGGGGTGCGTCCCCGCGTTCCGACAGGGAGAAAAGCATGCGGCTCGCGGTGTAGAGACCTGAGTTCAGGCAGGAGAGCACGCTGGTAAGCACGATGATGTCCATGATCGTGCCGGCCCCGGGGATTCCGTAGAGCTCGATCACAGCGACATAGGGACTCTTGGCCACGGAAGCGCTATTCCACGGAAGCAGCGTGACGACGACGGCGATGGATCCGATGTAGAAGACGAGGATGCGCCAGACGGTGGATTTGACAGCCTTCTTGACCGCGTCGACCGGGTTCTCGGACTCGCCGGCAGCGATCGTGGCGATTTCGGCGCCGAAGAACGAGAAAACGACCACGAGCACGCCGCCGAGGACGGCGCCGCTACCGCTGGGGAAGAACCCACCGTTGCCGGTGAGGTTGCTCAGGCCGGGGGCCGCGACCCCGGGCATCAACCCGAGGATGGCCACGACGCCGAGCAGCAGGAAGACGGCGATGGCCGCCACCTTGATCGACGCGAACCAGAACTCGAATTCACCGAACATTTTCACGGAGGCGACATTGGTGCCCGTGAGGAGCACCATCAGTAGGAGTGCCCAGACCCACTGGTCGACCTCCGGCACCCAGCGGTGCACGATGGCGGCGCCGGCCGTGGCCTCGATGCCGAGGACGATGATCCAGAACCAGGCGTACAACCAGCCGATGCTCAGCCCCGCCCAGCGACCGAGGGCTTTGTCGGCGTAGGTAGAGAACGAACCGGTTTCTGGATGCGCCGCCGCCATTTCGCCCAGCATCCGCATGACCAGGATAACAAGCAGTCCCGCGGCCGAGTAGGCCACGAGGATGCCCGGCCCGGCCTGCTGGATGGCAGCTCCGGACCCGACGAAAAGGCCGGCTCCGATCACGCCGGCGATTGCGATCATCGAGAGGTGTCGCGGTTTCAGGGACTTGGACAGCTGCTGGCCTCCCCCGCCCTTTTTTGCGGCAGTGCGGTCTGTGTCTGTCTCGTTGGCCATGTCACTCCAGTTTCAGTGGGATGCTGCCACCCCGACGGTGGGGCCGACTGCTATCCATTGGTGCTTCGTGAGTCAGCGTATGACCGGCGATTACCGGCGCCGAAATCAACCCGCGGGTGGAAACGTGCTTGTAACGTGCGATTAATCGGCGGGCATGAGTGCGAGGACTTCGTCGCGGATGCGCACCATCACCTCAGGGGTCCCGGCCTCCACGGTGAGTCGCAGCTCGGGCCGCACCTGCTTCTGTTGCTGCTGCGGCGCTCGCTCCGGCTCGGTGCGCGATGGGCGCACGTTAAACCACCAGAACGGTTCGTCGACGCTCGTGAGGCCGATGACCGTAAGGCCGTCGATCTCCTCGAAGTCGGCGGAACCCGTGTAGGCGTCGACGACGCGCGCGTAGACCCCGGGCAGGTCGTCGACGGCCATGCTGATCTCGCCGGAATGGGCGTAGGGCACGGCATCCGCCGCCAGCGCCGACAACGGGCGGGGCTGGAATCCGAGCTCCGCCAGAACGTGCAGGGCCGCGAGCAGACCGCTGTCGGCGCACCAGAACTGCGGGAAGTAGTAGTCGCCGGAGTACCCGAACCCGAACACTGCCCCGGTGGCCCGCAACTCGGCCCGCATCAAGGATCCGCCGACCGAGGTGGGGACCGCGGCCGCGCCGGCCGCCTCGATCGTCTCCGCCACGAAGCGGGAGACGTTGAGGTCGTGCAGAACCACCACATCCCGGCCAGGGTCCATAATCCGCGCGCTTGCGATGGCGCGCCGGGCGAGCACGGCGCCGATCGCGGACGAGGGCACGACGCACCCGGTCTCGTCGACCACCACGCAGCGGCCGCCGTCGGCGTCGAAGCCGAGCCCGAGGTCGGCCTCGTGCTGGATCACGGCATTCCGCAGATCGGTGAGGGTGGCCGGGTCGGCAGGGTCGATGGTGTGCGGCGGGAGGTCCGGGCCCTGATCGAAGAAGAGCGGGACGATGGTGAGGGCTGCTGGGCGCGGTGTTTCGGCGGGGTCCGCCGCCGCGGAGGCGCCGCCGGCCGGGTCTCCGGCAGCTTTGCGGACATCGTCGCCGAAAACGTAGGGCACCGTGACGGCGGCGGCGCCGCGGCCGGCGTCGACCACGACGGTGAGCGAGCGGATGCCGGTGAGCCCGACGAGCGCGCGCAGCCCGGCCGCGTAGTCGGGCAGCAGGTCGAACTCGCGGCGGCGGCCGGGTGTCGCCACCGGGGCCGGCCCGGCGGCCAGATAGCCGACGGCGCGGTCACGAATGGCGCCGAGACCGTAGTCGTGCCCGATCTCTTGGGCACCCGCCCGAAGCATGGTGAGCGAGGAGGCGGTGATCCGGGCGGCCGGGGCGTTTTGGGCTCCCGAGCCGAATCGAATTTCGTCGGTGGAGCACACGCCGAGGTCGACGACGGTGGCCCCTCGGGCTTCCGCACCCCGGGTGAAGGCGGCCACGAGCTCGCCCGCCTCGCCCCGGTCGTGACCGAGGAGTACCTCGCGGCTCTGCGCACCGACTTCGTCGACGAAGGCAGCGGCAAGGGCAGCCACCAACTGCGCGGTCAACGGTGCGGCAGTCGTGCCGCACACCTCGCCCGGGCCGACGACGGCGCCCAGGCAGGCGGCGGCATCCGTCTGGTCCGTCATTCCGCGGATCCCGACTCGGCGTCCGGCCCGGCGGCCGGCTGTGCGTCCGGCCCGTCGGCCGGCTCGGTCGCCGGCCCGTCGGTGCGGAGGCGCACCAGCTGCCAGCCCTGCGGGGCTGCGGTCAGCCGGGCGTGCCGGGCGCAGAGGTCGAAGGTGTGCGGCTCGCGCTGCACGGCAAGCGGACCGAGGACGGCCATCGCGTCGGCATAGTCGAAAGTGAGAGTCGCGGCGGATTCCTCCGAGCAGGCGACACGGGAGCAGGGCCGGAATGACATTGGCTACAGGATACCCGTCAACGGGTCGAACTAGGATGAGGGCATGTCTCGAGTTCGCCGTTCCGCCGTGTCGACGCCGGCCCCCGTTCAGCGCGGGCGAGGTCGGGACCGGCACGGCCGGGGCATCCGCAGCTCGGCGACCGGGCCTTATTTGCCGCCTCTGCAGACGCGCATCGACAACTTCGATATGACCGTGGCGTCAACCGTTGACTACCTCCGCTCGGTCTGGCCGGAGCAGCTGGGTGATGTGAGGTTCGTGGTTGCGGCCGGTCCTTCCTCGGTGCTGCCGGCCATCGAAGTGGAGCGCTGGGCCGTGAACGCCGCGGAGCGTCGCGTGGTCTTCTACCGTTTGCCGATCCAGCGCCTGACGCGGCTGCATCGGAACGACGACCTGCACCGGCGGATGGTGATCGAGAGCTGCGTGTTCCGCGCGATCGCCGAGCTGCTCGGCAAGGACCCGTGGGACCTGGCGCCGGATCGGTTCCGGCACTTCTAAGGTTCCGCTCGCGTCTTTTGCTGGCGGCGGCCGGGGTGCGCTCGGTCGCTTTTTTGTGCCCGGATCCCCGTAGTTACGGAGCTTGTGGCCGAAGTTTGCCCCAATTTGAACTAATTCCAAACCGTTTGACGGAGGGGACCGAACCTCATTCAGCACCAAGAACCGCTGAATCCCAACCACAGACCCTAAGGATTTTCTCATGCGCTCATTCACCAAGACCACGCTCAGCCTCGCCACCGCGGGCCTCCTCATCGCCGGCCTCTCCGCCTGCTCGACCACAGCCGATGCGACCGCCCCGGCCGAGAATTCCTCCTCCTCTTCCTCCCCTTCCTCCGAGGGAGCAACCCCCAAGGCCCTCGCTTCGATCCCCGCATTGTCGGGCGTCGACACGTCCGTTCTCCTCGACGCCGACTTCGCTGCGGCGCTGACCAGCCTCGGCCTCACCCCCGGCACCGTGGGCACCGCCACCCTGACCGACGGCAGCCTGCACTTCCCGATCACCGGTGGAAACGTGGACTACTACGACCCCGAAGAGGACTACCGGCCCTTCGTCCAGGGCTCCATCGAGCACGAGGGCTCCGGCTTCTCACTGACCGCCGGCGAGACCACGGTCGAATTGACCAACTTCACGATCGACCCGGGCACCAGCAAGCTGTTCGGTGACGTGAGCGTCAACGGAGAGTCAGCCGCCACCCAGGTCCTCCTCTTCAACCTCTACGGCGGGACCCTGAAGCCGCTCCAGATGGACGGCGATAACGCCATCCTCGAGGGCACCACCGTGCACATCTCGGCTGAGGCCGCCGGCCTGCTCAACGACACGTTCATGACGGATGCTGTCGCTGACCAGCTCCTGGTCGGCATCGCGAAGATCACGGTCGCCACCAAGTAACACCGCTTATCAGGAAGGGCCCGCTGCGCAGATGCGCAGCGGGCCCTTCCTTGTGTTGCTCGCGGTGGTCGAGACGCTGACCCGGCTCGGCGGCGCGGCGGCCCGGCGGCCCGGTCCTGCCGCCCGGTTCTGCCGCCCGGTTCTGCCGCCCGGTTCTGCCGCCCGCCCGGGGCATCCGGGGCGGCCGCGGTCGCTAACTACGGGGATTTTCGCAACACGCCGCACACCCAGGCGCCACAACCGGCATTTCGCGAAAATCTCCGCGTTTACGTCACACGGCGGATGGGAGGTGAGGGCCGTGTGACCGATGCCAGCGGCGGTCAGTTCAACGGATTGCGCCGTGGCCCCTCTTCTCTTTCACAATATGGGCGTCATCGGGTTTTCCACAGAGCGATGACTGGTGCCGATCTGGGGCATGGAATGTCAGTGGATACCCGTAGCGTCTCCCTCATGAAGCCCACTTACAGCGAGAAGTTCGAGTCCCGGGGCGACACTTCGAGGCGATTCAGGCGACGCAGGCGGAGTCCGCCCGAGTCGCCGCGCAGGTCAATGGAGCCCGCCGGTATTCCGAGATCACGGCCCGGACCGCGACTCGGGGGAGCTCCGTGCACCTGCCCGACGGGACGCTGAAGAAGACGTCACCGACCGGGCGCATCCTCCTCAGCGAACCAGCCACGATCATCCGCCCGGCGGGGCATCCGGCGGAGAAGGAGGAGAAGCCGGAAGAGTAGAAGGTGAAGAAGGCGCGGGAGCCGGATTCGGACGTGCCGGCGCCGTTCTGATCGGGCGGAACAGGCGTCGTGCCACCTCGGGGCGGGCGCGGTGGATCGACATGACGACGATGACGACGATAGCCGTGGCGATGGCCACCCGGGTAAGCGGAATCGACGGGACCAGCAAGCGGAGGGTGAGGGCCACCGGCACCAGAAGCCATTCCCAGCGGCCGCTGAGGGCGATGAACGGCAGCAGCAGCAGGGCATACCAGGAGTACCGCGGGCTCAGAATGAGCAGCGCACTGCCGATCATGACAAGTTGGCCCAGCCAGGGCTGGTCGGGGTCCGTCTTCCAGATCACGAGCACGGCGATGACGAAAAGCAGCACACCGGCAACGATGACGGCCGAGCCGCCCGGGGCGACCAGCGAGAGCAGGGCGAAGCGGGTGCCGTCCTCGTACCCTTCCTCGGAGAGGTAGCCGGGCAGATAGCCGAGCACCCCGATACCGGTGGTCAGCACATACGGCACGTACAGCAGCAGGAAGGTGGCCACGGCGGCCACGGCGACCTTCCACCCCTGGCGCCGCAGCATGGCAGGGGCCGCGAGCACGGGAATCAGCTTGGTCGCGATCGCCGCGCCGAGCGCGATCCCACCGCTGCAATAGCGCCGGCCGGTGACCAGGAACACCGCGCTCAACGTGAAGACGACGCCGAGCATGTCGATGTGGGAATTCGTGACCGCTTCCGTGGCCACGAGCGGACACCAGGCCCAAAGCGCGGCGAACCGCTGGTCGATGCCGCGGCGGCGCATCCCGACCAGCAGCATCACCGTGGTGCCGACGCTGAGCAGGAGGCCCGTCAGTTGCAGGGGCCAGTACTCCGCATTCGGCCCGGTGACCGCCCGGACGCCGGCGAAGAAGATCTCGGCGGCCGGCGGATAGATCGTGGGCACTCCGGTGCGGTTCAGTGCCGAACAGAGAATCTCGTCGGACTCGCTTTTCAGCGCCGTCTGGATGCGTTCGCCGACGCACACGAGATCGCCGGCCGCGGTCAGCTCCGGAGCCGGAAACAACCAGTCGGGGCGCAGGGCGTCGAGCCGATCGTCGGCCGGCGTGTAGGCATACGGCGAAATGCCCGCGGTGGCGACGATGCCGTCCCAGGCGTAGCGCGCGGAGTCCGTGCTCGTGTTCGGCGGACCGACCATGGCCGCGGCCCCGATCCCGACCGAACCCGCCAGGATCAGCACGACCACGGCCCGGCCCCGCACCCCGCGCAGCAGGACCACGGCGAGCGCGAAAAGCAGCCACAGCCCGCTGGTGCAGATGACCAGAGGCACCGTGTCGCGTCCCGGCTTGAACAGGTCATACGCGAGCACGCTGAAGGCCGTCAGGGCCGCACTGGCGGCAAGGAGGAGGGAGACAACGGCGATACGCACCCTGCCATCCTGACGGAACCCGGGCATTTGGGCCCAACCGTCCCGGTGCGCGTCACCGGACCGTAAGGATTGCGCCGCCTCTCCGGGCACCCCGGATGATGCAATGGAACCATGAGACGAATGATGTACGAGGCCCAGCGCGCGCTGGCCTCCCCGGTGCGCAATCCCCGGCTGGCGGTCGTGATCGGCCGGCTGCTCGGCGCCGCGTTCATCGTCTGCTTCGGCACCGGCCTGTACAGCCATTTCCTGCAGGAGCCGCTGCCGTGGATGCGGTTCCCGACCCGGCCCGCGTCGCTCTACCAGATCACCCAGGGCACGCACATCGTGGCCGGCATCGCATGCTTCCCGCTGCTGCTGGCCAAGCTCTACATCGTCTTCCCCGACCTGTTCCAGTGGCCGCCGGTGAAATCGTTCCTACACCTGCTCGAACGCGCGTCGATCGCCCTCTTCGTGGGCGCATCCCTGGTGCAGATCACCATCGGCCTGATCAACACCTACCAGTGGTACCCGTGGCCCTTTCCCTTCCGCGAGGTGCACTACGCCCTCGGCTGGGTGTTGGTGGGACTGCTGGTACTGCACATCGGCATCAAGCTGCCGATCATCACACGGTTCTGGAACGGGCGCGCCGCTGCCGAGCACGAGGCAACGGATGCCGCGAGCGACGTTGAGTCACCGGCCGACGTCGAGGCGGTGCGGCTCTGGGGCAGCGGACGTCCGTCCGGTGTGACGGGCCGGTTGATCGCCTGGATCGACGCCACGCCCTCGTTCGTGAGCGAGACGAAGACCGTGAGCGAGACGACGACCGTGAGTCGCCGGGGCTTCCTCACCACCGTCGGAATCGCCTGCGCCGCCGTGGTGGGGCTGACCGCCGGCCAGACCTTTGCGCCTCTGGACGCGGTGAACGTGTTCGGTCCGCGCAAGAAGGGCGTCGGCCCGCAGGGCCTCCCGGTGAACCGCACGGCCGAGGAGGCAAAGGTCACCGCGTCGGCCGTCGCCGCCGGCTGGGTGCTCACCCTCGCTGCCGGTGGCGTGGAGCGCAGCTTCAGCCGCGCCGAGCTCGAGGCCCTGCCGCAGACCGAGGTGGAACTGCCGATCGCCTGCGTCGAGGGCTGGAGCCAACTGGCGCTCTGGCGCGGGGTTCGCCTGTCGGAACTGGCCGACCTGGTCGGCGCCGACACCGGCGCATCCTTTCGCCTGATCAGTCTCGAAGAGCGCGGCAGCTTCAAGAAGACCGAGATGGGACCGGAATACGTGCGGGACCCGCTGACCCTGGTGGCGCTCGAGCTGAACGGCGAGACGCTCGACCTGCAGCACGGTTACCCGGCACGCATGATCGCCCCGGGACGGCCCGGAGTGCTGCAAACCAAATGGCTGAGCCGGATCGAGGCGATCACCGCATGAACACCGCAGGTATGACAACAGCACGCGCGACCACCGCGCTCCCCCACGCCGGCGACCGACGGATGCGCGCAGCCCGCACCACGCTGATCCTGCTCGGCACGTCCGGGCTCCTCTTCGGCCTCTACGTTCTTTTCGACACAGTGCGGATCACCCGACTGCCCGGGGTGGCGCTCTGGATCGGCGCGGCGATCGTGCTGCACGACGCCGCGCTGGCGCCCCTGATCTTCTTCTGCGGCCTTCTGCTGCGCCGCGCGGGGCGCCGCGTCACGGGCACGATCGTGCTGGTCGTGCAGGCCGCCATCGTGGTCGGCTCGATCATGACGCTGATCGTGGTGCCCGCGATCGTCGCCCGGTCGCTCACCTCGAACAATCCGAGCATCCTTCCGCTCGACTACGGTCGGAACCTCGCTCTGTTCTGGGTGGCCGTCGCCCTGGTCGCGACGGTCTGGTCGGTCGTGCTCTACGCTCGCAGCAGGCGCGCGAACCAGCGGCCGTCCAGCCGCCAGTCCTGAGCCACGACCAGACCGGTCGCTCCGGCACGGTCGCGGAGGCCGTTAATGCCGATTTCCGCCCAGGGGAACACGGCGCTGCGGCTCCCGGTTGAATCCTCGATGGTGCCGAGGTAGCTGTCGTCCCGGGCCGGGTCGTGGCTGAGTTCGACCAGGAGAACGCCGTCCGGCGCCAGCAGGTCGGCGCAGCGCGTGAGCAGAACGGATGCGTCGCCGCCGATTCCGATGTTGCCGTCGACGAGCAGCGCGGCCGCCCAGCCACCCTCCAGCGGCAGAGGGTCGAAGACGCTGCCCTGCAACACGTCGAGGCCGGCGTCTGCGGCCATGCGCACGGCGGTCGCCGACACGTCGAGGCCGAGCGCGGTCAGCCCCAGCCCCATGGCGGCCCGCACCATGCGGCCGGGGCCGCAGCCGATGTCGAGCACCGGGCCGGTGATCCCGTCGAGCAGGCAGAGGTCGGTGTCGTCGGCGTCGGCGCTCCACCGGCCGGCATCGATGGTGGCGTGCTCGCCGGAGGATATCCGGCGCAGGTAGAGCACGTTGTCGGCGTTCCGCAGCGCGGCGGCGTAGGGCTCCGCGCCGCCGGCACCGAAGGTGGTCGGTTCGGCCCACTCCCCCTCGAGTTGTGCGGCCAGCAGCGTCATCGGAAATTGTCCGTCGGGATCGGCGGCATCATGGCGGCCAGGGCCGCGGCGAATCTGCCGGTAGGCGCGATCCCCGCCACCCGGTGGGCGTCTTCGATGGTGTCCACATCGGTGAGGGTAGGAAGCAGGTTCACGCGCAACCCGGCATCCGTCAGCCGTTTCAGCTGCACAGCGCCAGTATCGTCCCGGGACATCGGCACGCCGCGGATCAGGTCGCCGGTCGGGTCGTTCAGGGCGAGCGCCCAGAAGCCGCCGTCGTTCGCGAAGCCGAACCAGGCATCCACGTCATCGGTCCAGTCGGTGAAGACGGGTTCGAGCAGGGCGGAGGTGACCTGCGGGGTGTCCATGCCGACCAGCAGCATGGGACCCTCGCAGGCGTCGAACACGGCCGCGAGCCGCAGGTCGAGGGTGCCCTCCACCTGTGGCAGGATCTCGTAGCCGGCGGCTGCGTTCGGCGCAATCACACCGTCGAAGGCCAGGATGCGGCGGGTCGCGGGCAGGGCGGCGACCGCGGCGAGAGTGTCGTCGAGGCTGGCCGCCGCCAGATCGGCGGCCTGTTCGAGGCTCAGCGGCGGGTGCAGCCGGGTCTTCACCCGACCGGGAAGGCATTCCTTGGCGATCACGACGATGGTCGTCATCGGCGCGTCTCCCGGAGGAGGGCGGACATGTCATTGACCGCGGTCAGGGTGCCGCGCACGGTTCCGGTCACCTTGCTGCGGCCGACCCTGGACGAATACGTCGTGTCAACCTCGAGGATGCGCCAGTTCGCCGACGCCGCCTTCAAGAACATCTCCAGCGGATACCCGCTGCGGCGGTCCTGGAGATTGAGGTCCAGCACGGATTCGCGGAGCGCGGCGCGCATGGGGCCGAGGTCATGGATGTTCACCCCTGTTATTCGGCGCAGACGCCAGGACAGACTGGAATTGGCGAGGCGCGCGTGCAGCGGCCAGGATTTGGCGGTCGCGGGCCGGCGGCGGCCGAGCACCAGGTCGGCGGATCCGGCCCGCACGGGATCGACCAGGAGCGGCAGTTCGGCCGGGTCCATCGACGCGTCGGCGTCGCAGAAGGCAACAATCGGCGCGGTGGCCGCCAGGAGGCCCGCGTGGGCGGCGGCGCCGAAGCCGCGGCGCGCCTCGTGCACGACCTGGGCGCCGGCCATGGCGGCGATCTCAGCCGATCCGTCGGTCGAGCCGTTGTCGACGACGATGGCCCGATACCCCTCCGGGAGTCGCGACAGCACCCAGGGCAGGGCGTCGGCTTCGTTCAGGCATGGCAGCACGAGGTCCACCTGGAACACAGTCATGGGTCGACACTACGGGGGCCGGCTCCGCCGAAACGGCCAAAGAGATTACGGAGTGAGGAAGAAACGGTGTCGCCTGCTCCGGCCCGGCACACCCGGTGCCCGCCGCTCTATCCTGATTTCGTGCCTCCTTCCCTGCCCCCGGGCGATTTGCGCCCGCTACCGCCTCTCGAGCGCCGCATCCTCGTCGTCGACGACGACCCGACGGTGTCCGAGATCGTCTGCCGGTATCTGCGGGCGTCCGGGTTCGTGGTCGACGAGGCGGCAGACGGCTTGGACGGGCTCGCGAAAGCCGAACAGCTGCGGCCAGACCTGGTCGTGCTCGACCGGATGCTGCCACTCTTGGACGGAATCGAGGTGTGCCGGCGCATCCGCGGGGACTGGGAGATCCCGGTGATCATGTTGACCGCCCTCAACCAGGAGGAGGACCGCATCGACGGCCTCGAGGCCGGCGCCGACGACTACCTGACCAAACCGTTCTCCCCGCGCGAACTCGTGCTGCGGGTGCAGTCGGTGCTGCGCCGGAGCACCGCGCCCGCCGTGCCGGCCGGGCTGGTCTCGGCCGGCGACTTCGCCCTGGACGCGCAGGCGCACGAGGTGCGGCTGCGCGGCGAGCCGCTGGTGCTCACCGCGCGGGAATTCGACCTGCTGGCCCACCTGATCAGGCGTCCGCACACCGTGCTCAGCCGGGAGGACCTGCTTCGTTCCGTCTGGGGCTGGGAGTTCGGCGACCTGTCCACGGTGACGGTGCACGTGCGCCGGCTGCGGGAGAAGATCGAGGCTGACCCGGCGCAGCCCCGGCTGCTGAACACGGTCTGGGGGGTCGGCTACCGGTTCGACCCGGTTCCGCTGGCTCCCACGGGGCGGCAGTCATGACACCGGATGTGCTCCTCACGGTCTCCCTGTTCACGCTGGCCTGCGCGGTGGTCGTCGGCGGCGCCGGCCTGCTCACCCTGCGCCTGCTTTCCCGCACCTCCCTCGTACTGCAACTGATGGTGATCGCCCTTGCCACGGTGGTGTCGGTCGTCGGCGGGATGGCGGCGGTCGCCTCGCAGACATACGTCTCCCGGCACGACCTCACGGTCTTCTACTCCGTGGCCAGTGTCGCCGGACTGGTGTCGCTGGCCATGGCCGCGGTGCTCAGCCGTCAGCTCGCCCGGGACAGCCGCTCCCTGCGCTCGGCCGCGGCCAGCATCGAGCGCGGCGAACGGGTCGCGGCGACCGACCGGCACAGCAACAACGAGTTCACGGCGCTGGCCGGGGAACTGGCCGCGACCGGGGAACACCTCGCCGAATCCCGTGTCCGCGAGAATCAGATCGAGGAGTCACGGCACGAGCTGATCGCCTGGATCTCTCATGACCTGCGCACGCCGCTCGCGGGCATCCGTGCCATGGCCGAAGCCCTCGAGGACGGCATGGTCGAGGACCCGGAACGGTACTACACGCAGATGCGCGGGCAGGTGGACCGGCTCACGGGCATGGTCGACGACCTGTTCGAGCTGTCGAAAATCCACTCCGGCACCTTGCGCCTGAGGCTGCAGCCGGTCTCGCTCTACGACCTGATCAGCGACACCGTCGCGGGACTCTGGCCGATCGCCCAGGCCAAGTCGCTCGACCTGCGATTCGCCGGAGAGAAGGGGCTGACCATCCTCGCGGACCCGCGCGAACTGTCCCGGGTGGTCGGCAACCTCGTCATGAACGCCATCCAGCATTCGCCGGCCGGCAGCTCGATCGTGGTCTCGGTCACGGCCAGCAGCGGATCGGGTGCCGGTGCCACCGACCACGCCGTGATCTCGGTAACGGATGCCGCTGGCGGCATCCCCGAGCAGGACCTCAGCCGGGTCTTCGAAGCCGGCTGGCGGGCGAGCGGTCCGCGCACCCCGGTGGCCGAACCGTTGGGCACCGGCGGCGCTGGCCTCGGCCTGGCCATCGTGCAGGGGATCGTGCGGGCGCACCACGGCGAAGTGCGGGTGCGGAACGTGCCCGGCGGGTGCCGGTTCGAGGTGCTGTTGCCGCGGCATCCGATCGCTACGCGCTGATCCGCGCCGGACGCCCCGAACGAATTCGACGGAGATTTTGACTGAATCGGCGCCAGAAGCGCCGAAAAAGCCGGTTCACACGAAAATCTCCGTCGAATTGGTTCATACCGGGGCTACCGGGTGACGGCGGCGCGCAGGGGCGCGTTCGCGAAAGCGCGCATGCCCTCCTCGAATGAAATGCTGGGAGCCCAGTCCAGCTCGCGGCGGAGTCGCCCCGAGGAGGCAGTGATGTGGCGCACATCGCCGAGCCGGAATTGCCCGGTGACGACGGGGGTCGGTCCGTCGGTGGCCACGCTGAGGGCCGCGGCCATCTCGCCGATGGTGTGCACGACGCCGCTGCCCACGTTGAAGGGGCGGAAAGTGGACGGCTCGATGCCGGCGGTCCAGTCGAGCGCGGCGAGGTTGGCCGAGGCGACGTCGGCGACGTGCACGAAGTCGCGACGCTGGCCGCCGTCTTCGTAGACCCGTGGGGCCTCGCCGCGTTCCAGCGCCGAGCGGAACAACGACGCGACACCCGCGTAGGGCGTGTTCTGCGGCATCCCCGGCCCGTAGACGTTGTGGTAACGGAGCGCCGCGGCCCGGCCTCCGGTGGCGCGGGCCCATGCCGACGCGAGGTATTCCTGACCCAGCTTGGTGCTCGCGTAGACGTTGCGCGGGTCGAGCGGGTCGTCCTCGGAGATGAGCAGTGGCTCGAGGGCCTCACCGGTGGCCTCATCGACGGGGTCGAACACGCCTCGCAGCAGATCGGCCTCGCGGCGCGGTCCCGGACGCGTGAAACCCTCCGAGCCGCGGTAGCTTCCCTCCCCGTAGACCACCATCGAGGAGGCCAGCACGAACCGGTTGATCCCGGCCTCGGTCATCGCCGCGAGCAGAACGGCCGTGCCGACCTCGTTGCTGTGCACATAGTCGGGGGCGTCGGCGAAGTCCACGCCGAGGCCGACCTTCGCGGCCTGGTGACAGACGGCATCCGTGTCGCGGAGAGCGAGCGCGACGACGGATGCGTCGGTCACGTCGCCGACGATCACGTCAACACCGTTCGGCAGCACCGGGAGTCCACCGTGCACGTCACTGCGGAGGGAATCGAGCACCCGTACCTGCCAGCCGCGGGCGAGCGCGTCCCGGACGATCGCGCCGCCGATGAAACCGGCCCCACCCGTGACGAGCAGGCGCCGGGTCACGCGTCGGCTCCGGCCGGCGCGGCAGGGGCAGGTGCAGGTGCAGGTGCAGGTGCAGGACGACGATCGAGCACGACGCCGACCTGCTCGGGGGCGATCAGCTCGCGAGGGGAGAAATTCTCGGGCAGGGCACGCAGGATGCCGTCGATCGCGGCCAGGATCCGCGGCTGGGCGGCCCGGAGACGCGTGAAGACCAGGCTGGCGGAAACGGTATCCGGGTCGGCCTCGACCTCGGCCTGAGGTGTGTCGGTCTGAGCGGTGTCGGTTTGAACGGTGGGCACCGGGGCCAGGCCTGCGTCGGCGTCGGTGACGAAGGAGAGATTGACCGTGCCCATGTTGAGTTCGGCGGCCAGGACGACCTCCGGGTACTGCGTCATGTTGACGGTGTGCGCGCCCGCGGCGCGGAACCAGAGCGATTCCGCCCGGGTGGAGAACCGCGGGCCCTGAATCACGACGCAGGTGCCGGTGGGTGCGAAGTTCTCCTCCAGCGTCGCGAGCGCGCCGATCGCGAGGCGGCGCAACTCCGGATCGAACGGGTCGGCCGCGGCCAGGTGCGCGACCGTGCCCTGGTCGTAGAAGGTGTCGGCACGGCCCGAGGTGCGGTCGATGAACTGGTCGGTCACCACCAGCATCCCCGGCGGGTATGCGGGGCTGACGCCGCCGACGGCCGACGAGGAGATGATGGCCTTCACGCCCAGCGACGCGAGCGCCCAGATGTTGGCCCGATAGTTGATCAGGTGCGGCGCCACCGAATGGTCGCCGCCGTGCCGGGCCAGGAAGGCGACCCGCCGGCCGGCCCGCAATCCGATGGAGATCGACGCCGAGGGAGGGCCATAGGGCGTGATGATGTCGACGGATGTCTCGGTGCCGGCGTCGAAGAGCCGGTACAGTCCGGACCCGCCGATGACGGCGACGCCCACGTCGGCGGTGCTGGTGGTGCTAGTGGTGGTGCTGGTGGTCTCGATCACGGGATCTCCAGAGGTTGGAAGACGGTTAGCGGGGGTAGACCCGGATCGGGGCCGCCAGCGGCCCGGCCTGGCTCAGCGGGAATGCCGCGAGCAGCCCGTCGCCCGCGTAGGCCACCGAAGCCACGGTCGAGGTGCCGCCGGACACGAGGTAGCGCTGCGACTGCTCCAACGGCATCGTGGCCGAGCCGCCGGCCGGCACCGCCACTGTGCTGGATGTGCCATTGTCGGGGGTGGCCGTGTAGGTGGCGTCGACGGTGCCCATGTTGACCAGGTTGAGTTGCGGGGACGGGCCGTCGGCGGCGGCCACCAGGAACTCGTCGGCGAGGGCGTCGGACGACGCGAACCAGGCGAAGTCGCGGCCTGCGGAACCCGCCGCGGAACTCTGCGCCGCGGCCACGATCGGCTCGCTGGCGGTCAGTTCCAGCGAGTAGGTACCGGGAACGAGCCCGGTCAGGGGCACCTCGGTGGCAACCCCCGGCTGGATGTCGACCTGGACCGAGGCCCCGGCCGCCTGGCCGGTCGCACCGGTCACACCGACCTGGACCGTCGCCGCCACCGTTCCGGGAACAAGCACCCGCACCGAGGTGACGTCGTCACTAAGGCCGCCGACCTCGTCGGGGGCATCCGATCCGGCCGCGTTGGAGACGATCACGCCGGCGATCGCCAGGGCTTCGGCGGGGCCGTTTGAGGGACCGAGGAGGTCGACGCCGCCGGGTTCCAGCCCGCGCACGATGCTCTGCTGCAGCGTGGCCGCCACCTGGCCGCCCTTGGATTGCACGTGCAGCACGGGTGAGCGGAGGTTGGGGGCCAGTCCGGCGAGGGAAACGACCCGCTGGGTGCCCGGCTGCACGAGGATTCCGGTGGAGCCGGGGGCATCCACCTGACCGGTCTCGCCGAACACGGCCAGGTCGACGGTGGCCACGACCGTGGTGGGGTTGCTGAGCAGCACGAGGCTGGTGCGGCCGATGTCGGTGGAACCACCGACGAGCCAGCTATCACCGGCCGCCTCCCCGCAGCCCGCGACGGCCAGGCCACCGAGCGATTCGCCGCCCGCGATCTGGGACTGGCTACCCGTGACCAGCGGTGCCGCCCCCGACCCGGGCGGGGTCGGAACGCGCAGCAACTGCGGTGCGCCGAACGATTCGGGGTTCGCGTTGTCCGGGGCCGCGATGGCTGTAACCTCCGGTTCGATCCACCCCGGCTCGCCCGACGCCGCATGGGCGCCGAAAACGGCTGCAGCGCTTCCGACGGAACTGGCTGCCTGTGCCTGGCTGGAATCCTCGGCCAGCACGAGGAGCGGCCCCGGGCAGACTCGTTGCTGCTCGCTCGGAGTCGGCGACACGATGATGGACGACGGCCCCTTCTCAACCGTGGGCCAGGTGACGAGGGTTGCCGCGCCGACGGATGCGACGACGACGCCGAGACCGACCAATCCGGCCACCGCCCGCGCCCCGAGCAGGGCGATTCCGCGTTTACTGGGCATGGTCGTGCTCCTCCGAACGGGCGCCGATTTCCGTGTCAGGTCCGGAATCGGGTCCGGTACCGGAACCGACGTCCGGTGACGTTCCGGGGACGGCTTCAGTCGACGTGACCGGTGCGGCTGTGTCGAAGGCGCCCGCCGCCGCGGGCGTCACGGCGCGCTCGGTGGAGGGCCGGAAGCCGGGCGCGGGCTTCCTTCGGGCCGCCGCCTTGGCGATACGCTTGTTCTCCCTGGTGCGGGCCTTCGCCGTGTTGCGGATGGCGTCCCGGCTGGCCTGACGCACCGCCTCCGGCCCCGCGCCGGTGGGGATCGACAGGAGCACGGTGGCCCCGACCACAAGCACGGCGATGACGAGGAACACCAGACCGAGGGTGCCGCCGGCGTTGGCCGGGATGGCGCCGTTGGCCGCGGTGGGGACCGGGGCATCCGTCACCTCGTACTGCCAGAGCCGGCCGAAGACCGTGTCTCCCACCGGCGCCAGGGCGGCGTTGCCGTCGAGGGCGGTCGTGGTGCGGCCGGCGGTCTCTTCTGCCGCGGGGGTGACCGGCGCCGTGTTTCCGGGACCGGCCGGTGCGACGGCGGCCGGTCGAAGCAGCACGAAACGGATGCCGAAGTCGGCCAGGCCGGCCGCGGCGTCGAGCCCGCTGCGCGAGGCGAGGTTTCCGGCCAAAGTGGCCAGCTCCTCCTCCCGCGGGCTGAGGGTCACGTCGGTGCTGCTGAGGGTGGACTGGGTGTTCAGGGTGGCGCCGGGACCGCGCACGATGGTCGCGAGGATGCCCCCGTCGGGTTGCGGCACGATCTGCAGGGTGCCGACCCGGGCATCCGTCTGCGCCTCGGCGCTGACGAACGCGGGCTGGGTGCGGTCGATGCCCTCGGCCACGACACTGGTGCCGAGGGGCAGGGCTGCGACCAGCGGCGCCACCACGATCACGAGCAGGGCGACCACGGTGACCGCCGGGGCGATGGCGAAGCGGCGCAGGCCGCGCAGGGCGAAGACGACCGCGCCGACCAGTCCGAGCCAGTACAGGCTGAGCCCGGCGCCGGCCCAGATGCCGACCGGCTGGCCGCCGACCGAGGAAAGGGAGAGCTGGCTGGCGGCGATGGCCGTGCCCGCACCGAGCAGGGCGGTCAGCAGCGCGAAGCTCGCGCCGCGGGCCCCAGGCAGGAAGAGGGCAAGGGCGCCGAGTACGGCCAGCGGGATCAGGAGCACCGGCACGAGCACGGACGCGTCGACACCGGGCAGCCCGAGCGTCTCGAGCAGCGGGGTCCACCCGCCGAGCTCACCGGACGGGAAGCCGAGCAACAGCTGCCACACCGAGACGTCGGGGGCGGGCAGAGGCAGGCCCGGGTCCGCCAGCAGGGCCAGCCAGTTGCCGCGCAGTCCCTGATTCCAGATCAGAGGTGCCGCGAGGGCGAGCGCCGCCAGAGGGATGCCGATGAACCGCATACCGCTGCGCCCACTGAGCAGCATGGCGATCAGCCAGACCACCAGGAGCGCGGGCGCGAGCGACGGCGCCGCAGCCACGATGGCGGCGAACAGCAGGGCCGCGGAGCCGGACGCCGACCACGAGCGGGCGGCCATGAACCCGGCGAAGAACAGCCACGGCAGCAGCAGGTGCACGAGGATCGCAGCCGGACGCCCGGCAGCGAGGGCGCTGAGGAAGGTGGGCGACAGCATCCAGAGCACGGCGGCGATGGCGCGAATGGACGCGCGCTCGGAGAGGCGGGTCGCGGCAAGCCAGGCGCCGAGGGCGGCCAGCGGCAGGGCAAGGAAGTGGAGCAGGACGAGCGAGAAGGACGGCGCCCAGAAGGTGAGCGAGCCCAGCACCGCCAGCACCGTGGCGAATGGGTCGGCGCCGCCGACAAAGCCCAGGCCGATGTCGCGCCAGCCGTAGCCGATGCTCCCCCAGAGTTCGGCGGGGGTGTCCGACAGTGGCAGCAGCCCGCCACCGGTGAGGGTGCGGGCGCCGATCAGAGGGCCCAGGACGATGAGGCCGGCCACCAGGGCGGCCAACACGGTCCACGCGCCGCCACCGGAGATGAAGCGGATTTCGGGCACCTCGCCGTTCACGCTGGTGAGGCTGGCCTCACGGCGGAGCGCCTGGCGGCGGCGCACCTCGACGGTGGGCACGCGCAGCGAGGTGATCGACGCCCAGCCCAGGGTGCGGGTGGCACCGAAGCGGCGCCGGGCAGCACTCACCCGCAGACCGCTGAAAGCCGCGGCGAACGCGGCGGAGTACTCACCCAGAATCGCCCCGGGTTCCTTCTGCAGCAACTGCCCGAACGAGCGCAGCACCGCGAGGGGAACCAGGGCCAGCCAGTGCAGAGGGATCATCCAGCGCGGGGAGTAGACAAGCCGGCGATGCAGCTGCGCGGCGCGCATGGCACGGAGGCGCTTGCGGCGCGCGCGGCCGCGGGAGGAGCCGCTGGTGCCGGCAACGCCGTCTCCGGCTGAGGCCACCTGAGCCGCGGCGACGCCGGAGACGCGGTAACCGGCCATCCGCACGCGCACACAGAAATCGAGGGAGTCGTCCGCGGACGGCAGGGCCGGGTCGAAGCCGCCGAGCTGCTGCCAGACGAGGTGGCGCACCAGCATGCCGCCGGCGCTCACACCGAGCACGTCGCCCATTCCATCGTGCTGGCCCTGGTCGAGTTCGCTCTCCACCAGGGTGACGGTCGCACCGCCGGGCGTCAGGGACTGCCCGAATTCGTGGATGTAGTCGCCGGCGTCCCAGTCCATGACCTTGGGACCGGCCACGGCAACGGATGGCGCAATCTCCAGTTCGCCGAGCAGGGCCGTCAGGGCGTCGGGTTCCGGCGCACTGTCCTGGGCGAGGAGCCACAGCATTTCGCTATCGGACTCGGCGGGCGCGATGACCCTCCCGGCCGTGACGATGGCCTCGCCGAAGCTGAGTCCGGCATCCGCTGAGATGAAGTGAGTCGGTGCGTAGGCAGCCAGAAGCGCGGCCGTAGTGTCGGTCGATCCGCAGTCGACCGTGATCACGACGTCGGGTTGACGTGTCTGGCGACTCAGCGCCTCGAGAGTGCGGTCGAGGTGCTTGGCGCCGTTACGGGCAACGAGGATGGCGGTGACTCTGGCATGCATATGGAGAACAGCCTAGATTGGTTCGGGCCCGATGAGGAGCAATGGGAGGGGCGAGCCTGAAAAACACTGCTTCGCCTCCGGTGCCGCAGCCGGCGTCGGGTCCGGATTCGCATGCCGTGGGTCGTTTTACGGCCCGTCTGAGGCCTAGCTGGCCCGCTTGCGCAGTTTGCGCCGTTCCCGCTCGGAAAGGCCGCCCCAGATTCCGAACCGCTCGTCGTTGGCGAGCGCGTACTGCAGGCACTGGGTTTTCACCTCGCACGAGGAGCAGATCTTCTTGGCATCGCGGGTCGACCCTCCCTTTTCGGGGAAGAACGCCTCCGGATCGGTCTGCGCGCAGAGCGAGTCCGATTGCCACGACAGAAGATCGCCGTCGCCCGCTTCCTTGCGAACCCCGGGAACACCCAGACGAACCGGGTCAATGAACCAGTCCTCCGGTACCCCGGCACGAGACTCTGATAGCGCCATATCGTCATCCACCCCACTGCAAAATGTGCCCAAAATTACGCGTCAGCCCTAATTACAGCCGTGTAATTCCTTGCCGTCAAGTCGCTGATACTAAACCGTCAATATTTGTTGGAGGGTTTCGACTCGCCCAAGAGCGAAAATCGGTGAGATTTGATTGGTCACAACGCTGAGACGGATGCCGCCTGCCGCGATTCCCAGGCGCTTTGCACCATCTCCTCCAGGCTGTGGCGCATGGCCCAGTCCAGATCGCGGGCCGCGAGTTCGCCGGAGGCGACGATCCGGTCGGGGTCGCCCGCTCGGCGCGGACCGATCACGGGCGCGAAGTCGATGCCGGTGACGGCCGCCACGGTGGACATGATCTGCCCCACCGACACTCCGTCGCCGCTGCCGAGGTTGTAGACGGGCAGCACCGGCTCGCCGGCCTCCAGGTGCCGGGCCGCGGCCACGTGCGAGAGGGCCAGGTCTGCCACGTGGATGTAGTCCCGCACGCACGTTCCGTCGGCGGTGGCGTAGTCGTCGCCGTTGACGCTCGGGATGCGGCCCTCCATCAGCGCGTCGAAGACGAGGGGGAAGAGGTTGTGCGGGCTGGTGTCGCGCAGGTCGAGCGCTCCGGACCCGACCACGTTGAAGTAGCGCAGCGCCGTGTAGCGCAGTCCGGCGGCGACGGCCTGATCGCGCAGCAACCATTCGCCGATCAGTTTGGACTCACCGTAGGGAGATTCGGGGTTCTTCGGGGTTTCCTCGGTGACCAGGTCGGTGTGCGGGGTGCCGTAGACGGCCGCGCTCGAGGAGAACACCATCCGTTTGACCTCGCACTCCTGCATGACCGCCAGCAGGGTGGCCATGGCCGTGACGTTCTGCTCGTAGGTGTGCAGCGGGCGCTGCACCGAGACCCCGGCGTACTTGTAGCCCGCGACGTGCACGACGCCGGTCACGGTGTGCTCGGCGAAGGTGCGCATCAGCAGCTCGCGGTCGAGGAGGGTGCCGCGCACAAACGGCACGTCGGCAGGCACGAATTCAGCGTGCCCGCTGGAGAGGTCGTCGATGACGACCACCTCGATGCCCTCTTTCAGGAAAGCACGAACGATGTGGGAACCGATGTATCCGGCACCTCCGGTGACAAGCCACGCCATCTGAACCTCGCAAGATCTGACGGCAATCAAGCACTGCCGCTCTGCAAGCCTAGCCTCGGTGGCGGGGCTGTAGCTGGTCGATCAGCGCGGCAGGTCGTCGGGGCGGGTCGCCCGGACGCCCGGCGCAGCCTGCCGCTGCCCGGCGCGAGTTCCCGGAGGGTGGCGGACGCGGGGGCGGGCAGGGTCGGGCAACGGATGGGGCCGTGATCGCGACGCGCGCGGGTGCGCCAGGCGGCTCGACCGCGAGCTGGGCGGGTGCTCGCCGCGGCGCAGGGGCGACACCTGATGCGGGGGCCGGGAACCGACCCGGGCCCTAGCCAAGACGGTGGCGCGCACGCAGCATCCGCTCGTGGAACAACGGAAACGCTGCCGACGGCTCGCGCAGGTAGTCGTACTCCAGCGCCGTGACCATCGCCCGCACACACAACCCCCACTGTTTGCGAAGGAGCGCGTAGCTGAACCTCAGGGTGCGCCCGTTCTGGCTTGCAACCAGCAGATCGCGTTCCCGGTCGACCTCGAAGGCGATCGGATCGTCATGCCAGTCCTTCCCATCGATCTCGACGAAGGTCGACGGCCCGATCTGGCCATCGAGATGCCCGACCCCGCTGACGAACGGTTGCGGAACGAAGGGGATGCCCGCGGCCAGGGCCTTGAGTCGGAATTCCGTTTCCCCACCCGCGGCGGCGCGTCCGTCGACCTCGTCGCGCCAGGACTGAACCCGCAGCGGCGCGCGGGCGAAGATCCAGCCCAGGTCGTCGCGGATAATCCCGACGCCGTTTTCCTGGGCGCTGTGCAACGCGGCATCCAGACACACGATTGCGGTGACCCGGTCGTGGTTGTGCAGAATGCGCACCAGGGCCTCGTGCACGCTGGTACGCCACACGCAGTCGCCCCGTCCGTCGATCGCGTCGTCGCTCCACGTCACGCGACACCGCACACCGTCGAGCACATCCAGCCGTGCGCGCATGTCCGTCGGGCGCCGCAACCCGCGCGCGGCGCTGGGGACGCTGAGTGGAGCCTGCCGGTGGTTGGGGTCCAGATCCCGTAGGACTTCAGGCAGCTCAATCCGGCCAGCCGGCCTCCGATCCGGAACGCCTCGACGGCCGACGGCGGCGCCGACGGAACCGAGTACCAGCCCTTGCGCACCCACACGACCGTTCCCCGGTTGACCTCGCCGCGGAGGTGCCCATCGCTCCAGCCTCGGGCGCGGAGTGCGGCGCGTTTGACGAAGAGTCCGTGGTCGAGGGTGTCCCTGGTGAGTGAGCGCATGGCCCGCAGCCTCGCAGCGGAGTCGAACCCGCGCCGCGGCATCCGTCACCTTGGGGATAACGCGCCGCCCCCACCGGGTGGGGGGCACCGTTTCCCGCCCGGACGCTCCCGATCAGACCGCCCCAGCACCCCCGCGCTGCTGCGCGGAAGGGCGACCGCGAACGAATTCGACGGAGATTTTGCTCCGAACAGCGCACAAACCGGCAAATAGCTGGTTCGAGCGCAAAATCTCCGTCGAATTGGTGGGGAGCCAGGGCTAGGGGGTCGTGGCCAGGAAGACCTCGCCGACGCCGGCGAACGTGAGCGTGCCTTCGTCGGGCGTGATGTAGACGGACTCGCCGCGCTTGAGGGCGACAGATGCCCCCGCACCGGCCACCAGGAATCCCCCGGCCGTGCAGATGGCGATCGCGGGCCCCGTCAGCGTGAACTGCCGCATCGGCACTCCCGCGCGAGAAGCCGCAGCCGCACGAGCACCCGCATCAGCACCAGCACCCCCAGGAGAAGCCGCAGCCGCAGGCGCGCCCGCACCCCCGGCTTCCGCCGCGATGTGCACGAGCACGAAGTCGTCCACGTCGGGTCGGTACTCCGAGACGCCCGGAGACGACAGCACGGGCGGAAGGTACGGCACGGGCAGCGGCGTGAATTCGAGCACCTCGAGCAGTTCGTCGACGTCGATGTGCTTGGGGCTCAGCCCGCCGCGCAGCACGTTGTCCGAGGCGGCCATCAGCTCCACACCGAGGCCGGACAGGTAGGCGTGGATGTTCCCGGCAGGCAGGTAGAGCACCTCGCCTCGGCGCAGCGACACCCGGTTCGTCAGCAGCGAGATCACGATGCCGGGATCCCCCGGGTAGGCACGGGCCAGGTCCCGCACGGTGGCGAGTTCGAGCGGGTAGTCGAGGATCGCGCCGCTCTCGGCCAGGTCGGCCGCGCTGACGGCGAGGGCAACCACCCGCTCGACCAGCCAGGCCACCTCGCCGGAATCGCCGCCGCGGCCGTCGCGCAACAACCAGTCGACGCAGTCGCGCAGAGCGTCGTCGCCGAGCAGGTGCCGCTCGAGCGCATCGAGCGCGCCGGGCTGCGGGTCGTCCGAGGCCACGTCGAGGGCGCGCAGCTCGCCCAGGATGCCGCGGATCTCAACCAGCTCGCGGAACCCACAGAGGGCCTCGAAGGTGTCGCTCAGGGCGAAAATCACCTCGGGCTTATGGAACGGGTCGCGGTAGTTGCGGTCCGCCGCATCCTGCGGAATACCGGCCGCGTTCTCCAGGCCGAAGCCGATCCGTGCCCGCTCCGCGGTCGGGTGCGCCTGCAGCGAGAGCGGTCCCGCGGCGGCGAGGATCTTCAGGAGATACGGCAACCGCGGAGCAGCGGGCGCGGCGAGCGCGGCGCCGAGGGCCTCCTCCGGGGCTGCGTGGATCCAGTCCAGGAGGGTGTGGTGGCCGCCGACCTGCTCGGGGTCGGTGATGACGCTCGGCGATCCCGGGTGTGCGCCCAGCCAGAGTTCGGCCTCAGCTGTGCCCGACGGATCGTAGCCGAGCAGACCCGCGATGGCGGTGGTCGAACCCCAGGCATAGTGCCGCGGCGTATTGGTGATGCCCACAAACATGGCGCTCTCCTGCACTCTTAGGTTTAGACCAAACTACCAACCGCTTGCGGCGTGCCGGTTCCGCGACCGTAGGCTGCGAACATCCGCCGACCGCCGCACGCCGGCCGTCGCCACCTTTGCAATGGAGCACCTGATGACCTTCGAGCTACTTCCCAGCGACTTCTACGGCTACGAGAATCTGCTGACCGATCAGGAGAAGACCGCGCTCGCCAATCTGCGCGCCTACCTCGAGTCCGACGTTCGGCCCATCGTGAACGGATGCTGGGAGCGCGCCGAGTTCCCGGCCGAGGTCATCCGGCCGCTGGCGGCGCTCGGGGCCTACTCCTTCGGCTGGCCTGAGACCCGGCCCTTCCAGAACTCCGCGGTGTTCCGCGGCTTCGTGGCCCTGGAGACGGCGCGCGTAGACGCGTCCGTCGCCACGTTCGTCGGGGTGCAGAACGGCCTCGCCTGCGGAACCATCTCGGCGACCGGCTCGCCGGAGCAACGCGACGAGTGGCTGCCGCGCCTGGCGAGCGGGGAGCTCGTGGGGGCATTCGGGCTGACCGAGCCGCTCTCCGGCTCGGACGCGGCGCAGGGACTGCGCACGACGGCCACCCGCACCGGCGACACTTGGCTTCTGAACGGCGCCAAGCGCTGGATCGGCAACGCCACCTTCTCCGACATCACCATCATCTGGGCGAAAGACACCGCCGACGGCATGGTCAAGGGCTTCATCGTGACCACCGACACCCCCGGCTACAGCGCCACCCGCATCGAGGGCAAGATCAGCCTGCGCTCGGTGCAGAACGCCGACATCGTGCTCGAGAACGTGGTCGTGCCCGAAAAGAACCGGCTGCAGAACGCGAACTCGTTCAAGGACACCGCCAAGGTTCTGCGCCTGACCCGCGCCGAGGTGGCCTGGGCGGCCGTGGGAACGTCGATCGGCGCCTACGAGGCGGCCGTCGCGTACGCGAAGGAGCGCACGCAGTTCGGCAAGGAGATCGGCGGCCACCAGCTGGTGCAGGACCTGCTGGTGAAGTCGCTGGGCAACATCACCGCAAGCCTGGGCATGGTCGTGCGGGTCTCGCAGATGCTCGACGAGGGCAGCCAGCGCGACGAGCACGCCGCCCTGGCCAAGCTCTTCACGACTGCCCGGATGCGCGAAACGGTCGCCTGGTGCCGCGAACTATTCGGCGGCAACGGCATCGTGCTCTCGTACGACGTGGCGCGCTTCTTCTCCGACGCCGAGGCCGTCTACTCCTATGAGGGCACCCGGGAGATGAACACCCTGATCGTGGGGCGCAGCATCACCGGCCAGGCGGCCTTCGTCTAGGCGAGTCAGGGGCCGCGCCCGCCCTAGCCGCGAGCCCCGAGCCCCGAACGAATTCGACGGAGATTTTGGCCAAACCAGTCCCCAGAACCCCGAAAAAGCGCTTTTACGGGAGAATCTCCGTCGAATTGGTTCAACGCCGAGCGGGCCCGACTCGCGTCGGGAGGCTACGCCAGCGTCAGGAAGAGCTTCTCCAGCTCCTCGACCGTGAGGGAGTTCTCCCCCTGCGGGTTGTCGAGGCACTCGCGCATCGCCGTGGAGACGATGACGAAACCGGCCTTGTCGAGGGCGCTGGACACGGCGGCGAGCTGAGTGACGACATCCTTGCAGCTGCCGCCGGCCTCGACGGCGGTGATGACCGCCGCGAGCTGGCCCTGGGCCCGGCGCAACCGGTTGAGGATCTTCTTCTGGTTCTGTTCCCCAGCGACGTCGGCAGCAGCGACGTCGGCAGCGGTAGCGGTGATTTCGGTCATGCCGGAATCTTTTCAGACTTGGCGGCGATGACGGGCATCAGGCCGAGAGCGGTTTCGCCGGCGATCCAGGTGCGGTAGCCGCCGTCGAGGTTCTGCACGTCCAGCCCGTTCTGGCTCAAAATGCGTGCGGCCGTGTGCCCGCGCTGGCCCACCTGGCAGTGCACGATCACAGGTGCGTCGGGCAGCTCGGCCAGGCGGTCCCGCAGTTCGTCCACCGGAACGTTGATCGCGCCGGGAATGTTCCCGGCGGCGAACTCCGCCGCCGAGCGCACATCCACGAGCACCGCGCCCGCGGCCCGGGCGGCGGCCAGCTCGTGCCACTGCAGCGCACGCGTCGTTCCCGCGGCAAGGTTGTCGGCGACATAGCCGAGCTGGTTGATCGGGTCCTTCGCCGACGCGTACTGCGGCGCGTAAGCCAGCTCGAGGCGGGTGAGAGCGGATGCCGTCAGTCCGCCGGTCATCGCCGTCGCCAAGATGTCGATGCGCTTGTCGACGCCGCTGCCGCCGACGATCTGGGCGCCGAGGATGGCATCCGTCGCCGGGTCGACCAGGAGCTTCATCGACATGCCCTCGGCGCCGGGGTAGTAGGTGGCGTGCGACGCCGGGTGGGTGTGCACGACCCGGTGCGCGCGGCCGCGCTGCACGAGACGCTTCTCGCTCCAGCCGACCATGGCCGCCGTCAGGCCGAAGATGCCGAGGATGGCGGTTCCGAGCACCGGGGAGGCCGACGCGGGCTCGCCGGCGATGCTGTCGGCGGCCGCCCGGCCGTGCCGGTTTGCGAGGCCGGCCATGGTGATCAGGATGCCGCTGTCGTCGACGGCGTCGATCTTCTCGACGCCGTCGCCGACCGCGTAGATCGACGGGTCGTTGGTCTGCTGACTGCCATCGACGGCGATACCGCCGCTCGCGCCGATCGTGATGCCCGCCCGGGCGGCGAGCGAGGTGTCGGGGAGCACGCCGACGGAGTCGATGACGAGGTCGGCCGGAACGACGGATCCGTCGCTGAGCTTGACTCCCGCGTCGGCGGCGGCGACGACGGTCGTGTTCAGGCGTACGTCAACGCCCCGCAAGAGCAGCTCGTCGAAGATCGGCGCGGCCATCTCGGCGTCGAAGGGCCCGAAGACCTGGGAGCCGAACTCGACCAGGGTCACGTGCACGCCGCGGCGAACGAGGTTTTCGACGGCCTCCAAGCCGATGAACCCGGCGCCGATGACGACGGCGGAGGCCTGACCCGTGACGCCGGCCAGCAGAGCGGTGATGTGGTCGACGTCGTCGACCGTGCGCAGGGTGCGAGTGGCGAGGCCGGCCGGGGTGATCCCGGTTCGGGCCGTCGCTCCGGCAGCCAGGATGAGGCGGTCGTACGTCTCGGTGATCTCGGCGCCGGTCTGCGTTTGGCGCACGGAGACCGTCTTCGCCTCCCGGTCGATCGCCGTGACCTCGTGGTCGACGCGCACGTCGAGGCGGAAGCGGGCTTCGAGGGATGCCGGGGTCTGGAGTAGGAGATCGCTGCGGTCCGTGATCACGCCGCCCACGTAGTAGGGAAGTCCGCAGTTTGCGAACGAGACATAGTGGCCGCGTTCAAATACAATGATGTCTGCCGTCTCGTCCAGCCGACGCAACCGCGTCGCCGCCGACATTCCGCCCGCAACTCCACCAACAATGATCGTTTTCATTCGAACCTCCGGGATAAGTATACCCTAGGGGGTATAGAAAATGATCGGTGACCGCCCCGGCACGCTCTAGCCTTAGACACATGCCCGCCGTCCAGAGCCGATTCGTCGTTCGCACCTTCGCGACGCTCGTCTTTTTCTCCGTCCTGGCCGGCCAGTTCTGGCGCAGCCTTTTCGGCTGGTGGGGCTACGGCGCGATCGCGCTGGTCGTCGTCGTGAGCAGCGTCGTCGCCCTCGTCACATTGAACCCGGACTGGATGTGGTCGCGGTTCCCGAAATCGCTCATCGCCTTCCTCGGTCTGGCCACCCTGTCGCTGGCCTGGTCGTTCTACCTCGGCGCCTCCCTGATCGGAGTCACCCTGCAGTGGGCAACCACGCTGGCCGCACTGTTCCTCGCCCTGTGCCTGAGTTGGGCCGAGCTGCTGCGCACGCTCGCCGCCGCACTGCGCTGGATCCTCGCCCTGTCCCTCGCGTTCGAGCTCATCGTCGCCCTGTTCGTGCGGCAGGCCGTGCTCCCCTTCTGGGTCGACTACGGCACCCGCAACGTGCCGGAGTCGTACTACTGGACCCGCGGCATCCTGTTGCAGGGCGGCCCGATCGAGGGCATCGTCGCCAACCGCAACCTGCTCGGATTCGTGGCGCTGATCGCCGTGATCGTCTTCGCCGTGCAGCTCGCCGCTGGCACCGTGAGCCGCAACTGGGGTCTGGCGTGGCTGGGCCTCGGGGTGCTCATGCTGCTGCTGACCCGGTCCGCGACCGTGACGCTTGCCGCCGCCGCCGCCGCCGCAGCGCTGCTCTTCGCCCTCTGGGCCCGCCGCCGACCCCCCGAGGGGCGCCGGCCGGTGTACCTGGTGGCCGGGGCATCCGTGGTCGTCGGCGGTGTCGGCCTGGTGGCCCTCACGCCGCAGCTCCTCGCCCTGCTCGGCAAATCCGCCGACCTCACCGGCCGCCTCGACATCTGGCGCAGCGTGGCCGGACTGGCCGCCGAGCGCCCGGTGTTCGGCTGGGGGTGGGTGAGCTACTGGGCCCCCTGGGTCGAACCCTTCGAGGGTCTCGCCGTGCGCCGCGGCGTCGTCTACCTTCAGGCGCACAACGCTTGGCTCGACGTCTGGCTTCAGCTGGGCGTCCTCGGGCTGATCATCTTCGCCGCCGCCGTTTTCTCCACGCTGTGGCGCTGCTGGTTCCTCGCGGTCGACCGGCCCAGGCGCGCCCTCGCCGACACGGAACCCTACGCGGCCTCCGCCTTGCTCCCGCTGCTGCTCCTGGTAGCCCTGATCGCCCAGAGCCTGGCCGAAAGCCGCATCCTGATCGAGTCCGGCTGGCTGCTGCTGGTCGTGCTCGCCGTGATCACGAAGCGACAGCAGGCAACCAATCAACGGATGCCTTAGGCGGTAGCGTGGGAACGTCATGACCTACCGCGCGTATCCCCCCGCCGTGCCGGACCAGTTCACACGGCTGTTCGCCTCCCCCAAGTTCGCCTCCTCGCTGGCGCTGGTCATCATCGGCTTCGCCTTTTCGACCACTGCCCTGCGCGCCGTGATCGGCCCGCCCGGCGTCGTCGGCATTCTCGTGGGCCTCGTCGTGCTGGCCGCGTTCTCGCTCACCGCCCGCTGGGCCGGCGTCGACTGGCACGGGCTCCTGCCGATCTCGATCATGGTCTTCGTGGGCTGGTGTGCCCTGTCGGTGCTGTGGTCCAGCTACCAGCTGCACACCCTCAGCGCCTCGCTCTACCAGCTCGCCTTCACCTTTTTGGCCATCTACATCGCCCTGGCCCGCGACACAATCCAGGTCGTGCGCGCCACCGGCGACGTGCTGCGGGTGCTGCTCGGAGTGTCCCTGGCTCTGGAGGTGCTCTCCGGCCTGCTGCTCGACACGCCCTTCGTCTTCCTCGGCATCCAGGGCAACATCGGCTCTTTCGGGCCCGTGCAGGGCCTCTTCGGCTCTCGCAACGTGTTCGGGTTGGTCTCGCTGATCGCGGCGGTCACTTTCGCGGTCGAGCTGCGGTCCCGGTCGGTGCGGCGCGGGCTCGGCATCGGCTCCATCGCCTTGGCCGTGTTCGGCCTGCTACTCACCCGCTCCCCCGTCATCCTCGTGGTGGCCCTGTTCGTGGGCCTCGCCGCGCTGGCGCTGATCTGGCTGCGCGCCACGCCCGCCGCGAACCGGTGGCTGCTGCAGATCGGGCTGCTCGGCGGCACCGTCGTGGCCGGCATCATCGCGGTTGCGGCCCGCGCGCGCATCACCGACCAGCTGAACGCGGGCAGCGAGTTCGAGGCCCGCACCACACTCTGGGGCGAAATCTGGCGTCTGGCCATGCTGAACCCGCTCGAGGGCTGGGGTTGGGCCGGTCTCTGGCCCGTCGACGTCACGCCCTACGGCTGGCTCAGCTTCGTCACCGGGCGCCCGCAGGCCTCCGCGCTGAACGCGTTCCTCGACGTCTACTTCCAGGTCGGCCTGGTCGGCCTCCTGTCGTTCTTCGCGCTCGTGACGCTCGCCTTCTGGCGGTCGTGGCTGCTCGCCTCGGATAAGCGCTCGATGGTCTACGTCTGGTCGCCGCTGGTGCTGGTGACCCTGCTGGTCACCTCGGCGGCCGAAAGCACCGTGCTGGTCGACTTCGGCTGGCTGCTGCTGCTGATCTGCGCCGTGAAGGCCGCGCAGGGCAAGAGCTGGCGCAGCCTGTTGCAGCCCACCCCGCACCGGCACCCGGAGAACTGAGCAAGGGCCGAGCCGAGCGAAAGCTCAGACCGGCTGCACCAGGTCGCGCAGCATGTCCTGCAGGCCGAGGCCGAAGCGACGGTAGTCGCCGGCACGCCAGCCCGCGAAAACGGACGCGACCCGGGCCGCGCGCAGGGCCGGAAGGGTGCTGCGCCGGCGTTCGTGGGCCAGCTTGGCGTCGATCAGGGCGAGCGTTCCGGCTGCCGGCGCAGGCTGCAGCTGCGCCGCCCGCGCCTGCAGCGCCTGAGCTCGGGCCAGCAAACGGGCGTTGCGCGCCGTGCGCGGCGCCCGCAGCCGGCCAAGCCTGCCGGCCGCGTCGAGGCTGGAGGCGCCGATCTGGTTTCCTGCGTGCTGGCGGTAGTCCAGCAGCGGGATTTCAAGCAGGTCGACCTCGCCGGTCGCGGCGGCAACGATCGCCAGCCATTCGTCGTGCACCCACGCCGCCGGAAACGGTCGTGCACGCTGCACCAGCCCGCGGCGCAGCATCACGGTGGCGCCGGTTACGATGTTGCGGCGCAGCAGGATGTCGAAGGCTTTCCCCTCATGCTCCGCGGCACGCTCCGCGGCGGTGACCCCCAGGGTGGCGAGCAGGGTGCGGTCCGTCGGCAGGCCCGCCTCGTCGACGAGTCGGGCATCCGTATGCAGCAGTTGCAGGTCCGGGCGAGCCCGGAACTCGGCGATCAGCAGGGCCAGCCGCTCCGGGGGCCACACGTCATCCTGGTCGCTGAGCGCGATCAGCTCGCCCGTGCAGTCAGTGAGCGCCTGCTCGAAGTTCGCGGTGACGCCCAGCGGCGCAGAGTTGCGGATCAGGCGCAGGGTCACGGCCTGCCGCGGATGCTCTACCTTCCAGGCGGCGAAGACGCTTTCCACCTCAGCCGGGGTGTCGTCAGTGGAGCCGTCGTCGGAGACGACGATCTCGTCGGCGGGCGCGGTCTGGCCGAGGATGCTGCGCAGCTGCTCCTCGATGAACGCGGAGCCGTTGTAGGTGCAGAGGGCCACGGACACGCGCGGCAGGGATGCCCCGGACGCGCGCGACGAGGAAGCGGTGGAGCGAGCCATCAGCGTCGCTTCAGGCCGACCGACAGCACGCCGAGGAAGAGGCCGCCCATGACCGTCTGCGAGCCCAGCATCATCAGCAGGGCCGATGGGATGGCCACCCGCACGGTGGCACCGGCCTCAAGCGCGCTATAACCGCCCGCCGCCCAGCCGATCAGCTGCGACAAGGCTATGCCTAGGCCGATCAGGAACAGCACGACCCCGAGGATCGCACCGCTCTCGAGGCTGATGCGTTTCTCGAGCCGTTCGAAGTTGCGGCTGCGGGGGATGCGGAACCCCTCGTGCTGGGCGTAGATCTTGGTGAGCAGGGCGAACAGGAAGGCCTGGTAGCCGACGACCGCCAGGGCGGCCAGGTAGATCTGACTGGAGTAGGTGAAGCCCACCTCCCCCACCACGACGGGTCCGAAGCCGAGCAGCACGGTGCCGACCAGGCCGATCAGGAACGCGGAGATGCCGGGGATCAGGAACAGCCAGCGCGGGCTGAAGATGAGCAGGAAGCGCAGGTGCCGCCAGCCGTCCCGCCAGCTGCGCAGGTGCGGCGGCCGGCTGCGGCCGTCCTTCTTGAGCGTGGTCGGCACTTCGCTCACCCGGGACCCACCGAGTGTGGACTTGACCACCATCTCGCTGGCGAACTCCATGCCCGAGGTCTGCAAGTGCAGGGCAAGCATCGACTGGCGGTTGAAGCCGCGCAGCCCGCAGTGGAAATCCTTGATCGGGGAACGAAACAGGGAGCGCCCGATCCACGACAGCACCGGGTTTCCGAGGTACCGGTGCAGCGGCGGCATGGCGCCGGGTTCGATGCCGCCGCGAAAGCGGTTGCCCATGACCAGTTCATCACTCGCACGCAGCCGCTCAACGAAACCGTCGAGTTCGCTGAAGTCGTAGCTGTCGTCGGCGTCACCCATGATCACATAGGTGCCGTGGGCGGCCTCCATGCCTACGATGAGAGCGCTGCCGTAGCCTTTTTCCGTGACATTCACGACCCGGGCCCCGTGCGCCTCGGCGATCTGCTGCGACCCGTCAGTGCTGCCGTTGTCGGCGATCAGGACCTCACCGGTGATGCCGCTTCGCCGCAGATATCCCTGGGCCTTGTCGATGCAGATCGCAAGCGTCTCGGCCTCATTGAGGCACGGCATCAGGATCGAAAGTTCAATGGTTGCGGTGATTGTCATGCTCGCTGCAAGTCCCGTCATTGTTGGTCTGGCCCCCTCATCGTACAGACTGGGCTGTGTGGACCTTGGACTGGTTGTGTCGACGCTCGGCCGTGTCGAGAGCCTGAAGCGACTCTTCGATTCCCTGTCTGGTCAGCTATTGGTGGGTGACACGCTCCTTGTGGTCGCCCAGCGAAACCTGTCTGAAGTGGAGGCCCTCGCATCCGTCTATCGCTCGGAGAGCATTCGAATCATCGTGACGACGTCGCCGCCCGGGGCTGCCCGCGGCCGGAACGCGGGCGTCGCGGCGCTGCCGGCCGACCGGGATCTGCTGCTCAATTTTCCCAATGACACCACCTGGTACCCACCGGGCGCGCTGCAACGAATGAGGCTTCTCCCCGAGAGCTTCCTAGCGGGCGCCCTCACAGTGGTCGACGAGAACGGGCCCAAGTTCGTGCTGCCCGAGCCGGGCGCGGCCCTGACCCGGTGGACGGTCTGGAGCGTGATCGAGATGGGCATCCTGATCCGGCGCAGCGTGTTCGACCGGATCGGGGGCTTCAACCCGGAGATTGGCACCGGCGCCCCGACGCCCTGGCAGGCCGGGGAGGCCACGGACCTGCTCCTGAAACTGATCCGTGCCGGGGAGCACCTCGGCTTCGCCTGGCAGCCGCCCGCGCTCACGGTGGGCGGGATCAGCGACCCGAGCGGGCTCAGCAGCGCGGAACGCCGTCACAAGCTGCGCGGCTACGGCCGCGGGCTGGGACGCCTGGTGACCCGCTGGCGGTATCCGTTGTGGTGGCGGTTCGCGTTCCTCGGCGGCGGTCTGTTCTTCGGTCTGCGCAATCGCGGCACGAACGCCCTCACTGACGGCTGGTGGGTGTTCCTCGGCCGGCTCGAAGGAATGCTCGGGCGCACCCTCGGCCCCGTCGGCACGCTCACCGCGGTGACCCGATGACGGCCGATCTGCCCGCCCCTCTCCGTCTGCGCCGGGCCACACTCAGCCTGATCACCCTGCTCGGGGGTGTATCGCTGGCCGTCATCCCCGCAGCAACGGTCGCCATCTCGTCCCGACTGTTCAGCCGGCCGGAGCAGGGCGTCATTGCCGTGGCGGTGATGGTGGCCACCTTCGCCGGCCAGCTCACCTTCGCGGTCGTGCTGGAATCCCGGCTCAGCTCGGCGGCAACCGACCGCCGGGTGGTGTTCCCGCTCTGGCTGGCCGGCCTTGCCCTGGTCGCCGCCGTGGTGATCGCCCTCAACGCCACGAACCCGGTCGTGCTCTGTCTCGGCCTGCCTCTGCTGATCGCCGCGCTGGAAGTGGGCCGGGGCGTCTCGGTCGCCGAGCGTCTCGACCTGCGGGAGATCTGGGCATCCATCGCCGTGGGGCTCGGTGCCCTCGCCGGTGTGGCGGCAGCGTTCACCGGCCAGGACTGGGCGCTGATCCCGCTCGTGGCCGGAATCGCCCTGGCCACCCTGGTGCGCTGCCTGCCGGTGACGCACCGGGCCAGTCGCCCCGAGCCGGCTGTGATGAGCTGGGTGGTGGCCGACACGGCGATCACCGGGGTGATCTATCCGCTCCTGAATGTCATGATCTTGACACTGATCGGGCCCGGCGGCGCAGTGCTGTTCACGGCGATCGCGACGGTGTCCGGCCTGCTCGCGATCCCTCTGAACTTCATGCGACTGCGGCTGCTCAAGGAGCATTCCCGCCTCGACATCGTGGTGTCGGCCGGCGCGGTGGTCGCGGCCGTGGTGGTGCTGATGATGCTGGAGCTCACCGGAGTGCTCGGCTTCATCTTCGGCGGCGTCTGGACCGGCTCGGCCGCCGTCCTGCCGCTGGTGCTCGCGTGCGGCTGGCGGGCCGCGTCGCTCGCCACGACGATTCCGTTCGCCGCGCTGCGCCGGATGGGCGAGGTGCGGCTGCTCACCGGGCTGCGCGCCGCAGTCTCCGTCATAGCGTTCGTCCTCGCCGGGATCGGCCTGGCGCTGAACAGCCTATCCGCCGTGTTTCTAGGGCTGCTCATCGCTGAGCAGGCCTCGGCGGTGGTCTACGAGCTCGCGCGACGCCGCCGGGTGCGCGCCGCCGCGCCGGTCGTGGCGGCCGCCGCATGAGCCGTGTCCTCGTCGATCTGCTCTTCTACACCGGCCGCAAGGGCGGCATGGAGTCGTACGTGCGGGAGGTGTACGGCCGGATCGAACCGGATGCGGGCGGGATCGAATTCATCGGCCTCGCGTCGAGCGAGCTAGCCGGCTCGGACACGTCCTGGTTCCCCGGCGAGATCGTCGACTCGGGCATCAGCGGTGAGAACCGGATCGCCTGGGCCCGCGGTGAGCTCGTCACCGTCGCCCGCGCGGCCCGCCGGCTGCGCGCCGATCTGGTGCACTGTCCGGCAAACCTCGGCCCGGTCTGGTCGCGGGTGCCCGTGGTGCTCACGGTGCATGACCTGCTGCCGTTCCGGCATCCGGAATACGTGCCTGGGGTCTATTCGCGCATTCTCCGCACCATGATCCGGGTGGCCGCGCACGGCGCCCGCCGCGTTCTCACCGTGAGCGTCGCCTCGGCAGAAGACATCGTGCGCTACCTGCGGGTTCCGGCCGCCCGCATCGACGTGGTGCCGCTCGCGGGCAAGGACCCGGCTGCTAACCCGGACCCTGTGCCTCTCCCCCGGTTGCCTGGCCGGCTAATGGCGGTGGGCAACCGGATGCCGCACAAGAACTTCCCCCTGCTGCTGGAGGCCCTCGCCCTGGTCCCCGCCGAGTCCCGGCCGCACCTGGTGATCACCGGCAGCCACGGCGACGACCCGCTTGCCCCCGTCGTTGCCCGGCTCGGTCTGGCGCCGTGGGTGTCGCTGCGGGGCTGGCTGAGCGCCGAGGAACTCGACCGGCTCTACGCCGAGTCGAGCCTGATCGTCTTCCCGACCCTTTTCGAGGGCTTCGGACTGCCGGTGTTGGAGGCCATGTCCCGAGGCTGCCCCGTGGTCTGCTCCGACATCCCGGTGCTGCACGAGGTCGCCGGAGAGGCGGCCGTCTACATCGCGCCGCGGGATGCCGCGGCCCTCGCGGCGACGCTGTCCCGCCTGCTCGACGACCCGGCCGAGCTGGCGCGCCTGTCAGCACAGGGCCGTGACCGCGCCCGCACCTTCTCGTGGGCGAAGACCGCCCTGGACACCCTGGCGTCGTTTCAGCGGGCTCTCGCCGAGCGGTAGCGCGCCAGGATCTGGTCGACCGAGGCGCTCAGGCCGTGGCTGACCCGCTCGCGCCGGAACCAGTCGAGCGCGGAGCGTCTCAGGGGCTCGCCGGCCTCGACCGCTCGCACGATAGCCCCGCCAAGTTCGGCGGGCGCCACGGAAAGGGCCACGTAGCCGTTGACGCCGTCGACGACCAGCTCCGCTGCGGCGTTGTCGAGGCCCGCCACCACCACGCTGGGTGTGCCGAAGGCCGCCGCCTCGGCGATGACGAGCCCGAAGCCCTCCCGGGCCGACGGGTTGACCAGCACCCGAGCACCCTGCACGAGGCCCCTCAGCTCGTCATCGCTCACCCGGCCGAGCAGCTCGACGGCGGAGTCCAGGCCGAGTTCGGTCACCCGGGCGGCCACGCGGGGCGTTTCCGGGCCGGTGCCCACGATAACCGCGCGCAGGGTCGGAACCTGGCTGCGGGCCTCCCGCAGGGCCGGAATGAGATCGATCACGCGTTTGTCGGCGATGTGCCGACCCACGAAGACCAGGTACGGGTCTTCGGGCCGTTCGGTCATGGCATCGGGCTCGTCGCCGACGAGGTCGACCAGGCCCAGGGCGACCGGCTGAGCACGGCGCCGATAGCGGCGAAGCCGGGCACCGGTGAACTCGCTGTTGACGGTGTGCAGGTCACCGAGGCGGATGCCCACGGTCTGCAACAGGAAGGCGATCGTTCCCGGCAGTGCGCCGGCGTACTCCCGCCACTTCGGCCACGGCCAGACCTCGAGCCAGTCGGCGACCACGAGTGCCGGCGTGCCGACGAGGGCCAGCCGCACCGCGAACAGGTTCAGCACTGGCAGGGTGCTGACGACCACGACGTCGTAGCTCCCGCGCCGACGGAGGAAGTGGCGAAACAGCGCCGCTGCGAAAGCGATCGCGCTCCGTGGCGTGCGGGTGCCGCGGGCATCGTAGATGTCGCCCTGCCACACCGGCACGATGGTGAAAGGCGCTGCCGGGGGCGCATCCGTCGGCCATTGCCGGCGGGTCACGTAGTCGACCGGGCACCCTCGCTCCCCAAAGAGCTCGGCCAGGCGGCGGTACACGCGTTCGCCGCCACCGGTGTTGACCGGGAAGAGGCAGTCGAAGGCGACCGCCACCCGCGGTTCAACCACGGACGGTCTCAGGCTCGGGCAACGCGGATGCATTGGTGTCGGTTTCTGCCTCGGCGGCATCGTCGGCCCGCGCGGATCTGACCGCCAGCCGGCCCGACCACAGCACGAAAAGGAGTGAAACGAGGCCGTAGAGGGCCACCAGGGTCATCGCGCCGAGCGGTGGCTCCCAGTCGGGGTTCTCCCACATTGTGCTGAACGATTCGTCCGTGCCGACCACGTAGCGCCGCAGCACCAGGAAGAACGCCCCCAGGCCGTAGACGGCGACGAGGGTGACGCCGATCCAGGTCAGGCGGGTGGACAGGAACGCCAGACGCCGCCCCGAGCGCCCGGACAGGAGCCAGGCGGCCACGAGCGTCACCCCCACGTAGAGGAAGAGCCCGTAGCGGCCCTGCCAGATGATGCCGGTCTGGTGCACGCTGTAGCCCTGCACGAGAGCGGGGACCAGCACCGCGGCAGCCGCAATGACACCCATGGTCACTACGCTGCGTCGGTCCAGTCCGGTGCAGGCGAGCGCCACCAAGATGGCCGTGGCGGCCACGAACGGCCAGTAGTTCGGCCCGGAGAGGGGCGTGTCGAGCCAACCGAAGAACCCGATGGCCTGATGAAAATAGTCCGGCGTCAGGCGGATGACATAGGCGAAGCCCTGCACGAAGGAGGCCCCCACCTGGGGCGCATCCGAGGCATCCGCCTGGCCGGAGAGGCTGCCGCCGCGGAGGGTCCAGAGGATCGAGAACAGCCCGCCGGCCGCCACGAAAGCCAGCCCGAGATAGGAGGAACCCGTCGTGAAAAGAGTCTTCACCGCCCGCCAACCTGTGGCCGCGAAGCACAGCCCGACCACGACCACGAGCCACAGCGGCCCCGTCGCTCGAGCGGTGACCAGCACGATCGACGCAACCGTGACGATGAGCCAGAGGTGGCGACGGGATAGCGACGACACCACTCCCGGGTCACGGCCGTCGAAGTGCTGCAGCAGCCGGAGCAGGGAGATCCAGAGCGCGCCGGCCGCAGCGATCTCGATGCCGTTGGGATTAACAGCCCCGAAGAGGTACACGACCATGGGCGCCGCGAGAAAGGCCAGCCCGAACGGCAGCCAGCGGGAACGCCGCACCGACATTGCGGATTGGAAGGCCCAGGCCACGAAGACCGAGCACAGCAGGCCGCTGATGATGCGCATGGAGTAGATCCCGGCCGATCCGTCGAGCAGGAGAGTCGGCCAGCCGACGAGGTAGTAGTAGATCGGGTTGTACGCGCTCACCCAGGTGTTGAACGAATCGTTGCCGCCTTCGTCCCCGAGTTCGAACCCGCAGTCTGCGGTCATCTCCGAGTGGAAGAGGTAGCAGACGATCTGCTGGCTGTAGGAATACTCCTCCGGCAGGTCGACGACGGAGTGTTTGACCCCTTCCACGGCGTGCCCGGTGAGGTCACCCCGAACCTGTGCGATGGCCTTCGTTGCGTGGGCGTTCTCGTCGGGGACGGAGAAAATCGGGCTGGCCAGCGACCACAGGGTGGCGAGCGTCGCCATCAGGGCGAAGGCCGTCCAGAAGACGGACCGGGTGTGCGCTGGTTCGTGGCGGACGCGGGGCGCCGTCCGGGAAGACAGCGCCCTCATGACACGTCTCGTGGGAGGTGGTCTCGCCGTTGCGCAGACGCCCGCACGACAGACGTGATGTGAATGAACAGACCGGCGGCGGGCCCGATGACCAGAGCTGCAATCACGCGATCACCGATGGCCCAGGGCATCAGCACCGCGCCCATGGCGATGACGGCCGCAACGACCCACCCGGCCGTGTAGGCGGTGTGACTGTCACGGGAAAGAACGGCCGGCCCGGTCACGAAGAGCCCGGCGATCATCCCAGATGCGCACACCAGCGGAACCAGGAGGTCGCTCACCTGCCTCACCGTGTCGCCGAACAGCCAGACGAAGACCTGTTCGCCCCAGAGCACCGTCATCCCCGCGAAGACCGCAGTACCGATCGCGACGACCGTGAGGAAAAGGACCAGAGCGCGGATGATGTTCGCTTCACGGGACGCAAAGAAGACCAGCAGGTAACTCTGAAATGCAGTGAGTGGCACGAGCAGGGGCGCCCGGAGGAGTGTGATAGCCAGAATGAGAGCGCCGAAATAGGTCCGGTCGACTCCGTCAGCGAACAGCGCGAGGAGCGCCGGGAACCCGGTGACCATCGCCGCCATGGCCGCAGCCGCCAGCATGGTGCGGGAACTGTTCCAGAGCAGGCCGCGATAGGTGCCGTCGACGTACCGTGCACGTGCCAGCCGCTTGCGGGCAACCAGCAGGGCGATTCCCATCGTGATCGGGAACGGTGCGATCACGGCCCAGGCCAGCCAGGTCTGGTCACCGCCGAGCGCGAGCACCGTCAGGACCGCTGCGAGGCGCAGAGCGCCATCCAGGCCCACGATCAGAGCCAGGTCCGCCCAGAGTCCCAGTCCGGAGAGGACCCCGCTGAGGGAGGCGACCGCGACACAGGCCACCGCTCCCACCGCCAACGGCACGACCAGTCCGAGCTGACTCGCCCCGAAAGCCGGGAGCGCCCAGAGCGGGAAACTCACCGCGATCACGATACCGACGATCCCGGCCGCGAGAAGAACAAACTTCGGGACCGGAACGCGGGGCTGCCCCGGTGCCTCGGCGGTGGTGCGTGCGCGGGTGCGCGCCGATACGGCTCGGGTCATCTCCTGTTGAAGGCCGAAGAGACATCCCACGATGAAGTAGAGAACGGCCCAGAAGACAGCGAACACAGAATAGGCAGCGAGGCCGGCCTGCTGGGCCACCGCCAAGGTGACGAGATAGCCGGAAACCCCGGCCACCACGGCCGCTCCCCCGATGAGGAGGATGCTGAGCTTTCCCCGCCGGCCGCTGCCGGTGGATTCACTCACCGAAATGATTCCTGGGCGCTCCAAGCTGAGCTCACCATGTCGCTCAGGGAGCGGGTCGCTGACCATCCCAGGACTCGACCGATCTTGTCGACCTCGGCGACCACGGAGGCAGGGTCGCCCGGGCGGGGAGACTCGACGGACGGGTGCAGGTCGGTACCGGAGACAACGGCAACCTCGTTGACCACATCACGCACCGAATACCCCCGTCCTGTCCCGACGTTGAAAACGTCGAAGGCATCGGCCTGCACCTGGAGCCGGGACAGTGCCGCGATGTGCGCATCCGCGAGATCGGCTACATGGATGAAGTCCCTGACACACGTGCCGTCGGCCGTGTCGTACGTGTCGCCGAAGATGACGGGGTTCTTACCCTCGGCCATCTTCTGGAAGACCATCGGTATCAGATTGAGCACTGCTCGGTCGGCCAGCTCGGGCCGGGCGGCGCCCGCCACGTTGAAGTAGCGCAGGCTGATCGCGCGCAGTGGCCGCGCCGCTGTCTCGTCTCGGATCATCCACTCCCCGACGAGCTTGGTCTCGCCGTAGGGGTTCACCGGCCGTGTCTCGTCCGTTTCCAGGAGCGGGACCCCGGCACCGTTGCCGTACACAGCGGCCGAAGATGAGAAGACTAGGCGGGACACCCCCGCCTCGCCCATGGCCGCCAACAGATTGGCCAGACCACCGAGGTTCTGCTGGAAATACCATGTGGGGCGCTGCACCGACTCGCCGACCTGCTTACGCGCGGCCAGGTGCACGACCTCGTCCACATCGTGCTCGATCATCAGGTCGCGAAGGCGTGCGACCGCGGTGCCTTCGGACAACTCCAAACGCACGATCGGCACGCCGGGCACCCGGCCTTCGATGCCGGTGACGACGTCGTCCGCGATCACGACCGACCGCCCCTGCTTGCACAGAAGATCCACGATGTGAGCTCCGATGTAGCCTGTGCCACCGGTCACCAGGGTTGTCATGCGGGGTTGACATCTTCCGTCGGGGTTCGGCCTTCGCGCGCCGTGATTGCTTCGGTCAGTGCGATCTGGCGGGCCAGGTCGGTTATCTGCCGGTCGAGTCGCCGGTTGTGAGCGGATGACGTGACGGCGAAGCCGAGGAAGACCACGATCAGTCCGTAGAGGAGCAGGTCCGTTCCGCGGCCGACTCCGAGCACGGCAGCGACCGAGTTGGTCAGGTTCGGGAAGATGACGGCGATGACCGCACTCACCATGACCAGCAACAGAGTCAGACGACGGATGGCCATTCCGCGCGCACCGCGGCGGGGCAGCAGGATCACCAGACCCAGAACCGCGAATACTGTGATCAAGACAACCTTGATCAGGATTTGATTAGCGTCCATGGGGTTCCGTCCCTCGCAGTCCGGTCATTTGAAGATGAGGTCGCTGATAATGTTGACGGAGTTCCAGACGGACTGGCCCTTCGACCTCGAATAGTCCGTATAGATGATGTGCACCGGCTGCTCGGCGTACCGGAGTCCCAGCCGCCCGATTTCGTTGACGATCTCGGAGGCGTGGGCCATCCGGTTCTGGGTCACCCGAATCGAACTCGCCGCCTGGCGAGACAGGGCCCGAAGTCCGTTGTGCGCATCGGTGAGGCGCACACCGGACGTGACGTTCTGGAAGACGACGGCGGCCTTGAGCACCAGCCGTTTGATCGCGCCGGGTTTCGTGCGGTCGTCGAGGAAGCGCGACCCCACCACGATATCCAGCGGCTCCGTCGCCAGGCGCCTGACCATGTCCAGAGCATCCTCGACCCGGTGCTGCCCGTCGGAGTCAAAGGTCACGAAGTACTCTGCCCCCGGGTCGGTGAGCGCATACCGCAGGCCGGTCTGCAGCGACGCGCCCTGGCCCAGGTTGATGGGGTGGTGCACGACGTGGGCACCGGCCCGCCGCGCCGCCTCGGCGGAGTCGTCGGTGCTGCCGTCGTCCACGCACACCACGTGGGGGAAAGTCTCCCTGGCGTGACGGATGACGTCCCCCACCACGGCTGCTTCATTGAAGAGCGGGATGACGAGCCACGTCTTTTCCGCGACCATCCGGTCCGCTTCGCTCATCGCCGCATCCGTCGGACTAACGCCCTTGGTCGTATCATCTGCCTTATAACCCATCGGACTTGGCTGTGCCTTTCCCACTCGCTCTCGAGCCTAGGCCCTTGCTCCCTGGGGGACGGACCCGGAACAACAGTGCGTAGGCGAACCTTAATGCGCGTTGCGGGAGTGCCCTGAACGCACTTCGGACCAGCAGGTTCGCATACATTCGAGGCGTTCTGATCAGACCGTACGAGCGCAGGTTGCGCTGCATCTGCACCTCCGCGGCGAACATCCCTCGGGCGGACCGACGCTTGAACATGGCCGGGTCGGCCCGGAATAGGAGCAGCGGCTCCGCGAGATTCAGCATCGGATAGCCCCCGGCAGCCAGCCGGGCGAACAGGTCGTAGTCCTCCATATTGGGGACATGACGCACGCCGCCGACCGCCAGGGCCGCGTCCCGGTCCAGGAAGAGCGTCGGATTGTTGATCGGGCTGTTGGTCAGAACGTATCGCCGGATCCGTTCTTCCGTAAGCGGCATAACCCGCAGTCCGACGATGTTCTCCTCGTCGCCCTCGAATTCCAGCATGGCGGCGCCGATCGCCGCGTAGTGCCCACCGGAGGCGGCCTGCGCCTGCATTTCCAGCCGGTTGGGCAGGGAGACGTCATCGGCGTCCATCCGGGCGACCCAGCGGTTTTTCGCCGCTTCAATGCCGGCCTGCATCGCGTAGGCCACGCCCCGATTCTGTGCCAGGGAGATTCGGCGCACCCGGGAGTCGACCCCGCCGAGTTCGGCCACGACCGCGTCAAGGCCCGCGCCCAACGGCCCGTCCTCCACGATCAGGATTTCGTCGGCCGGAAGAGTCTGTTCCTGCATACTCCCGAGGGCCCTGCGCAGGTGGCCGGGCTCGACTCCGCTGTAGACGGGGATCACCACGGTGATCGGTTCGAAGGATTCGCCGACTGGGCTCACGGTGCTATCCATCCTTCTGTTCGTTGTACCCCGCTGCCGGGGATTATCTGCGCTCCCGACTAGGGTCGAAGTACCTATGGTACGTGGCCCACTAGATGGAGCGCGCACCCGTTCACGCCCCATCCGTCTTCCAGATATCGGGGCTGCCGGTATTCTCGACGGAATCCGGGTCGCCTCCGAGAGATTGATATGACCGTGTCACACGAGCAAACCATCACCCCCGCCGCCCCGCCCCAGTCGCGATGGAGGCGCCTCTTCATCGCCCTCTGGGTGCCAGTCGTTCTGGTCATTGCCTCGTTCGGGATGTCAGCCGTCGTGACCGCGAACCACGGACCGGCTCTCTCCCCTGTTGACGAGTGGGTCTATGTCGACTACCTGTTCAAACTCCCCGTTCAGGGCATCGTGCATGAGGGCGAGAAGATCGGCAAGGAAGCCCTCGTCATCATGTCGTGCGACGGCGTCACGCCGTACGGCCCGATGGGCCCGGCGTGCGGCAGCAGCGTCGCAGACCTGTCGACATTCCCGTATAAGGGCGTCACGTCGGCCGATGCTTACACTCCCGCCTACTTCGCGGTGACGCGTGTGATCGGAGACGCCGTCCACACGCTCACGGGCATCAGCCAGCTCTCGTCATGGCGGGTCACCGGGGCGCTCTGGCTCGGGCTGGCCTCCGTGCTTCTGCACCTCCTACTTCGGCAGTGGCGCATCCGGCGCCCGGTCATCCTCGGCCTTGGGTTGGCCCTGATCGCATCGCCGTTCGCCTGGTGGACCTATACGTATATCAGCACGGACGCTCCCTCCCTCGCCTTCGGCATCCTCATCCTCCTGGCGGCGGTAAAGATCGGCCGGGGCCAGTGGTCCGGGTGGTGGCTCGCGGTGATCTCAACGGCGGCGGTTCTCTTCAAAGTGACGAATGTTCTCGGCGTCTGCCTGGCTGCTCTGTACTTGCTCATACTGTGGCTGCTGGAGCGGAAAGAAACACAGTGGGCAGGCTGGAAGACTCGCAGACCATATCAGCGGAACCGGTCATCGCTCGGGCTACTTTTCTTCGCCGTCCTCGCGCTCGGCGCGTCGGTGGGCGCCCAGCTGGCCTGGCTGGCATTCCGCTCAGCAGAAGCGGTCGGCATCCCCGTCGATCAGGCGATCGGCATTCCGCTCACGCCTGAGGAGCTCGTCTCTCAGGTCGCGACGTTCCTTCCCGGCACAATCACCTCCAACGTCAATATCTCGGGCTCGTCCGACCTTGCCTATGCGATTCCCGGCTTCGTGGTTGCGCCGCTTTCATGGATTTGCGTGGCCGGGGTGCTGGGAGCCTTTTGGGCCCTGCGCAAGGGATCGAAGCTCACCCCTATGGTGGTGTCTGTGACGATGGCCGCTCTGTTCTTCGCGCCCATGCTCGCAATCATGATCCATGTGACGACCGGCAACTACTTTCCGCTGCCGCCGCGGTACGGAGCCTCGATCCTAGGGTCGTTCCTGCTGCTGGCCGGTCTCACGATCCGGAACCGCTGGGCTGTTGGCATCCTCGTAACCTACTCAGTCGCCCTTTACGCTTACGTTCTCGTCAACGCACCGTTGCTTGCCTGACACGGGCCCGGCGGCAGAGAACTGGCCCCGTGCGCTGTGCGCGCGGGGCCAGTTCTCTGGAAACCACGAAACGGCGGTTCCGGTCAGCTCCGCGTTCCACCGGTTCCAGGCGTCCAGGTGAGAACGCCACCGGAGAACGACTGAGTGCACACCGAGGCTCCGTCGCACGTCATCTCAGTCTTAGGCCAACCGATCGAGCCGCCCAGGCCTCCGAGCGCGTTGTAGTACGTGCGCATCTCGCCTCGGAGGGCATAGGCGCCGAACTGCTTCGACGCGGCGATGGCCCCCTTCTCGAAGGTCTGCACCGATCCTCCCCCGTTCGCGGCGACGAAGATCTCGCCACTGGTGGGCCATCCCAGGGCGCCTGTGGGTCCACCGGAAGTCGTGTAGGCACCGTTGATGGCGGTCCCGACGATCGATGCACCCTGTGTCGACGACCAGTACAGCGTGCCGCCCACGAACATCTGTGAACACCGCGAGGCATCGCTGCAGGACTGATCCCCGGTGGGCCATCCCAGCGTTCCGCCTATGCCACCGGCCTGATTGAACGCGGTGCGGATGTCCCCGGTAAGAGCGTGCGCTCCGCCGTTCGCAGACCAGGCGATGGCGCCCTTCTCGAATGCTTCAACCACACCGCCGCCGTTGGCTGACAGTGCCACGACGCCGGACGTCGGCCGGCCGAGTGAGCCGCTTGTGCCACCCAGCTGGTCGTACAGGCCCACCATCCTGGCGTCGACGTAGGCCCCCTGACCAGCGGTCGTCCAGTAGAGCTTCGCACCCTGGAACGATTGTGAGCAGTCGGCTTGTCCGCAGACCTGGTCCGACGTCGGCCAGCCGGCCGATCCGCCGATTCCGCCGACTGTGCCGAAGTAATCGCGCAGGGCACCGGAGAGTACGTGCGCCCCGCCGTTCGGGGACCAGGCGATGGCACCCTTGGCGAATCCCTGCACGCGCCCGCCACCGTTGACGGTGAGCGTCGATGGCGCCGTGGTCGGCAGGCCCAGGCTTCCCGCCGGACCACCGGCAGCCGTGTAGGCCCCCAGCAGTGCGGTCGGCACGAAGCTGCCGCCCGCGGCAGGCGAGGCATAGAACGTGCCTCCGGTAAAGGCCTGCTTGCACAGACCCGTCCCGTCGCAGGTCTGGGCGGCGGTCGCCCACCCGGGTTCGCCGGTGATTCCACCGGCTCGCGCCAGCTGGTTCCGGATCTCCCCGGTCAGGAGCCACGCTCCGGCCTTGGAGGACACGATGGCGCCCTTTTGGAAGCCCTGGACCGTGCCGCCACCGTTCTCAGCGACAACGTTAGGGTCTGTGATCGGCCATCCCAGCGCGCCCGTGATGCCCCCCGCCGCTCCATAGGCGGTGCGGATGGCGCCCGTGAGGACGTACGCGGTGGTGCCGGTTGACCAGGCGATGGCGCCGTTGACGTAGCCGCGAACGTAGCCGCCGCCGTTTGCCGTGTATTTGGTGACGCGCGTCGTCGGAGCACCCAGGTACCCGCCAGAACCGCCGGTACGCTGGTAGGCCCCTTCAATGTAGGTCTCGGGTCCTTCGATCGGAGATCCGAACCAGTCCGAGTACATGCGCCAGAAATTGCGGTTGCCGTACGAACTGCAGGTGTTGCCCGAGCCGTAGAGATTCGAGAGAGCCGGCCCGTTGGGCTGGTACGGCGTGTAGTTGTAGAGCCCGGCCGTGGCCTGGTTCCTGATGTAGACCGAGCTACTTCCGCACGCGGTATTCGGGTGGTACCACACGGCGTTCCAGCGATCAGGAGCGTGACGCCACCGGGTCGGATTGTTGGCGTAGTACTGGAATTGCAGCGCGGCCGCGTAAACTTGGTTGAAGAAGCCGTAGTAACTCGTGTCACAGTCGGCCGTGTCAGGGCATCCGTAGCCGGTGGCGCTGCGATACTGCCGCGCCGACGGCCAATCGTCCGTCACGATCCCCTGTTCTTTTTCGAGCAGAACGATTATTGCTTTCTGGCTGATATCACAAGCAAGGCCCACCTTGGCAATGATCTGCGCGGCGGACTCATTGGCTTGGCCCACATACGCGGCGCAGTCGTCGGAGACCGCGGCGCGCGTTGGCGTGTCCTGTCGATAGTCCTTCAAACAGACGTAGCCAGCACGACACGTCGGCACCCTCTCATTAAGGAATTGCTGAACCTGGGATGCGCTCATGGCGGACCCGTCGAAGAACAGGTTGTCGCTGATGATGTATGCCGGATCAAAAAAAGAAGCATCGGCAGCCTGGGCAGCTGGCGGCGGAGCGACTGCCATAAGAAGTGCGCCGGCAAGGGCCACCGCCAGCGTCAGCCCAGTCAGGCGTTTGAATCTCACAGGATCTCCATCTTGGTCGGCATGACGCCGGGTTGGCCAGGCGATCCCAGCAGCGAGAGATTCAGGCTCTCGTCGGCTACACCATTCCCCTGGAGGTAAGCAGATCCCAAGGCTATCGACTCACAGGGGATGCGGAGCCTGCAACACGACACGATTTCGCCTAGACTTGTCCAAGTCCGGCCCCACAATCGAGAGTTGTTCATGTCATTGGCACAAGCCCGCGATCGCGAACAGCGAGTTGCAAGGGAGAACCTCAAACCGGTCGGGCAGTCGACACATTTTGTGACCGGCACCTGGGCCTCCCTCAAGGACGTCTGGGGCAGCCGCGAGCTGACCTCCCTTCTGGTGCGACGAGAGCTCAAGGCACGTTACAAAGACAGCTCGCTCGGCATTGTCTGGAGCCTCGTCCGACCTCTCGCCCAGCTGCTCATCTACTACTTCGCTATCGGCCAAATCCTGGGCGTAGCACGCAGCATTCCGAGCTTCGCGATCTTCGTCTTCGTCGGGCTCACCACATGGGGGCTATTCGTCGAGATCGTCCAAGGCGGAACGACCTCCATCACCAACAACTCCGGCTTGATCAAGAAGATCTATTTGCCACGTGAGATCTTCCCGCTGGCAAGCGTCGGCGGTGCCCTCTTCAATTTTGGCGTGCAACTCATCATCCTCATTCTGGCCACGATAGTGGCCGGCCAGATTCCTCTTGACTTCAATCTGTTGTACGCCCCACTCTCGCTCGCTGTCCTCATCTCCTTCGCCACCGGGTTGGGGATACTCCTCGCCGGTTTGAACGTCTACTTGCGTGACGTGCAGCACCTTGTCGAGGTGGCGATCATGGTTCTCTTCTGGGCTTCGCCGATCGTTTACTCATTCTCGTTCGTGCACGACAAGCTCCAGGGAAACTGGCTCGAACAGATGTACCTAGCCAATCCGATTACCGTCGCCGTGCTCGGGATGCAGCGTGCATTCTGGGTGGCCGGCACCACCGAATCCACCTCGCAGAACTGGCCGGACGACCTGGCCATCCGGCTGTGGATCGCCCTGGGCATCAGTATCGTGATCCTCTGGATCGGCCAGCGCATCTTCTCGCGCATTCAAGGCAATTTCGCACAGGAGCTGTAACCCGATGACCACGCCGACAATCATTCACGTGGAAGATGTCTCCAAAAGATTCGTCATGCACAAAGACAAGTCCATCAAGGAACGCATCCTCAACTTTTCCCGGGCGCGTAAGCACCAAGACGATTTTTGGGCCCTCAAGGACATATCCCTCGATATCACCATGGGCACAACCGTGGGACTCGTCGGTCACAACGGATCGGGCAAGAGCACGCTGCTGAAGGTCGTCGGCGGGATCATCCAGCCCACGACTGGCAATGTCAGCCGGCGCGGGCGGATGGCTGCTCTCCTCGAGCTGGGTGCGGGGTTCCACCCGGATCTCACCGGCCGGGAGAACGTGTACCTTAACTCCGCCATCCTCGGACTCAGCCGCAGCGAAACTGACAGGTACTTCGATGAGATTGTGGACTTCTCCGGCATCGAGGACTTCATTGACACCCAGGTTAAGTTCTATAGTTCGGGCATGTACGTCAGACTGGCGTTCGCCGTGGCCGTGCACGTCGACCCCGACCTGCTCCTCGTCGACGAAGTTCTTGCCGTGGGAGACGAACCGTTCCAGCGCAAGTGCATGGCCAAGATCGCGCAGTTCCAAGCCGAAGGCCGAACGATCGTCCTGGTCAGCCACTCCGCCGAACAGGTCGGTGCACTCTGCGACAGAGTCGTCGTACTCGAACACGGTGAGATGCTCCACGACGGCGACCCGGCACAGGCGCTGCGGGTGCTCCGAGGCAGTTTCTCCGACGAGCAGGTCCGGCATGAGGAGAAACTCGAGGCCGAAGGCAGGCCAGAGCACCACGTCGTCGCGGTCCCCCAGGTCAGCGTGACCGCATCGCGGCTGGACGCAGCCAGCGTCATTGCTCCGGGCTCCGACATCCACGTGAGCGTGCAGTACGAGGTTCTCGAAACCATCGACCCCTGGCTGATCGGCGTTGCCCTCGAGACCGCGGTCGGCAATGTGGTCTATCGGATGACAACCCGTGAACTCGGTGAGAAACTCCCGCTGGAACGCGGCACCTATAAGTTGAACGTGACGTTCAAGAATCACAATCTGGGTGGGGGTTCGTACTCCGTCAGCGTTGGCCTGGCCTATGAGGCCGGCGAAACGATCCTGGTCGTGAACCCTGCCGCCACGTTCGAGGTCGCCGACTACGGCATCGGGCGTGGCGCGATCCGTCTGGATGTCGAATCCAGCGTGCAGCGGCTAGAGGCCGCCCGGGCCGCCGGCCTCACCTAGAGACCGCCCAGCATCGAACGCAGCTTCCGGAAGGTCCGGTTCACCCAGCTGTGCCGGATTCGGCTCAGGGTGCGGAAGAGCTGGCTCGAGTAGAGCTCGGCCTGTTCCTGCCTCATCGTGGTGAGCGCGTCTTCCTGCTCGAGTAGCTCTGCCTCGAGCTTGATTGTGGCTGCCTCGAGCTCGATCGCGGCCGCCTTGAGCTCGTTGGAGAGTGCCTCCATCCGGATCCACTCACGCACGTAGGAGCCGAAAGCGGCCTGAACGTTCTCGTGTCCCTGAATCTGCTGAGGGGTGAGCTTACTGACCGGCCTGCGCCGTTCCGAGACGAACTCGAGCAGGTCCTCGAGCCGTTCCGGTAGGAGATACACGCGAGTCCAGTCGCGACGCACCAGGGCCGCCTCCGCGACCGCGTCGTCGAATCCTTCGGAGATCTCTACGACGATTTCCGCAGCCGTCTTTGTGCCCGCTCGCCTGCCGGAAAAGTTCTCCCAGCGGGCGTCCTCGATGTTCGCCCGGGTGATCCAGCCAGGGCCTCCGAAATGGTCGTAGCAGTACACGGGGACGCCGGCGACGATCGAGTACTGCACCGTCTTGCCGATGGAGATCATCGCGTCGGTGTCGGCCAGGGTATCGGGCGTCACCCGACGCGGCGTGGCGCCCAGCTCGGATTGGGAGCCGATGACGACCAGGTCGAACCGTTCCCGGATCCCCTCAAACGCGGCGACGAGTTCGGGCGGGATGTGATTGGAGACCACCGTGATTCGACGCTCGTTGTTCGGGGCCGGTGAAACGTCGCCGAATCGGGCTGGTGCAGCGTTCCCCATGACTTGGAGACGATCTGGGTCCACATCCTCGTAGACCCCCGTCGCTCGATGGATTTCAAGCGATCGCGGTGACTCGAACAGAACGGCGGTGGCCAATGCCGATTCCAAGACCGCAGCCATCGTGAACTCAGCCGGGAGAATCGATGACATGTGGTGGAACACGAACAGGATCTCGTCGGCGTGTTCCAGTACGACCACTGGAATAATGGAGTGCTGAATCCAAGCGAGGTCAGGAAGCCGCTCCTGAAGGTTCGCAGCGAGGGCGTCCTCCCACAACTCAAACACCGTGACACCCTCAATCCGGTCGAACTCCTGGCGGATGGGATAGCCGAAGGAGTGGGTCGCGATGACGACCTCCACACCTTGCCCGGCAAGATACTCCGCCAGCTCCAGGGTGACGATCTCGGCGCCCATGTAGCGCAGCAGGTGCGCCTGAGTGATTAGGAACTTCGACCCTTTTAGCTGCATTTCAGATCCTTGAAAGTCGTGGAGTCGGGACAGACGAGAGTCACTCAGATTTTCCGCGACTTCTCCAGCGATCCCGAGTCCAGGGCAGCCTGGTCGGTGAGATCCGTCAGCGTCGACGCTCGGTAACTCGTCCACTTCCGCACCTGGTAGCGCGGGTTCATGGCGAGCCAGAAGAGCCGTCGCTTCCAGCTGAAGTCACGATCTCTGAGGATGCGCAGCGTGTCGCCGACGACTCCCCGAGTGGTGAGGCGAAGTTGCGTCCGACCCGTCATGGGCGGAATCGGGAAACCGATCTGTCGTAGGCCGATGGTCTCGTCGAAGATCCGCTTGCCGTACTCGGACAGAGTGAGGTCGTTGGAGTGCTCGACTGCTGCGCGACCGGCATACGCTTTGCGATAGCCGGCCTCGATCAGGTCCTTGCCGAAAAGCTGGTCCTCCGCGTAGCGAACATCGCGGTAGGGGATGGTGTTGAGCAGGAAGTCGCGCCGCGCGGCCGAATTGACGTCCGAGTAGAAACTGATGGCGTTCAGCACGCCCTCACTCTGCACGAACGCGTCCTTGTAGAACACAGAGGTGCCGAAGTCCGGCCCGAAGCCCGCGAATACGCCCTGGATCTCATACTTGAGCAGAGGGAAGCAGTCGGCGCGCGGAAGCTGCTTGCCCATCACGGCGACGATACGCTCGTCGAGCCGGAACGGTTCCAACAGTTCGCGCAGCCACTGACGCGAGGCCGGGATGGCGTCGTGGGTCAGGTAGGCCACGAACTCGCCGGTCGCCAGCTGTGCGGCCAGGTTGCGGGTCTTGCCGTGGCCGAACTCCGAATTCGGGATCTCGTGCAGGCGCACCGAAGGGAATCGGCGCACGATGTCCAGGGTCGAATCCGTCGACCCAGAATCGATCACGAGCACCTCGACGGCACCGTCCAGCTCCTGACCCAGTACTTCGGTCAGGATGCGTTCGAGGTAGTCCTCACCGTTGTAGGTGAGGATCGCGACCGTTGCACGGGTCGGGGTCGCGGCGGTTGGATCAGTCATTCGGGTGGTCTCGGATCTCTTCGTAGGTCAGCCTGACGCCCTCGTCAAGCTCGGTCATGTCTGCGGTTCCGAACTCCGCCCGGTAGCGCTCAGTGTCCAGCACGACCCGGTCGACGAACGTGGGCGGGGCCGGTCGTTCCTCGACAGCGAAGTCGATTCCGGTGACCCGGTGCAGGGAGTTGATGATGTCGGTCACCGAGTAGCCGATGCCGCTGCCCAGGTTGTACAGGTCGAATTCGGTGTCCACGCCCACCATCGGCGTCACCATCCGAACCAGGTCCTCCACATAGACGTAGTCGCGCACCATCAACCCGTTACCGAGCCGGATCACCGGCCTGCCCAAGGAGATCTGGCGCAGGGCGATCGGGATCAGACCCTGCTTCTTGTTGGGCTTCTGGCGCGTGCCGTAGGGGTTCGAAATACGCAACGCGGTGGACTCGAGGCCGTGCGTGGCCTTGAAGTAGTGCAGGTAGTGCTCAATCGACAGCTTGCCGATCCCATACGGGGAAATCGGCAGCGCCCGGTCCATCTCGGAATACTCGGCCTTGCCCTGCGGACCGTAGATGGCACCGCCGGTCGAGGCGAAGTAGAACCGCTTGATCCCCGCGGTCGCGGCCGATTCGAGGAGTTCAACGGTCTGGGCGACGTTGGTGCGGATGTCCAGGGTCGGATCGCTCTCCGCGGTCGCCGGGCTCGTGGTCGAGAGAAAGTGGAAGACGTAGTCCTGGCCGTCGACGGCCCCCTCGAGATCCGAGCGGCTGAGGAACTCACCCTGCAGGACCCGAACTCCCGGGGCGGTGAAGGTCGGCTGCTGCGAGCTAAACCGGTCGAAGGCGGTGACGGAGTGCCCGCCGGCGGCGAGAGAATCGACCAGGTGGGACCCGATGAAGCCGTTGGCGCCGATGACGACTGTCTTAGCCACGCATGGCCCCTTCGAACGCCGCGAGGAATTGCACGCCGGAATCCGACCAGTTGACCTGGGCGACCGACTCCGACATCGCGATCGATCGTGCGACCGCATCGGGGTGGTCGAACACCTCGGCCATCTTGCGCGCGATGGCCAGCGGCGAGGCAGGCACGTACTCGATGAAGGGGTTGTCCGAGACCATCCGGTTGTTCGGCCCGTCGTTGACCACGGGAGTGACACCGCTTGACAACAGTTCCAGCGGAAGCAGGGACATATTGGACAGCGACATCACCAGACCCGCGGCGCAGCGGTTATACACGGCGTTGAGTTCGGAGATGTCGAGGCTCGAGAGGTTCGTGTACTCGAACGGGATGTTCCAGTTCGAGACGTCCCAACCGGCCAGGTTGATGCGTACCTCGGGCTTGAGCCGGGCGAACTCCGTCAGGGCGAGCAGCCCGAATTCGAAGGCGCGGCGTGGTGTGACCGGCCGGGCATAGAAGAAGACCTCAGTGCGCCGTCCCACATTCGTGACGCTGTAGTGGGTCTTGTCCACCGCGAAATCGAAGTGGTCCGTGGTCATGCCATATTCGGTGGCGAGCTTGTGGGCCAGCCACCCGCCGGCGGTGATGCCGTGAAAGCCGAATTTGTAAGTGTTGCCAGCTAGCAGGGATTCGGTGCCGAGCGGGTAGAAGCTGGCCTCGTAGTCCTGCACGAAATAGAACCGGCGAGCATCGGACTTGTCAAGGTAGGTTGGATAGGCGGTCTCCCACCCGGTGGCGACGAGGGCTTGGGTACTCGCGTCGACGCCCTGCTCGCGGTCGTACATCGTGATGCGGGCCGCTACTTCCGGGTATGCCCCGGCAGACTTCAACATCGCGCGGATGTCGGGGATGCTCACGGCGGCGGCACTCGTCGTGTAGAGATAGATCGAACAGCGGTGCCCGGCTTTCTCGGCGATGTCGATGAACCGGAACAGGTTTTGGTGCCCCCCGCTCTCGAGCCCGGGAGGCGACATGATCCAGGCGATGTCCACAGGGCCCTCTTCGACTACGGTCGGCGAGACGCGCCAATGCGGGGACTGGGTCCAGTCCAGCTCCGCCGCATCCTCGTTCGCGACGAGCATGACGGTCTCATGGCGCGCGATCTTCGTGCTGGCCTTGGTCAGGCTGCGCACGATGAAGACGCGCGGGCCCTCCGCGCGCAGAACACGCACGGGTCGAAGGGCGATGTGCAGCGCCTTGCCAACATAAACTCGGAGACCCTGTTCGCGGATAATACGAAGGCTCCTGCGGAACACGGTCAAGAGATCCCCTTGTGGGTCGGCATCGGATCGGTGTCAGTAGATGTAGGCATATCAGGATGAGTCTATCAACCGGCTCGGGGCAGGTGATCCCGGCCCAGTCCCGCGACGGCCCGGGGCAACACGGGCACTGAGTATGCTTGACCCTGATGTCCAGCCCTCTCCTCCAGTCCACGGTAGTGGTCACAGTCACCTACAATTCGAGCTCCCACCTGCCGAAATTCCTCGACTCGGTGCGGACCAGCGAGGACCTTCAACTCACCGTGATCGTGGCCGACAACCACTCATCAGACCTCGAGGCTACAACGCACATCGTCCGGCTACAGGGCGCGCGCCTGCTGGCCCTGGGCGAGAACCGGGGCTATGGCGGTGCCATCAATGCGGCAATCTCGTCCCTGCCACCCCACGTCACGTCGATCCTGATCTCGAATCCGGATGTCGAACTCAGCCATGGCGCGACCAGTGCACTGCTCGCTGAGCTGGCGGCTGATCCTCTCGTAGGCTCGGTCGGACCGAGAGTCCTCAACTCCGACGGCACCACGTACCCGTCCGGGCGAGAGCTTCCCTCGCTCCGAACCGGCGTGGGTCATGCGCTCTTCGCCCGCATTTGGCCCGCCAACCCGTGGAGCCGCTCCTACCGGGCCGAGCGACAGGGTTCCGACGTGCGGCGAGCCGTCGGCTGGCTGTCCGGTTCCTGCCTCCTCGTTCGTCGCACCGCGTTCGAGGAGCTGAATGGTTTCGACGAGGGTTTCTTCATGTACTTCGAAGACGTCGATCTGGGCTACCGGCTGGGAAAGGCGGGGTGGAAGAACATCTACACGCCCGAAGCGTCGGTCGTGCACACCGGTGCGCACTCGACCAGCACCGAGTCAGGCAAGATGGTGCGCGCCCACCATGACAGCGCGTACCGCTACCTCGAGAAGAAGTACTCGGCTCCCTACCTGGCTCCCGTGCGCTGGGCGCTGAAGCTCGGCCTGGCGGTGCGGGCCCGCGTCTTGGCCCGCACCGGCCGGCTCGGCTGATCAGTCGTTCGTGGCGATGAGCCCGGTCAGATAACGCCCGTATCCGCTCTTCTGGAGCGGCTCCGCCAGCGTCTCGAGTTCGGAATTCGAGATCCAGCCGGCTCGCCAGGCGATCTCCTCGATGCAGCCGACCTTGAATCCCTGGCGGTCTTCGATCACGCGCACGTACTCGGACGCCTGCATCATCGACTCGAACGTGCCGGTGTCCAGCCACGCCGTGCCCCGGTCGAGAACCTGAACGTGCAGGTTGCCCTGGGCGAGGTAGCGCTCGTTGACGGTGCTGATCTCGAGTTCGCCGCGCGCGCTGGGCTCGATGGTCTTTGCGATCTCGACGACCGAATTGTCGTAGAAGTAGAGGCCGGGCACCGCGTAGTTGCTCTTGGGCTTCGTCGGCTTCTCCTCGATCGAGAGTGCTGTCATGCTGTCGTCGAACTCCACCACGCCATAGGCGGTGGGGTTGCTCACGTGGTAGGCGAAGATCCGTGCGCCCACCAGATCGGCGTTGCCGCGCAGGGCCGAACCCAGCCCGGCGCCATGGAAGATGTTGTCGCCGAGCACGAGAGCGACACTCTGGTCCCCGATGAATTCCTCGCCGATGATGAACGCCTGAGCGAGCCCATCCGGCGACGGCTGCGAGGCGTACTCGATCCTCAGGCCGAGATGAGACCCGTCGCCGAGCAGCGCCCGGAACTGGTCGTTGTACTCGGGCGTGGTGATGATCAGGATCTCGTTGATGTCCGCCATCATCAGCGTCGACAGGGGGTAGTAGATCATCGGCTTGTCGTAAATGGGCATCAGCTGCTTGGAGATGGCCTTGGTGATGGGCCACAGCCGGGTGCCGGAACCGCCGGCGAGGATGATTCCACGCATTGTTACTTTCCTTCGTTCAGAGAGGTGTAGAACGCCCGGGCGCCGGCCCAGGTTGGCAGCAGGCCGCTGGCGGCGGCTTCGGTCAGGCTCGGGGCATCCGTGTCCTTCGGAGACAGGAGCAGTTCGCCGGCTTCGGGCGGGAAGACCAGGCCGATGTCGGAGTCGAGCGGGTTGATGCCGTGTTCGCGTCCCGGATTGAAGGGCGCGGTCACGAGGTAGCTGACCGTGGCATCGTCGGTGAGTGCCACGAAGCAGTGGCCGAGGCCCTCGGCGATGTAGATCGCGCGACGGTCGGTGTCGTCGAGCAGAACACTGTCCCACTGGCCGAACGTCGGGGACCCCACGCGGATGTCGATGACGAAGTCGAGCACCGCGCCGTGCGTCGCCGTGACATACTTCGCCTGGCTCGGTGGGATGTCGGCGAAATGGATGCCGCGCACGGAACCGCGCTTGGACACCGACGTGTTGGCCTGGGCGATGTCGAGGCGGTGCCCGATCGTCTCCTCGAGACGGTCGAAGCGGTACCACTCGAGGAAAACTCCCCGGTTGTCTCCGAACTGCTTCGGAGTGATTTCATAGGAATCGGGGATGGAGAGTTCGCGAATCTTCACCGAGTAAGCCTACCAAGCGCGTTCCGGTAGAATCGCGGGGGCACTTTCATCAAACGGAACGGTTACCTCCATATGAAGATCCTCGTCACCGGCGGAGCCGGTTTCATCGGCTCGAACTTTGTTCGGCGCACCCTCGAAGACGCCTACCCGGGCCTCGAAGGAGCCGAGGTCGTCGTGCTCGACGCCCTCACCTACTCGGGCAACCTCGAGAACCTGGCCCCCGTCGCCGGGTATCCGCGTTACTCGTTCGTGCACGGCGACATCCGTGACGCCGCACTGCTCGACGAGCTCTTCCCTTCTCTCGACGCCGTGGTGCACTTCGCCGCCGAGTCCCACGTGGACCGCTCGGTGCGCGACGCGTCGATCTTCGTCGAGACGAATGTGCTCGGCACGCAGCAGCTGCTCGACGCGGCGCTCCGCCACGACCTGGCCCGGTTCGTGCACGTCTCCACCGACGAGGTCTACGGCTCCATCGCCGAGGGATCGTGGAACGAGGAGCGCGCGCTGGAGCCGAACTCCCCCTACTCCGCGTCGAAGGCCGGCAGCGACCTGCTCGCGCGCAGCTACCACCGCACGCACGGTCTGAATATCTCGATCACGCGCTGCTCGAACAACTACGGGCCGTACCACTTCCCGGAGAAGCTCATCCCGCTGTTCGTCACCAACCTGATCGACGGCTTGCACGTTCCCCTCTATGGCGAGGGAAACAACATCCGTGACTGGCTGCACGTGGACGACCACACCCGCGCCATCGCGATGGTGCTCGTCGGCGGCCGCGCCGGTGAGATCTACAACATCGGCGGCGGCACCGAGCTGACCAACAAGGAGCTCACGCAGATGCTGCTCGACTCCACCGGCAAGGACTGGTCCTACGTCGACCGCGTCGCCGACCGCCTCGGCCACGACCTGCGCTACTCCGTGGATATCTCGAAGATCCAGGCCGAACTCGGCTACGCGCCCCTGGTTCCGTTCGAGCAGGGGCTCGCGGACGTCGTGCAGTGGTACCGCGACAACCGCACCTGGTGGGAGCCGCTCAAGGCCCGTGCGGCATTGAGCTGATGACCCGCTATCTGATCACCGGCGCGGCCGGGATGCTCGGACGCGACCTGCAGGCCGCGCTCGCCGGCCGCGACGTCACAGCGTTCGACCGCACCGAGCTGGACATCACCGACCGGGCCGCTGTTCTGGCTCAGGTCGTCGGCTACGACGTCATCATCAACGCCGCCGCATACACGCAGGTGGACGACGCCGAGACGAATGAGGATGCCGCGTACGCGATCAACGCGACCGGCCCCCACAACCTGGCGCTGGCCGCATCCGCCACCGGGGCGAAGCTCGTGCAGATCTCCACCGACTACGTGTTCGACGGCAGCGCCACCGCACCCTACGCGGAGGACACCGAGATCGACCCGATCTCCGCCTACGGCCGCACCAAGGCCGCCGGTGAGGCGTTCGTACTGCAGGAACACCCGGCGGGCAGCTACATCGTGCGCACGGCCTGGCTCTACGGCCAACACGGCCCGAACTTCCCCAAGACCATGCTGAAGCTGGCTGCAGCCCGCGACACCCTCAGCGTCGTCGACGACCAGGTCGGTCAGCCGACCTGGACCGCCGACCTGGCCGCGCAGATCGTCGCCCTGCTCGATTCCGACGCCCCCGCCGGCATCTACCACGGCACCAGCTCCGGCGTGACGAGCTGGTTCGGCTTCGCCCGGGCCGTCTTCGCCACAGCCGGCCTTGACCCTGAACGGGTCACCCCGACCGACAGTTCGCAGTTCGTGCGCCCGGCCCCCCGGCCCTCGTATTCGGTGCTCGGCCACGATGCCTGGGCTGCCGCCGGGCTGTCCCCCATTCGCGACTGGCGCGAGGCTCTGGCTGCGGCGGCCGAGCAGGGGATCTTCGCGGACCAATGACCACACTGAGAGTCGTCCTGGACCAGATGATTGCACCGGTCCCGGGTGGCATCGGGCGTTACACCGAAGAGCTGACCCGGGCCCTGATCGCGGCGGCGCCGGCCGGTTGCGACGTCGAAGGAATCGTGTCGTCGTCGTCGGCCGAGCACTACGCCAGGGTCGAAACGTCCCTGCCGGGTCTGGCCAGTCTGCACAAGACCACGTTGCCGCGGCGCGAGCTCACGGCGGCCTGGCAACTGGGCATCGCCAACAGTTCCGGGTCGGGCATGATCCATGCCCCCTCCCTGCTGGCGCCCCTGCGCAAGCACAGCATCGTCAACGACGGCACCCAGGTGACCGTCACCATTCACGACGTGCTGGCCTGGACGCATCCGGAGGCGCTCACTCCGGCGACCGTCGCCTGGACGAAGGTCATGGTCAAACGCGCCCGCAAACACGCGGATGCGATCGTAGTCCCCAGCCACGCCGTGGCCCACCAGCTCGCGAACATCGTCGACCTCGGCGACCGCGTGCGGGTGATCGGCGGCGGAATCGGCAGCGGCCTCCGCCTTCCGTCGAACTCCTCCGCGACGGAGATCATCGCGGAACGCCTGGCGTTGCCGAACGAGTACATCGTCACCGTCGGCACGCTCGAGCCGCGGAAGGCCATCACGGCGCTGATCACCGCCCTGGGCCTGCCGGGAGCGCCGGATCTCCCGCTGATCGTTCTGGGACCGGCCGCCTGGGGTGAGCTCGACGTGGCATCCGTCGCCGACGAGGCCGGCCTCCCGTGGGGCCGGGTGCGCGCCCTGAACGGGCTGACCGACGAAGAGTTGGCCGTGGTCATCTCCCGGGCGGCCGTGTTCGTCTACCCCAGCCGGGAAGAAGGCTTCGCCGGGCCGATGATCCAGGCGTTTTACCTGGGCACCCCGGTCGTGCATTCGGACGCCCCGGCCCTGGTCGAGGCCGCCGGCGACGCGGGGCTGGTCGTCGAGCGTGAGGATGCATCCGGGTACCCCGAGCGACTGGCTGCGGCCGTCACCCAGGTGCTGAGCGACACCACTCTCGCAAACCGGCTGCGCATCTTCGGTAGCGATCGAGCCCAGGCCTTCACCTGGCGCGATTCCGCCGAGCGCATCTGGCTGCTGCACGCGGACCTGTAACAGCACCACCGAATCCGGGGCCGTTCGACCGACCCCGGACCCAACCGGCCCTACGGGGCCGGTTCCGCCGTGGGCGGCGGAACCAGGGCGGCTTCGATCAGGCTGCGGATGACGTCGTAATCGGGATCCTCCGGGTCGACGTCGTTTTCCGGCACCAACTCGACGGACTGGATCGGCAGCGCCTTCGTCTTCGACGCCAGGTGCGTGAAATAGCCGAGCATGCCCTGAGGGATGTCGGTCTTCACGACCTGGCTGCCGGCCGATGCAACCGCCTGGAACTTCGTCAGCACGTTGGCGGGGCTCGCCTGCTGCAGGATCGCCTCCTGCACCTGCCGCTGCCGCACCATCCGGTCGTAGTCGCTCGTGTCATGGCGTGAGCGTGCGTACCAGAGGGCGTGGTACCCGTCCATGTGCTGCCTGCCGGGCTCGAACCAGAAGGCAACCTCGGTGAAGGTCTCGTCGGTATGCACGGGGACACGGTGGTCGACGTTGATGTCGACTCCGCCGAGCGCGTCGACGAGGTCGGAGAATCCCTGCATGTCGATCAATGCGTAGTACTGGATCGTCAGCCCGGTCACGCCCTGGGCCGCGTCGCGCATGCCTTCGATGCCCGGTTCGCTGCCGCTGCCGACAGCATCCGGGTACATCTCCGGGCTCTTCACCTCCACCTCGGTGTAGATCGAGTTCAGCATGCACGCGGAGACCTCACAGCCGTCGATCGATCCGTACCCTTCCGGGTACAGGTCGGCGAGTGGCCCCGCAGAGAACGGCACGTCCTCCAGGTTGCGCGGCAAGCCGATCATGCTGGCCTGGCCGGTCTCCGCATCGATGCTGACCACGGAGATGCTGTCGGGGCGTAGACCCTCACGGTCGGGGCCGGCGTCGCCGCCGAGCAGCAGGATGTTGTAGCGGCCGTCGGAGGGCGGCTCCGTCGGGCCTGCCACGAAGACCGAGGAGAGGAACCCGCTGGCCGTCGTGGCCACGTACGCGCCGTACCCGGCCGTGCCGACCACGCCCACCATCAGCACCGTCGCGAGCCCGGCGATGATCGGGCGGGCCTTGGGGGTGGCACGCACGAGCCGCACGAGGCGCAGGGTGTCCAGGGACAGGATCAGCCAGACCACACCGGAGAAGGCCAGCAGCAGGGCGGCCGCCCACAAGCCGATCGAGTTGGTGAACACGGTCAGAGCGACGGCAGGCCAGAGAGTGTAGACGACCCCCACGACCACCGCGAGGGCGAGCAGCGTGAGCGTCATGCCGAGGCCGAACCGGCCGAGCCGACGGTTGCCGGCCAGCACCTGCGCGGAGCCGGGCAGCACGAAGTTGAGCACGACGAGCCACCAGGCCCGTTTGGTCATGATCGGGGCGGACCCGAGATCCGGATGCCGGATCGGCGTGCGTGCACTGATCATAGTTTTGCTTGGAGGTCCAGGTTCTTCTGCTCGACTTGTGCGGCGAGCATCTCCCGATAGGCGAGCAGCTTGACCCGCAGGGAGTCGTCGGCGATGGCGAGGACCTTGACGGCGATCAGGCCGGCGTTGCGTGCTCCGCCGATGGAGACGGTGGCCACGGGCACCCCGGCCGGCATCTGCACGATCGACAGGAGCGAGTCCAGGCCGTCGAGCCGACCCAGCGGAACGGGCACGCCCACCACCGGCAGGGTGGTCACGGCCGCGAGCATGCCGGGCAGGTGGGCGGCGCCGCCGGCGCCGGCGATGATCACCCGGATGCCGCGCGCATGGGCGCTCTGGCCGTAGGCGATCATCTTCTCCGGGGTGCGGTGCGCGGAAACGACCTGCACCTCGAAGGGAACGTCGAAGTCGCGCAGGAGTTGCGCCGCGTCGCTCATCACCGGCCAGTCGGAATCGGAGCCCATCACGACGCCGACCAGCGGCACCAGGGCGGTCTCGCGCGGGGCGGTCTCGAGCTCAGGGTTGTCTGTCACGCAGTCGATCCTATTTGGTCAGTCCTGAAAAACTGCCGCTGCGGCCCGCGCCTGGTACGCGACGAGGTCCAAATCGTCCCCACCGACGGTCACGTGGCCGACCTTGCGCCCCGGCCGGGGGTCCTTGCCGTAGGTGTGCACCTTGGCGGCCGGGTAGGCCTCGAACGCGGCCGGGTAGCGCGCGGACAGGGGCTCCGACGCCGGCCCGCCGAGGATGTTGACCATGACCGTCCACGGGTCCCTGACGTCGGTCGCCCCGAGGGGAAGGTCGAGCACGGCGCGCAGGTGCTGCTCGAACTGGCTCGTCGTCGACCCCTCGATCGACCAGTGGCCGCTGTTGTGTGGGCGCATCGCCAACTCGTTGACCAGGATGCGCTCATCCGTCGTCTCGAACAGTTCGACGGCCAGCATGCCGGTGGCGCCGATGCCCTCGGCGATGCGCACGGCGATGTCAGCGGCGGCCCGGGCCAGCCTGCCCTCGGACTGGGGCGCGGGGGCGATGACCTCGGCGCAGACGCCGCCCTGCTGTACTGTCTCCACCACGGGCCAGAGCGCGATCTGGCCGGACGGGCGTCGCGCGACCAACTGGGCGAGCTCGCGACGGAACTCGACCAGCTCCTCCACCAGGAGGGCGCCGTCGTTGCCGTCTTCGGCGAGCGCGGCGAACCAGTCGTCGGCCTCGTGCTCGTGGGTGACCAGCCGAACGCCCTTGCCGTCGTAGCCGCCGCGGGCCGTCTTGACGACCCCGCGACTGTTGTGGGCGGCCAGGAACACGCCCAACTCGGCGGCGTTCTCGACCCGCGCCCAGTCGGGCACGGGCAGACCCAGCTCGCTCAGGCGCTGACGCATCAACAGCTTGTCCTGGGCGAAGAGCAGCGCGTCGGGGCCCGGGTGCACGGCCACGCCCCTGGCCACGAGCTCGCGCAGGATCCCCTGCGGCACGTGCTCGTGGTCGAACGTGACGACGTCGACGGTGTCGGCGAAGGCCAGCACCACGTCTCGGTCGCGGTAGTCGCCCACCTGCACCGCGGCCAGGTCGGCCGACATACCCTCGTTCTCGGCCAGCACCCGGATCCGGATGCCCAGGTTGACGGCCGCCGGAATCATCATCCTGGCCAACTGGCCGCCGCCGATAACGCCCACAGTCGTGTTCATCGCTCCACCAATTCCTTGGTACCGGTCATTGCCGGTACGGGTTCTCTCAGGCTGCAGGCTGGACCTCGCCGTAGACTCGGGTTCTCGACCTCTATCTTTGCCCATCATCCGGAGGGATGCATGCCGCGTACACAGCGCCGGTCAGCACGGCTTCTGGCCTTCGTCCACCAACTCGGCAAGTTCGGGGCTGTCGGCCTCGTCGGTTTCGTCGTGGACTTCACGGTCTTCAACCTGCTGCGCACCACGGTTTTCGACCCCGCCGTGGTGGAGTCCGGACCGATCTATGCGAAGGTCGTGTCGACCACGCTGGCCATCATTGTGAACTGGATCGGCAACCGCTTCTGGACCTTCGGGGCCAACCGCCAGTCGCGCACGCTGCGCGAGGCGGCCGAGTTCTTCGCGGTCAGTCTCGTCGGCATGGCCATCGGCCTCGCCTGCCTCTGGGTCAGCCGCTACGGGCTCGGCTACACCAGCCTGCTCGCCGACAACATCTCGTCGAACGTGATCGGGCTGGGGCTGGGCTCGGCCTTCCGTTTCGTGCTCTACCGGCACTGGGTGTTCTCCCCGCGGCGCGCGGGGACGGCCGACTCGGAGCGGGCGCTGGCTGCCTAGCGGGAGCCCCAGCGCGCGGTCTCGTCGGCGAGTGCTGACTGTTCCTGGCGGCGCAAGCCCATCAAGGTATGCGAGGACTCCATCAGGTCGTGCAACACCTGTTGCACCAGGGTGGCGTTGGGCACGTCTTTCAAGACGAGCGGATGCTCCAGCCCGGCGCTGATCAGAACGTCACCCGAGTGGGCCAGAGACTGCAGCCAGTTCTGGCGCACCGTCACGTCGTAGCCGCGGCTGTGCAGCAATTCCTGGCGGGTGCGCACGAAGAATCCGTGCCGGAAGATGATGCGCCGGGTGGTGATCGTGTAGCGGTTGTTCAGCCACGACATCAGCGGCAGTAGCCAGAGCAGCAGCACGAGGGTGGCCGCGGCAGCCAGCAGCGCGATATTCTGCCACGGCTCCGGCAGGGAACCGTAGAAGTACCCGGTGGCCGCGGAAATGGCCAGCAGCGCCAGGGTGGGCCAGAACAGGATTCGGGCGTGCGGCCGGAGCCCGGCCACGACCGACTCGGCCGGGGGAAGCACCTCCGCCGCCGCGAAGCCCGCTGTCTTTGTCATAATCTATTAATACCGCAGGTGGGTGACATCCCCGGCGGCGACAGCCTGCAATTCGCCGCTCGCCTGGTCTTCGACGATGAGCCGGCCGCTCCGGTCGAGCGCAACAGCGGTGCCGACCAGGTCGGTGCCACCGGGCAGTTCCACCCGCACGACCCCGCCGAGCGTGCCGCACGCTTCGGTCACCGCGCGCAACAGCCCGCTTTGGACCGGGTCGCCCTCCGCGTCGAGGAAGGCCCGGGTGAGCTGCCGCAGTTCGGTGAGGTAGCGGGCGAGCACGGCATCCGGATCGGGGGCCGAACCGGTCACCAGCAGCAGCGACGTCGAGGTGAGCGTGGGCAGGTCGTGCTCGTCGAGGGACACGTTCAGGCCGGCGCCGATAACCAGCCCCTGCGCGCCGGGCAGCAGCTCCGAGAGGATGCCCGACACCTTGTAACCGTCGATCAGCACGTCGTTGGGCCATTTCAGGGTGACCTCGTGCCGGGGCGCCTCCTCGCCGGGTTCGTCCACCCGGGCTGCCAGGCTCGCCTCGACGACCGCGCGCACGGCCCGGGTCATCGCGGCTCCGGCGAGCAGGGGGAACCAGCCGAAGTGGTCGATCGGGAGCGGGGCGGCCGAGGCTCTCGGGCGGAGCAGCACCGAGATGGCGAGCGACTTTCCGGTGGGGGCGAGCCAGGTGCGACCCAGTCGGCCGCGACCGCGAGTCTGGTTGTCGGTGACGACCGTCGACAGGTCGGGCCAGGCTGCGGCATCCTCGCCCGCAGTGTGGGCGACGAGCACGTCGTTCGTCGACCCGGTCTCGGGCAGGTACTCGAAACGCGGCACGACCTCGCGGCTGAGCGGAAACTCCATCTGATTCTCTCTCCCTGTGGCTAACTCCTGTAATTCTGGCGAATACGAGCGCAAATGGCACAATTCACGCCCGAATCCGCCAATCCTCAGGAGTTGGCCACAGGAAGGCAGACGCACCCGACCAGCAAACCGGCCGGTTTTTGTAGACAATCGTCAACGATCGGGAGCAGGGGCTGGCCGGTAGAGTGAACCGCGTGACTGAGAACTCGCCCCTTGCGGGCCCCGACCTGTACACGACGGCTGGAAAGCTCGCCGACCTCAAGCTGCGCTATCACGAAGCCGTGACCGCCAGCGGCGAGGCCGCGATCGAGAAACAGCACGCCAAAGGCAAGATGACCGCGCGGGAACGCATCGACCTGCTGCTCGACCAGGGCTCCTTCGTCGAGATCGACGAGTTCGTGCGGCACCGCACGCACGCATTCGGCATGGAGAAGAAGCGGCCCTACGGCGACGCGGTCGTCACGGGCACCGGCACCATCCACGGCCGCCAGGTCTGCGTCTACTCGCAGGACTTCACCATCTTCGGCGGCTCGCTCGGCGAGGTTGCCGGCGAGAAGATCATCAAGGTGATGGACCTTGCCCTCAAGACCGGGGTGCCCATCATCGGCATCCTCGACTCCGGCGGAGCGCGCATCCAGGAGGGCGTCGTCGCCCTCGGCAAGTACGGCGAGATCTTCCGCCGGAACACGGCCGCGTCAGGCGTCATCCCGCAGATCTCGATCATCTGCGGCCCCGCCGCCGGCGGCGCCGTCTACTCCCCTGCCCTGACCGACTTCGTGATCATGGTCGACAAGACCAGCCAGATGTTCGTCACCGGCCCCGACGTGATCAAGACCGTCACGGGCGAAGACGTCGGCATGGAAGAGCTCGGCGGCGCGCTCACGCACAACACGATCTCCGGTGTGGCGCACTACCTGGCTAGCGACGAGCCCGACGCCCTCGACTACGCCCGCACCCTGCTCAGCTTCCTGCCGGACAATAACCTGGCCGACCTGCCCGTCTTCGACAGCGACATCGAGCTCGAGACGACGGATGGCGACCGGAACTTGAACACGATCATCCCCGATTCCGCGCACCAGCCCTATGACGTGAAGACCGTGATCGAGCACATCGTCGACCACGGCGACTTCCTCGAGACGCAGCCGTTGTTCGCCCCGAACATCGTCGTCGGCTTCGCCCGCGTCGAGGGACGCTCGATCGGCATCGTCGCCAACCAGCCCAACGCCATGGCCGGCACGCTGAACATTCCGGCCGGCGAGAAGGCCGCCCGGTTTGTGCGTTTCTGCGACGCGTTCTCGATTCCTATCCTCACCCTGGTCGACGTGCCGGGCTTCCTTCCCGGCACCGACCAGGAGTGGACCGGAATCATCCGCCGCGGCGCCAAGCTGCTCTACGCCTACGCGGAGGCGACCGTGCCTCTGGTCACCGTCATCCTGCGCAAGGCCTACGGCGGCGCGTACATCGTGATGGGCTCCAAGCAGCTCGGCGCGGACATCAACCTGGCCTGGCCGACCGCGGAGATCGCCGTGATGGGCGGCCAAGGCGCCGTGAACATCCTGTACCGTGCCGAGATCAAGAAGGCCGAAGCAGCCGAGGAGGATGTTGCCGCCGTGCGCACCCGGCTGGCCAACGAGTACACCTACAACGTGGCGAGTCCGTTCCTGGCGGCCGAGCGCGGCGAACTGGACGGCATCATCGAGCCGGCCACGACCCGCGTCGCGGTGACCAAGGCCCTGCGCGCCCTGCGCACCAAGCGAGCGAGTCTGCCGCCCAAGAAGCACGGGAACATTCCGCTGTAGGCGGGTGCTATGACCGATTCATCGAATGTTACGAGCGCCCCGAGCGCCCCGAGCTCAGCCGAGGAGACCGAGTCTGCGTCGCCCGAGGTTCCCCCGGTGCCCGGGCTGCGTTTCCTGACCCGCGGCGTCTCCCCCACCGAGGCGGCCGCCGTGTCGGCCGTGCTGCACGGCCTGGTGCGCGAGGAGGGCGACAACCTGCGCCAGGCGCCGGTGCGCGGCCAGAGCGCGTGGCAGCGCAGCCAGCGCAGTGTCCGGGTGGCTCTGACCCCCGGCGCAGGCCGCTGGCGCGGATTCTCGGCCTGACCCTTCGGTTCCCAACCGTCGGGCGCTCCCGGTCCCCCTAAATGCCGACTTTTTTTACCGAACCGGTTCGACCAGTATTGGCATTGCTCGGTGATGCTCTTAAGAGTTCACGACTAAAGCCCGTCGACTAGGGTAAGCAGTCGGGTTTTGGGGGCGCGTCAGGGTGACATTCGGGTTGTCGCCCTGGCACGATAGTCGAAAGGGATCAACCACGGTTGGTCCCTTTCGCATTTGCCGGCGTGGCCCCGGCGTGGCCCCGGCGTGGCCCGGGTGTAACCCCGTCTCGAACGAATTCGACGGAGATTTTGAGGAAAACGGCCCCAAACACTCCGAAAAAGTGGTTGCAGACGAAAATCTCCGTCGAATTGGTGTGCGCTCGGCGCACGGTGTTCCGCGTGCTGACCAGCTAGCCCGGGCCGGAGGACGTCAGGACCGGGTTGCGCGGGATCTCCAGCCACAGGTGCACCTCAGGCTCCGGTGACTCCTGGCCGAGGGCGCTCAGCTTCGCGTCTGCGCTGCTGAGACCCACCACGGTGACCGCGGTCGCGGACCCGTCGCCGGCGGTCCGGGCGATGATCGTGTCCGCCAGGGTGGAGTCGATCGCGGTCGCCAGAGTGTTGAGCACCGATTCCAGCTCCGCGCCGCGGATGTCGTCGATACTGCCCTCGTCGAGCAGGGTGACGATGGCGCCGCGGCGACGCGCGGCCATGATCGCGTCACGCACGGCGTCATTGAGCAGCTTCCGTCCGCGGATCTCGTCCCGCACAGCCGCCTCCAGGTAGCGGGACTCCTGACGCTGCTCGTCGTTCAGCACCCCGCCCTGGTCGATGATCCGGCGCAGCATCGGGGCCGCAAGCCGGATGGTCTGGGCGAGCCGCACCTGGCGCTCGTAGAGGTGCGCGTCCTGGGCGGCCTGCCACTCGGTGGCCTCCTGCTCGGCCAGGGCGTACTGCCGGGCGTCGCGGCCTGCCTTGGCCAGCGCCCGCGCCAGGATGACCGCGACCGCGACCCAGACCACACTGCCGATGACGCCCATGGAGCCCAGGGCCGCCGGGCCAGCCCAGAAAATCGTGTGCACGACCAGCGTCGCGGCGCCGACCCAGGCCAGGCCTGGGCGCCGGCGGGTGGCGGTAATAGTCATCAGGGTGCCCACGGCCGCGACATTCCAGGTGGCGTAGCCGTTGTCGACGGAGCCGTCGAGCTGGCTCCCCACGAGCAGCGGGAGCATCGCACAAACAGCGACGTTGAAGAACGCCAGCCACACCGGCATCCGCATCGGGCTCGTCGGCCAGAGGCTGAGCACGGTCGCCACACCGTAGACGAGCAGCGCCAGGATCGCCGGCACCGGGCTGCGCGGTTGGCCCAGCGAGTAGAAGCCGAGCACGATGTGGTAGGCGGAGAACATTGCGGCCAGGGAGAGCACGAGTCCGCGCGGAACGGTGATCACTCGGAACCTCCTTCCTGGGCCGGCGGCCATTCGATGGTGATCGTCGTTCCGCGGCCCACCCCGGCGCGCACGCGCACGGATCCGCCGGCGCTGGCCACCCGGTCCTGGATCGAGATGCGCAGTCCGAGCCGTTCCGCCGGCACAAGCTCCGGGTCGAAGCCCACGCCGGTGTCGGCGATCGTGATGGTGCAGCCCCCCCGGGCGTTCCCGCTCATCGTGAGGGCGCGGTCGGGCTCGAAGCTCGGCGTGCCGGCGTGCTGGGCGCTGTTCACCATGGCTTGCATGCTCGCGGCGAGGATCGCCTCGCTCGCGTGGACCGGGAGGCGCAACCCGTCGATCTCGCACTCGTCGACGGTGAACGGCACCGGCAGCCGGTCGGCGGCGGCCCGGATCTGTGCACTGAGCTCGCTGAAGGCAACCGTGCTGTCGTCACCGGCAGGCACGATGGCGGCGTCGTTGAGCCGGGTGAGGGCATCAGAGGCCATGCCGGAGGCCAGCTCGGCCGCCTTCGGGCTGCCGGCCGCGGCCGCGGCGAGGAACGTGGCCAGCACGCTGTCGTGCACGATCGAGTCGACCTGCACGCGCTCGACCTCCGTCGCGTGCTGCCGCACGGCGTTCCCATACTGGTGCAGCGCGTTGGTCTGCGCGTTGTCGACCGCGAGGGCCGTCTGCCGCAGCATGAAGATGATGATCAGGATGACCTGGCCGAGGATTATCGCGTAGACCGTGTCCAGAGACGACAGAAGAACATCGGCATCGCCGCCGGACGGTGTCGACCGCACCACGCCGTAGACGATCGGCACGACCACCGTGTAGATGACGGCCCAGAACACCGGGAAGGCCAGAGCGGCGCAGGCCGTTGCGATGGTGCACATGTACCAGAGCCACGGTTTGCCGTCGAGCACGGCCGCGGGGTCACGCATCAGCATGGGCCAGGCCAGGAGCGCCGCCAGATAGAGCATCGCCACGGTTCCGGCGGATGCCCGCACCCCGACCTTGGTCACGGCGGCCACCACGACCGCCGCCAGCGACAGACCGAGCAGCAGCGGCGCGAGCAAACCCATCACCGGCACCCGCACCGGGGCCTGCGCGAGCATGATCGGCATCGCCTGGAGGGCGAAGACCACGCCGACGCCGGCGACGGAACGCGAGGCCACGACTTCGATCCGGGTGCGGCTGATCGGGTTGCGCGGCTGTTTGGGCCCCACGATCGGGTCGGAATCGAGCAGCTCGGCGTCCGTGTGCGCCGCGGTGGAGCCCAGAGGGCCGGAGCCCGCGGGCTTACCCGCGGGCATCTCCGCCATCCGGGTCGAGGCCCGGCAGGATTCCGTCTTCGACGGCGCGCCGGAGCAGGTCCACCTTGGTGGGTGCCGGACGGCCGACCTCCACGTATTTCACCCGGATCCGGTCGAGGTACTCACGGGCGGTCGAGTGCGCGATGCCAAGCTGCATCGCCACCATTTTGAGGGGGAGCCCCGACGCGTAGAGGTGCAGCACGTCACGTTCGCGCCGGCCGAGCTGGGCCTTGGCGAAGTCGCGGTCGGCGTCGATGGCCGTGGCCCACTCGAGGTTGTTGAGAACGTCGCCGCGGGCCACGGATGCGACGGCCGCCATGACCGTGGTGGTGGGGGACGATTTGGGGATGACGCCGGCCGCGCCCGCGGCAAGCGCCTCGCGCACCAGGGCGACCCGATCGGCGATGCTGTGCACGAGGACCGACGCGCCCGTGCTCTGGGCACGGTGCACATTGTCGGTGACGCGGGATCCATCGCCCAGCGACAGATCCAACACGATGACGTCTACGGCGCGGCCGTCGATGCCGTTCACGAGCTCCTGCACGGTGGGCGCGGTGAAGACGACCTCGTAGCCGACGTTCTCACAGGCCGCCTTGATGCCCAGGCGCACCGACTCGTGATCGTCGGCGATGCCCACCCGCACGGGATGGCCGAGTTCGAGGGCGCCGGGAATTCCCGGGGCCGAGGGGAGAGGTGTTGCTGGCTGGTTCACGGTTCCTACATCCTCACGTTGTCGTACAGGTCAACGATAGCTACCGGGACAGGAGCGCGACGGCTTCGACATGGTGGGTATTGGGGAAAAGGTCGAAGGCACGCAGCCGGCGCAGGATGTACCCGTGACCGGCGAGGAGGGCGATGTCGCGGGCCAGGGCGACGGGGTCACAGGCCACGTAGACGATCTGGGCCGGTTCCACGGCGCCGAGCAGGTCGATGACCTCCTTGCCGGCGCCGGAGCGTGGCGGGTCGAGGATCACCGTGGCGGCCGACTGGCGAGCCTTCTCGGCGGAGCTCGAATCGCGCACGAGCGCGTTCAGGAACCGGTCGACGCGGGAGGTCTGCACGCTGGCCCCCACCCATTCGGCGAGGTTCTCAGCCGCGAAGTCCGTGGCCTGCGGGTCGCTCTCGACGCTGGTCATGCGCACCGTGCTGCCGAACCGGTCGCCCACGGCGGCGGCGAGCAGGCCGACCCCGCCGTAGAGGTCCAGGTTCGCGGCCCGGGGGTCGAAGGCGTCCGCGTCGATGATGTCCTGCACCGCGCGGTAGAGGGTCTCGGCGGCGCTGGTGTGCACCTGCCAGAACCCAGCGGCGTCGAGGCGGAACTCGCGCTCGCCCACAACCTCGCGGATCAGCGTTTTCGGGGTGTGCCGGCGTCGGCCCTTGTCGTCCTGCTCCGCCACCAGGATCTGCACGGTGCCCAGGCTCGGGGCGACGATGTCGACGGATGCGGCGCCGGGAAACATTTTGTCCAGCGGCGCGGCCGCCTCGAGCAGGCGGTCGGCCAGCGGCAGGTCGCCGACCGGGATCACCCGGTGCGAGCGGGCGGCATAAGGGCCGACAGAGCCGTCCTCGTCCACGTGCAGGCGCACGCGCGTGCGCCAGCCGGTGCCGTCGGCGGCGTCGCCGGGCGAGGCGTTGGGGCCGACCGGGACCGGCTCGACCATGACCTCGGACTCGATACCGGCCATCCGTTTCAAGGCGTCAGCCAAAACCTGGCGCTTCAGCTCGCGCTGGAAACCGAGCTCGATGTGGCCGAACTCGGCGCCGCCGGCGCGGTCGACGGGGTCGCGGTCGAGGGCGGCGGCGGCCCAAATGTGCGGCTGACGCTCCGGTGCCGGGGTGAGCACTTCGACGGTCTCCGCCCGCCAGAAGCTTTTGTGGCTGGCCGAGGTCAGCCGGGCGCGCACGCGCTCCCCCGGCAGTGTGTCACTCACGAAGACCACGCGGCCCTCGTGCCGGGCGATGAAGATGCCGCCGTGGGCTACGTTGGTGACGTCGAGTTCGAGTTCCGTGCCCACTTCTGCGGAGTGCCCGTTCGAATCTGCCTGAATGTCATTGCTGGAGCCCATCCTCCGATGATCCCACACCACGTGCACCCCCACCGAAGGAAACCCATGCGCTTGTACCTGGCGTCCACGTCTCCGGCCCGGCTGATGCTGCTGCGCACCGCGGGGATCGAACCTGTCACAGTTGCGCCCGACGTCGACGAGGACGTGGTCGCCGCCGACGCGGCCCGGTCGGGCGGCGGACCGCTGACTCCCCACCGGGTCGTGGAGCTGCTGGCGCGGGCCAAGGCGGAGGCCGTGTCCCGCGTGTTGACCGACAGCGGCGACATCACCGACGGCCTCGTGCTCGGCGGCGACTCGGTCTTCGTGATCGACGACGTCATCTACGGCAAGCCGCACACCGCCGAGAAGGCGCGGGAACGCTGGCACCTGCAGCGCGGCCGAACCGGGCAGCTGTATTCGGGCCATTGGCTGATCGACCACTCGGCCGGCGTGGCCGGGCGCGGTGTCGGCGCCGTCGCCGTCGCGGACGTCACCTTCGCCGACGACATCGAGGATGCGGAGCTGGACGCCTATATCGCCACCGGCGAGCCTCTGCTCGTGGCCGGGGCCTTCACCATTGACAGTCTAGGGGCGCCGTTCATCACCCACATCAGCGGGGATCCGTCCACCGTCGTCGGGCTCTCGCTGCCGACGCTGCGCCGGCTGGTGACCGGTCTCGGGCACGCGTGGCCGAGCCTGTGGAACCGCACCGACAACTGACAGATTGCTGGTTTTCGAGGTTGTTTGTAGGCATCCGCACCTTTCTCCGGCCTCTTTTTGTGGGAGAGAACCAAAAACCCGGTCGCTCTGCCCCATAAGCTAGGGCACTGTGCCCCCAATAACGAAGGTCCTCATCGCAAACCGGGGCGAAATCGCCGTCCGGGTGATCCGAGCCGCAAAAGACAGCGGCATTGCCTCGGTTGCCGTCTACGCTGACCAGGATCGCGACTCGATGCATTCGCATCTGGCCGACGAGGCCTACGGTCTCGACGGAACCACGAGCGCCGACACCTACCTCGTCATCGAAAAGCTGCTCTCCGTGGCCCGACGGTCCGGCGCCGATGCCGTGCACCCCGGCTACGGGTTCCTCGCCGAGAACGCCGACTTCGCCCGCGCCGTGATCGGGGCCGGCCTGATTTGGATCGGCCCCTCCCCCGACGCCATCGAGAAGCTCGGCGACAAGGTCTCCGCACGGCACGTCGCCGAGAAGGTGCATGCGCCGATGGCGCCCGGCACCCTCAACCCGGTGGCGGATGCCGCGGAGGTGCTCGATTTCGTCGACCTCCACGGCCTGCCGGTCGCGATCAAGGCGGCCTTCGGCGGCGGCGGTCGCGGCCTCAAGGTCGCCCGCACCCGCGAGGAGGTGCCCGAGCTCTTCGACTCCGCCACCCGCGAGGCCATTGCCGCGTTCGGTCGGGGCGAATGCTTCGTTGAAAAGTACCTGGACAAGCCGCGCCACGTCGAGACCCAGTGCCTCGCCGACGCATCCGGTACGGTCGTTGTCGTCTCCACCCGCGATTGTTCCCTGCAGCGCCGCCACCAGAAGCTGGTCGAGGAGGCCCCCGCGCCGTTCCTGACCGACGCGCAGCGTAACGAGATGTATCGCGCGTCCAAGGCGATCCTCGCCGAGGTCGGCTACGTGGGCGCCGGCACCTGCGAGTTCCTGATCGGCCAGGACGGCACCGTCTCGTTCCTGGAGGTCAACACCCGGCTGCAGGTCGAGCATCCCGTGTCCGAGGAAGTGACCGGAATCGATTTGGTGCGCGAGCAGTTCCGCCTGGCCGAGGGCGGTCGCCTCGACTACCCCGACCCGGAGCCGATCGGACACTCCTTCGAGTTCCGCATCAACGGCGAGGATGCCGGCCGCGGCTTCATGCCGGCCCCCGGCCCCGTGCACGTCTTCAAGCCCTCCGGGGGCCCCGGGGTGCGCGTGGACAGCGGCGTCACCGCCGGCGACGTCATCTCGGGTTCGTTCGACTCCCTTCTCGCAAAGCTCATCGTCACCGGCGCCACCCGCGAGGAAGCGCTCGAGCGTTCCCGCCGGGCCCTGGACGAGTTCGAGGTCGCGGGTCTCCCCACCGTGCTGCCGTTCCACCGCCGGATCGTGCGCGACCCCGCGTTCGCCCCTGCCGACGGTGAGCCGTTCACGATCTTCACCCGGTGGATCGAAACCGAGTTCGTCAACGACATCGAGCCGTGGAACGGCTCGCCGGAAGTGCTGACCGGCCCCGCTAAGCGCCACAACGTCGTCGTCGAGGTGGAGGGGCGACGGATCGAGGTCAGTCTGCCGGTCCGCCTGCTGCCCGGCGCCGCCTCCGAGAACACGGCCGGCCCGGCACCCCGTCGGCGCGGCGGCTCCCCCTCCGTCAGCTCGGCCACCGGCGACGCCGTACACGCCCCGATGCAGGCGACCATCGTGAAGCTGGCCGTGGCCGAGGGCGACCTCGTCGTCAAGGGTGATCTGCTGCTGGTGCTGGAGGCCATGAAGATGGAGCAACCACTGACCGCCCACAAGGACGGCATCGTCGGCAACGTGGGGGCGATCATCGGCGCGACCGTGGCCTCTGGCTTCCTGCTGATGGCCGTCATGGACGCCGTGGAAGCCGTGGACGCCGTGGAAGCCGTGGACGCCTGACCCGCGTCACCGGCTGACACGTCAACGCCCTCGTTCCAAGAACGAGGGCGTTGTCTTTTCTTTCGTTTGTGGTGTCTCTCGAAGGCGTCAGAGCACGATGTGCATGGCGCGGGCGGCATCCGTGATCGAATGCGTCAGCGACGGGTAGACCGGGAACGCTCGTGCGACCTCGTCGACGGTGAGCCGGTGCTCCACGGCCAGGGCGAGCGGGAAGATCAGTTCGCTGGCCTTAGGGGCCACGATCACGCCGCCGATGACGGTGCCGGTGGTGGTGGTGGCGAACAGCTTCACGAAGCCGTCCTTGATGCCCATCATCTTGGCCCGAGGGTTCGAAGCGAGCGGGAGCTTGTAGATGCTGCCGCGAGTGAGGCCGTCCTCGATCTGCTTCTGGGTCCAGCCGACCGTGGCGATCTCCGGCTGCGTGAAGATGTTGGCCGCGACGTTGCGAATCTCGATCGGGTTGACCGCGTCGCCCATGGCGTGGAACACGGCCGTGCGGCCCATCATCGAGGCGACGGATGCCAGCGGCAGCTCGGTCGTGCAGTCCCCGGCCGCGTAGATGTTCGGCATCGACGTGCGCGCGACCCGGTTCACCCGGATGTGACCGGAGTCGGTGAGCTGCACGTCGGCTTCCTTGAGGCCGAGGCCCTTCGTGTTCGGCACGGACCCGACCGCGATCAGGCAGTGGCTACCCTCGACGGTTCGGCCGTCGGCCAGCGTGGCCAGCACTCCACCCACCGTGCGCACGACGGACTCGGCGCGGGACTTGCTGAGCACGACCATGCCGTTGCGCTTGAATACGTTCTCGACCACGTTCGCGGCGTCGGCGTCCTCACCGGGCAGCACGCGGTCGCGGCTGGAAATCAGGGTGACCTTGGCACCGAGGGCGCGGTAGGCGGAGGCGAATTCGGCCCCGGTCACCCCGGAGCCCACGACGATGAGGTGTTCGGGTACGGCCCGCAGGTTGTAGAGCTGCGTCCAGGTGAGGATGCGCTCGCCGTCGGGGAGCGCGGTGGGCAGGATGCGCGGGGTTGCCCCGACGGAGACGACGATCGTGTCGGCCTCGATCCGGTCGAAGTCCGTGCCGGAGCCGTCTTCGGCCGTGGACACGATCACGCCGCTGGTACCGTCTAGCCGGCCGTGGCCGTGCACCAGGTTGACCCCGGCGCGCATCAGGGTGGACTTCATGTCTTCGGACTGCTGGCGGGCCAGTGCCAGGAGCCGCTTGTTGACCGCGGCGAGGTTGATGGCCACCTCGGGGCGGGCCGGCTTGCCTTTTTCGCCGCGCACGAACAGCTGTACGCCGAGCTCGGTCGCGTCGTGGATCGAGTTGGTGGCCTCGGCCGTCGCGATGAGGGACTTGGACGGGACGACGTCCGTGATCACGGCCGAACCGCCGACGCCGACACGCTCGATCAGGGTGACCTCGGCGCCCTGCTGAGCGCCGGCCAGGGCGGCCTCGTACCCGCCGGGGCCTCCGCCGAGGATAGCGATGCGCTGCTTGCGTTCGAAGTCGTAGGCCATGCTCATATTCTCCTGCCCCGGCGCGCCCGCCGCCAAACCCCGGGGCTCCGCTCCCCCGTCGACGAACCAATTCGACGGAGATTCTGCCCAAAATTGACGTTCAGGCCCCTTTTTCGCCGTGAAATCCCAAAATCTCCGTCGAATTGAACAAGGGAACGGTCCCGAAATCGGCGGGCAATTAGAGTAGGGGGATGCTGAAGACCGACAATAACTTGCTCGACGCGCCAGAAACCGATCCGTTTGATGTTGCACGGACCGCCGCTTCTGAAATCGCCGAAGCCACGGGCGTAGCCCGCCACGACATCGCCCTGACCCTGGGCAGCGGATGGGGCAAGGCCGCCGATCTCATCGGCGAGACCACGCACACCCTCGACGCGCAGTACATCACCGGTTTCAGTGCACCCGCCCTGGCCGGCCACGCCGGCACTCTGCGCTCGGTGCTGCTGCCCAGCGGCAAGCGCGCCCTCCTCATCGGCGCCCGCACGCACTATTACGAAGGCCACGGCGTGCGCCGGGTCGTGCACAGCGTGCGCACCGCCGCCGCCACCGGCGCGACGACCATGATCCTCACCAACGGTGCCGGCGGCATCCGGGAGACCTGGAAAGCCGGCACCCCCGTGCTGATCAGCGACCATATCAACCTCACCGCCGACTCGCCCCTCGAGGGCGCGACGTTCGTCGACCTGACCGACCTCTACTCGCGCCGCCTGCGCGACCTGGCCCGCACCATCGACCCATCGCTCGACGAGGGCGTGTACTGCCAGTTCCGCGGCCCGCACTACGAGACGCCGGCCGAGGTGCAGATGGCCAAGGTCATCGGCGGCCACATCGTCGGCATGTCGACCGCCCTCGAGGCGATCGCCGCCCGCCAGTCGGGCATGGAGATCCTCGGTCTGTCGCTGATCACCAACCTCGCGGCCGGAATCCAGCAGGACCCGCTCAGCCACTCGGAGGTGCTCGAGGCCGGAAAGCTCGCCGAGCCCGTCATCAGCGCGCTCCTCGCCCGGATCGTGGCCGCACTGTGAGCCTCGACAATACCGACCCGCAGATCACCGGCCGGCATTCCGCCGCCGCCGACGCTGCTCCCGCGTCCGCTGCCGGTGCCGATGCCGCCACCGGCACCGGCGCCACCGAAACAGTCCTGCCCGACACGATGGTCATCAACACCATCGGCGCCGACGACGACACAGGCACCGGCACCAGCACGGATGCCGTGAGCGGCAGCGAGACCGGCACCGACTCCGCTCCGGCCGCGGCTGCCACGCCGACCGTGATCGCCGTGGCCAATGCCTGGCTCAGCCAGGACCCCGATCCCGAGACCCAGGCCGAGCTGCGCCTCCTGCTGCGCGGGGCCGGCGACGGCGACGCCGTCGCACTCGCGGAGCTGCACGCCCGCTTCGACGAGCGCCTCGCCTTCGGCACGGCGGGTCTGCGCGGCGCCATCGCCGCAGGCTCCAACCGGATGAACCGCGTACTCGTCTGCCAGGCAGCCGCCGGCCTCGCCGCGTTCCTGACGAAGAACGCCGCCCCGGGCCGGGTCCCCTCGGTCGTCATCGGCTATGACGGGCGCAAGAACTCGCAGGTCTTCGCCACTGACTCGGCCGCGATCATGGCCGGTGCAGGGGTACGCGCCATCCTGCTCCCCCGTTTACTACCGACCCCCGTGCTCGCGTTTGCTGTGCGCCACCTCGACGTCGGCGCGGGCATCATGGTCACCGCCTCGCACAACCCGCCCAACGACAACGGCTACAAGGTCTACCTGGGCGGCGCCAACCAAGGCTCCCAGATCGTTTCGCCCGACGACGCCGCGATCGCGGCCGAGATCCTACGCGTCGCCGCGGAGGAACGGGTTCCCGACCTGCCCCGGGCACCCTACGAGACGGCGCCCGAGTCGATCGTGCAGGCCTACATCGACGCGACGGCAGGTCTTGCCCGCCGGCCCCTCGCGCAGGTCAACACGGTTTACACGGCCCTGCACGGCGTCGGCTGGGACACCACCCGCCGGGTGCTTCAAGCCGCCGGCTTCGACCTTCCCACGCTCGTCGACGCCCAGATCGCCCCGGATGCCGCCTTCCCCACGGTCTCCTTCCCCAACCCCGAAGAACCCGGCGCGATGGACCTCGCCTACGAGACGGCCCGTGAGACCGGCGCCGAGCTGATCATCGCCAACGACCCCGACGCCGACCGCCTTGCGATCGCCATCCCGCAAGAGGGGTCCCCCGACGGGTACCGGCGCCTCAGCGGCAACGAGGTCGGGGCGATCCTCGGCTGGCGAGCCGCGGAACTGGCCGCGAGCGTCACCGGTGACGGCGGCGCCACCGGCACCCTCGCGTGCTCCATCGTCTCCACCCCGGCGCTGGAGGCCGTGGCGAAGGCTTACGGGCTGCGGTTCACCGACACCCTCACCGGCTTCAAGTGGGTGTCGCGCGCGCCCGACCTGATCTTCGGCTTCGAGGAGGCCCTCGGCTACCTCGTGAACCCCGAGACCGTGCGCGACAAAGACGGCATCTCCGCCGCCGTGGCGCTGCTCTCCCTGGTCAGCAATCTGAAGGCGGAGGGCGTCACCCTCGCCCAGCACCTCGACCGTTTCAGCGAACGCTTCGGCCACTTCGCCTCCGGCCAGATCTCGGTGCGCGTCACCGACCTGACCGAGATCGAGCAGGTCATGGCGCGGCTGCGCGAGACACCCCCGGTCTTCGTCGGCAGCATCGCCGTCGACCACATCGACGACCTCTCCGGGGGCTTCAACGGCCTGCCGCCCAGCGACGTGCTGCGCATCCGGCTGGCCGACGGCTCCCGCGTCATGGTGCGCCCGAGCGGCACCGAGCCCAAGCTCAAGGTCTACCTCGACACCAGCAGTTCCGTCGGCACGGTCGCCGAACGCCGGGCCGCCGCCGAGGCAACCCTCGCGGAGCTCGACCGGGGCATGCGCGACCTGATCGCGTAGCCCCGCGAAGCGCGGTGCAGCATCCGTTCGCACGGCGCACGGGTGTTGCGCCGTTGCGCGGGCGGCGTGCCTCGCGCGCAACGGCGCAGCTGCAGCGCACCGCCGCGAGGGCGTCAGCCCAGGGCGGTCTCCAGCTTGGCGGTGAGCTCGTCCACATCGAAGTAGTTGTCGATCACGACGATATCGGCATTGGTCTTGCCGATGGCGTCGACCAGCTCCGACGAGGTCAGGATGACCTGGGCATCCGCCCCGACCGTGCTCACCCCGGCGATGTCGGTGGCCGTGACGAAGGCTTCGATATCGAGGCGTTTGAGCGCGCGCTCGGCGTTGATTTTGAGGATGGCGGAGGTTCCCACTCCCACCCCGCAGAGTGCGACGATCTTCATGAGGGCTCCTCTGTTGCGGTCGGCACGCCGAGCAGGGCGCGGATGGCGTCGGCATCCGTGGCCGCGGCGAGCGAGGGGATGACGTGCGCGTCGTTGAAGACGTTGGCCAACTCGGCCACGAGCAGCACGTGCTCGTCGGAGCTGGTGACGGCGAGCCCGAGCACCACGCTGACCGGGTCGTTGTGCGGATGTCCGAACGCGACCGGGTCGGCCAGGGTCACGATGCTGAGACCCTCGGTGTGCACATCGGGTCCGGGTCGGGCGTGCGCGAGCGCCAGCCCGGGGGCGATGACCACGTAGGCACCGAATTCCTCGATGACGGCGATCATGCGCTTCGTGTATTCGGGGGCGGTGGCGCCGGAGCGCTCGAGGGCGTCACCGGCGGCGGCCACCGCGCCGCGCCAGTCGTCGACGTGGACGCCGATCGCGATGGCTTCGAGGGGCAGGGGCGGAAGGGGCATGGGAACTTTCACGGGGTAGGAGGTCGGCTTTCGCGAGTCGCTCAGGCGCTTTCGAAACCGGCGACGATGGCGTCCGCCAGCTCTTCGCGTTCGTCGAGCGGAAGGAACGCGGCCTGCGCCGCGTTGAGCTGGAAGACCTCGAGGTCGTCGATGTCGTAGCCGAACGCATCGCTGAGCAGCGCGAGTTCCTGGGTCAGGGTGGTGCTGCTCATCAGGCGGTTGTCGGTGTTGACCGTGACCCGGAAGCCCAGCTGGTAGAGCAGGTCGAAGGGGTGGTCGAGCAGGTCCGCGCCCCACGCGGCGATTGCGCCGGTCTGCAGGTTGGACGACGGGCTGAGCTCGAGGGCGATGTCGCGGTCGCGCACCCACTGCGCCACCGGGCCGAGCGTGACGTAGGTGTTCTCCGCGTCTTCGCGGCCGATCACGATTTCCTCGGCGAGACGTACGCCGTGGCCCAGGCGCAATGCCCGGCCGTCGTAAAGTGCCCCGCGGATGCTCTCCAACCCGTCAGCCTCGCCCGCATGCACGGTGACGGGCAGGAAGGCCTTCGCGAGGAAGTCGAACGCGTCCCGGTGGTGGTGGGCCGGGAACCCCAGTTCGGCCCCGGCGATGTCGAAGCCGACAACCCCGTTGGAACGATGCCGCACGGCGAGTTCCGCGATCTCCAGGCTGCGCTCGGCATGTCTCATGGCCGTGATCAGCTGGCCGATCCGAATGCGGGACCCGGCACCCGCGACCAGCGCGATGCCGGCCTCGATGCCCTCCTGCACCGCCTCGACGCTCTGGTCGAGGGTGAGGCCGCGGGCCAGGTGCTGCTCGGGGGCCCAGCGGATCTCCCCGTAGATCACGCCGTCGGCGGCGAGGTCCTCCACGAATTCGCGGGCCACGCGCACCAGGGCCTCGCGGGTCTGCATCACGCCGACGGTGACGTCGAAAGTCTTCAGGTAGTCGACCAGGGTGCCGGAGTCGGCCTGGGTGCTGAACCAGGAGCCGAGCGATCGGGCATCCGTCGCCGGCAGCGCCAGCCCGACCGCGCCGGCCAGCTCGATGATGGTCTGCGGGCGCAGGCCGCCGTCGAGGTGGTCGTGCAGGGAGATCTTCGGCAGTGCGTTGATGCTCGTGCCGGCACCGGGCAGCAGGTAGTCCTCAGGGCTCGTGTTCACCCCCCTAATCTACCGGCTGGGTGCTGAGAGTCACACTGCCGGCTGAGCCGGCCCGCACATCCGTTCAGATGCACGGGCCGAGACCGGCGGGCGGTTCAGCGGCCGATGCGCTCGGCGATCAGCGGGCCGCCGTCCTGCACGGGCTCGCCGGGGTCGCCGATGCGATATGCGCCGTCCACGGCCTCCAGGGCCCGCGCGAAGCGCTCGGGTTCGTCGGCACTGAGGGTGAACAGGGGCTGGCCGGCGCGCACGATATCGCCCGGCTTGGCGTGCAGGTCGATGCCGGCGGCGTGCTGCACCGGATCCTGCTTGCGGGCGCGGCCGGCGCCGAGGCGCCAGGCGCCGATGCCGAACGGCAGCGCCTGCTGCTCGACGAGCACACCGTCGCGCAGGGCGGTGACGACGTGGGTCTCGCGGGCCACGGGCAGCGGGGCGTCGGGATCGCCGCCCTGGGCACGGATCACGTCGCGCCACTTGTCCATGGCGCGTCCGTCCGTGAGAGCGGATTCCACGTCGACGTCGGTAATGCCCACCAGAGCGAGCATCTCCCGGGCCAGGGCCACGGTGAGCTCGACGACATCCGCCGGCCCGCCGCCGGCGAGAACCTCGACCGATTCACGCACCTCGTTGGCGTTTCCGATCGCGAGCCCGAGCGGCACGTTCATATTGGTGAGCAGAGCGGATGTCGCCACGCCGGCGTCCTCGCCGAGGGCGACCATGGTGCGGGCGAGCTCCCGGGACCGTTCGATGTCTTTCAGGAACGCGCCCGACCCGAACTTCACGTCCAGGACGAGGGCGCCGGTGCCCTCCGCGATCTTCTTCGACATGATCGACGACGCGATCAGCGGGATCGCCTCGACGGTGCCGGTGATGTCGCGCAGCGCGTAGAGCTTGCCGTCGGCCGGGGCCAGACCGCCGCCGGCGGCGCAGATCACGCCGCCGAATTCCTGCAGCTGCGCGAACATCTCCTCGTTGGTGAGGTGCGCACGCCAGCCGGGGATGGATTCGAGCTTGTCGAGGGTGCCGCCGGTGTGGCCGAGGCCGCGGCCGGACAGCTGCGGCACGGCCGCACCGAAGACCGCCACGAGTGGCATCAGCGGCAGGGTGATCTTGTCGCCGACGCCGCCGGTGGAGTGCTTGTCGGTGGTCGGCTTGCCGAGTCCGGCGAAGCTCATCCGCTCGCCGCTGCTCAGCATCGCCATGGTGAGATCCTTGATCTCCCGGCGATTCATGCCGTTCAGGAAGATCGCCATGGTCATGGCGGCCATCTGCTCGTCGCCGACGTAACCGCGCGTGTACGCGTCGATCAGCCAGTCGATCTGCGGCGTGCTGAGCTCGCCCCGATCACGCTTGGCATGGATCAGGTCCACGGCGTCGAAGGCCTCGATACGGTTCTCGTTGGTGCTCACAGCTACTCTTCCTGATATTCGGCGAGCTGCCTCGGCCCGAAGGCGTCCGGCAGCACTTCATCGATGGTGCGCACACCCGACACCGTCTCCAGCAGCATGCCGGGCGCGGAATGTTCGTACAACAGCTGGCGGCAGCGACCGCAGGGCATCAGCGTTCGGCCGTTGCCGTCGACGCAGGTGAACGCGACGAGGTGGCCTCCCCCGGTCAGGTGCAGCACGGAGACGAGGGCGCATTCGGCGCAGAGGGTGAGCCCGTAGGAGGCGTTCTCCACGTTGCATCCGCTGATCACACGACCGTCGGTGACCTGCGCCGCGGCGCCGACCGGAAACTTCGAGTACGGCACATAGGCCTGGGCCATCGCCGTCGTCGCGGCCTCCCGCAGCGCCGCCCAGTCGATGTCGCCGGCCGCTGGCGAGGCGCCGTGGCTCACGCCGGTCACGATTTGATGTAGGGCTTGCCGGATGCCGCCGGTCCCCGCGACGTTCCGACGAACCCGGCAACGGCGGCGATGGTGATCAGGTACGGCAGCATGAGCATGAACTCGCTCGGCACCGGCGAACCGATGACACTGAGCACGTTCTGCAAGTTGCTCGCGAACCCGAACAGGAGGGCGGCCAGCGTGGCCCGGATCGGATCCCAACGGCCGAAGATCACGGCGGCCAGCGCGATGAAGCCGGCTCCGGCGGTCATCTCCTTGCCGAAAGCGCCCACCGAACCGAGGGTGAAGTAGGCGCCGCCGAGGCCGACGATCGCGCCGGCGAGCGACACGTTCCAGAACCGGGTGCGGCCGACGTTGATGCCGACGGTGTCTGCCGCCTGGGGGTGCTCGCCCACGCTGCGGAGGCGCAGGCCCCACCGGGTGTGGAAGATGCCGTAGTACACCAAGGCGACGGCCACATACATGATGTAGACGATCAGGGTCTGCCGGAACAAGACCGGTCCGATGATCGGGATCTCGCTGAGCAGCGGGATGTTGATCCGCTCGAATCGAGGCGGCTGGTTGAGCAGGGCCGCGTTGGGCGCCATCACCTGGGAGTAAAGGAAACCGGTGACGCCGATCACGAGAACGTTGAGCACGACACCGACGATGACCTGGTCGACGAAGTACTTGATCGAGAACGAGGCGAGCACCATCGAAACGAGAACGCCGGCGAACATGGCCGCGACGAGGCCGAGGATGGGCTGGTTGGTCAGGGACGCCACCATGGCCGAGGTGAACGCCCCGGCGAGCAGTTGCCCCTCAATGGCGATGTTGACCACGCCGACCCGTTCGGAGATGACACCGCCGAGAGCACCGAAGATCAGCGGTACAGCCAGGCTGAGCGAACCGAACAGCAGCCCGGGCATCGGGATGGACTCGCCGGCGGCGGCCCAGACCAGGAATCCGATCAGGAAGAGCACCGCGTAGACGGAGATAAGCCAGATCGGCACCTGACGCCGGGACTGCACCAGCCACACGCTCACGCCCGTGATCACAAGCAGCAGCACACTGATGACGATGCCGGTCAGCCGGGTGGGCAGCAGGAGATCGGGAAGCTGGATCAGGTCGCTCGAGGTGGAGAGCCGCATGGTGCTGACGCCCTCGCGGCCGAAGGCCACGAAGAGCGCGAAGGCGACGACGGTGAAAATCGCCAGGGCGATGGGCGACTTCCAACTCTTCACGATTTTGAAGTCGGGGCGATCGTCGGCGGTCGACGATACGGGCTGGACGGCCGGGGCAACGGTGCTCACTGTGCAGCCACCTCCTGGGAAACGTTGGGCAGTGCCCGGCGGGGCGCGGAGCCCGGGGCCGGCAGTCGGAAGATGGCCCGCACGAGAGGCGGAGCCGCGATGAAAAGCACGATCAGTGACTGCACGACGAGCACGATGTCGATCGGCACACCCTCGGCCGCCTGCATCGAGAAACCGCCGGCCTTGAACGCGCCGAACAGGATGCCCGCGGCGAACACACCCCAGGGCTTGGAACGGCCCAGCAGCGCGACCGTGATCGCATCGAAGCCGATACCGGAGTCCAGTCCGGCGCCGAAACCGCTGGTCGTGGTGCCGAGCACCTGGTTGATGCCGGCCAGGCCGATCAGTCCGCCCGAGAACAGCATCGCGTAGACGTAGATGCGCTTGACGCTGATGCCGGCGACGCGCGCCGCGTGGGGGTTCAGTCCCACGGCCCGGAACTGGAAGCCCAGGTTCGACCGGGACAGCAGCCACCAGGTGAAAACCGTGGCGGCGATGGCCAGGATGAAGCCGAAGTGCAGCGAGTACGTCGAGCCGAGAAGGTCGGGGAAGACCGCGGTGACCTTCGTCGCCGGGCTCTTCGGGTTGTTCGATCCGGGGGTCTTCAGGAAGCCCTCGCGCAGCAGATAGCTGACCAGGTAGAACGCGACGTAGTTGAGCATGATCGTGGTGATCACCTCATGGGCGCCGGTGCGGGCCTTGAGCAGACCCACGATCCCACCCCAGAGGGCGCCGCCGAGCACGCCGGCCACGAGGGCCGCGACCATGTGCAGGCCGTAGGGCAGGTCGACGGCGAAACCGACCCAGCCGCCGAGGGCGGCGGCGATCAGCATCTGGCCGCGGCCACCGATGTTGAACATGCCCACCCGGAAGCCCAGCGCCACGCCGAGCCCCGCCATGATCAGCGGGGTCGCGAAGGTGAGCGTCTCGGTGAGCGGCTTGATGCCGGCGGCGAAGCTCGGTCGACGGAAGTTGTAGACCGACCCCTGGAACAGGGCCGAGTAGGCGCCGGACACGGAATACCAGACTTCCCGCAGCAGGTCGCCGGGCCGGGAGAAGAAGTAGCCTGCGGCTTCCTGAACGCCCTCGTTGGTGAAGGCGATCATGATGCCGCCGACGAAAAGCGCGAGCACGACGGCGAGCACGGAGATGATCGCGTTGCCGGTGGTGATCTCGCGAAACGCCTGGTTCCAGCGGGACGGCTGTTCGGGGGCCGGGATTGACGGCGTTCCTGACTCGGTCGTGGGACCCTGTGTCGCGCTCACGCGGCAGCTCCTTCTCCGGCGGGCGTTTCGCCGGCCATCATCAAACCGAGTACGGCGCGCGGCGTGTCACCGGGAACGATGCCGACGATGCGACCGCGGTACATGACCATGATCCGGTCCGCGAGGGCTGCCACCTCGTCGAGCTCCGTCGAGATGACGATCACGGGCGTGCCGGCATCCCGGGTGGCCACGATGCGCTCGTGCACGAACTCCACCGAGCCGACGTCGAGCCCGCGGGTGGGCTGGGCTGCGACGAAGAGGCGCAGATCGCGGCCGAGCTCGCGGGCGAGCACGACCTTCTGCTGGTTGCCGCCGGAGAGCTTGCCGACCGGGGTCTCGATGCCTTGGGCGCGCACGTCGAACTCTGTGACTTTTTTTTCGGCGAACGCGGCGAGGAAGGCCCGCTGCACGTTCCACCGTTTGACGAAGGGGAGCTTGTTCGAGCGGTCGAGCATGAGGTTCTCGGCGATGGTGAACTCACCGACCAGTCCGTCTTCGTTGCGGTCTTCCGGCACGAATCCGACTCCGGCGTCGAGTACCTGGCGCACCGAATGCCCGCGCAGCGACTTGCCGTCGAGGGTGATCTCCCCGGAAACCCGCGATTGGAGCCCCATCATCGCCTCGGTGAGTTCGGTCTGGCCGTTTCCCTGCACCCCGGCGATGGCCAGGATCTCGCCCTTGTGCACCTCGAAGCTGACGTTGTTGACCAGGATCTGACCGTGCGGGCCCAGCACGGTGAGGTTCTTCACCGACAGAACCACCTCACCGGGCAGTGCCGGGGACTTGTCCACGGTGAGGTCGACCGCACGGCCGACCATCTGGGTGGCCAGCTCGACGTTGCTCGCGGTCGGGGACGCCTCACCGACGACCTTGCCCAGACGGATGACGGTGATCCGGTCGGCGACTTCGCGCACCTCGCGCAGCTTGTGGGTGATGAACACGATGGAGGTACCGCTCGCCTTGAGCTGGCGCATGATGACCATCAGCTCGTCGGTCTCCTGCGGCGTGAGCACGGCGGTGGGCTCGTCGAAGACGAGCACCTTCGCGTCGCGCGAGAGCGCCTTGATGATCTCGACCCGCTGCTGCACGCCGACGGGGAGGTCTTCGACGAGCGCATCCGGGTCGACGTCGAACCCGAACCGTCGGGAGATCTCGCGCACGTGCTTGCGGGCCGCGGGCAGGTCGAGGCGACCGCCCGCCTTGGTCTCCTCATGCCCGAGCATGACGTTCTCGGCGACGGTGAACACCGGGATGAGCATGAAGTGCTGGTGCACCATGCCGATGCCGGCGGCCATGGCGTCGCCGGGGCCGCTGAAGTGCTGCACCACGTCGTCGAGGAGGATATCGCCCTCCTCGGCCCGGTACAGGCCGTAGAGCACGTTCATCAGGGTGGATTTCCCCGCGCCGTTTTCGCCGAGCAGTGCGTGGATTTCTCCGGCCTCGACGGTGAGGTCAATGTGGTCATTCGCGACCAGGGCACCGAATCGCTTCGTAATGCCTCGAAGTTCGAGCTTCATGTCGTCGATTCTATTCAGTGACGAGCGAAAGTTGACGCTCTTGCTCATATGTTGGCGGGGTGGCGCCGTTCGCTTGGGTGTGCAGGCATCCCGGCCGACGACATCCGCCCACAGACGCAGTCGGGGAGGCCCGCAAGATGCGTGCCTCCCCGACTGCGTCTGAGTGCTGCTTCGGTGCTACTTCGGGGTCGCGGGCGACTCAACCTTGAGAACACCACTGATGATGTCGGCCTTGATGGCCTCGATCTCGGTCATGACCGCGGGGTCGACCTTGGACTCCCAGTCGTGGAGCGGGGCGATGTCGACGCCCTCGTTCTCGAGCGTGCCGACGTAGGGGGTGGACGAGAAGTTACCCTCAGCGTCGTCGAGGATGATCTGCTCGGTGGCATCCGTCATCTGCTTGAGCACCGAGGTGAGGTAAAGCGAAGCGAACTCGGGCGTGGTCTCGAACAGGTCGCTGTCGACACCGATGATGGCGACGTCCTTGCCGGAGTCCTGAATGGCCTGCGCGGTGCCCTGGAAGAGCGGTCCGGCAACCGGGAGGATGATGTCAGCGCCGGCGTCGATCAGGGTGGTGCTGAGCGCCTTGCCCTGGTTGATGTCGTCGAAGCCACCGGCGAACAGGCCGGTCTGGGTGGTCTTGTCCCAGCCGCTGACGGTGACGTCGGTGCCCTTCTTCTCGTTGTGGTACGCGACGCCGTCGACAAAGCCGTCCATGAAGATGGTGACCGACGGGAACTGAAGTCCGCCATAGGTGCCGACGACTCCGGTCTTGGTGGTGCCCGCGGCCAGGTAGCCGGCCAGGAACGCGGCCTGCGCCGTGTCGTACAGCACCGGCTTCACGTTGTCGAGCGTCAGCGGGCTGAAGTCGTCATTGGAGAGCGCGGAGTCGATCAGCGCGAAGTTGGTGTCGGGCGCGGCCTGGGCGGCATCGCGGGTGGCGTTGGAGAGGGCGAAACCGACGGTGAGGACGAAGTCGCAACCCTGGTCGACCATGCTCGAGACGTTCGGACCGTACTGGTCTTCCGACTTGGACTCGGCCTGCTGGAATTCGATGCCGAGCTCGTCGGAGGCCTTGGTGATGCCCTCGAAGCTGGACTGGTTGAAGGACTTGTCGTCGAAGCCGCCGAAGTCGGAGACGATGCAGGGCAGGTAGTCGGATTCGGCACCGCCACCAGCGGTTCCCTCATCGGTCGGCGCCGGCGCACAGGCTGCGAGAAGGGCCACGACGCCCAACGTGGCAAGGCCGCTGAATGCGACCCGTCGTTTCATGATTGTCAAAATGACCTCCAATGGTCGCCCGGCGCGGGTTCGCAAGGGGCTGTATTGGTTTACACGCTATCGAATGATTCTCTGCTCAGAGGAGCAAAACGGGCCCGTGGGCGAAAGGTTATCAAGACGCGATACTGGTCCGCGGCAGGCCCGCCGGACGCCCCGGCCGAATCGGGCCCGAAAATGCCCCCGATCGGGGGGTTTGATGCCGATTAGAGCACGTCGTTGCTGCCGGACAGCTTTAGCGCGTCGACGACGGCCTTGACCTTCTGCGCGTTGGCGCTGGTGGTGATGAGGAGGGCGTCCGGGGTGTCGACCACGACGATGTCCTCGACGCCGATCAGGGCGATCATGCGCCCGGTGTGGCTGACCACGATCCCGCTCGAGGAGTCCGCAAGCACCCGGGCACCGTCGCCGAGGATGGCGAGATCGCGCTTGCGGCCGTTGGCGTGGATTTTCGCGATCGATGCGAAGTCACCCACGTCGTCCCAGTCGAACTGGCCGGGGATCACGGCGAGCCTGCCGCGGGCGGCCGCCGGTTCGGCGACCGAGTAGTCGATCGCGATCTTCTTCAGGCGGGGCCAGACGCGGTCGACCACGGCGCCGCGGCGCGGGGTATCCCAGGCCTCGGCCAGTTCGAGCAGCCCGGCGAGAAGTTCGGGCTCGGACGCCCCGATCTCTTCCAGCAGGCGGTCGGCGCGGGCGATGTACATGCCGGCGTTCCAGAAATAGGTGCCGTTGGCCAGGTAGTCCTGGGCGGTGGCAAGGTCGGGCTTCTCCACGAAGGAGTCCACCGACAGGGCGCTGGCGGCGCCGGCAATGTGCAGCGCGCCGGCGGTCTTGATATAGCCGAAGCCGACGGCCGGCTCCGTGGGCTGGATGCCGATGGTGGCGATGTAGCCGGCGTCGGCGGCGCGCACGGCCTCGGCGACCGCCTGGCGGAACAGGTGGTGTCCCTTGATCACGTGGTCGGCGGCGAAGGAGCCGATGATGACGTCCGGTTCGCGTTTCTCCAGAATCGCCGCGGCCAGGCCGATGGCGGCGGTGGACTCGCGCGGCTCGCTTTCGAGCACCACGTTCAGGTCGGCGAGCTCGGGGAGCTGCTCCTCGACGGCGGCGCGGTGCGCGCGGCCGGTGACCACCATGATGCGCTGCTCGCCCGACAGAGGTGCGAGGCGATCCCAAGTGGCCCTGAGCAGGGTCTGGCCGGAGCCGGTCAGGTCGTGCAGGAATTTGGGGGCGTCGGCGCGGGACAGCGGCCACAGCCGGGATCCGATCCCACCGGCGGGAATCACGCTGTAGAAACGATCGAGTGGTTCCGTGGAAGGCAGCATTCGGCCAGACTACCGCCCGGTCCACGCCGTTCACGGTGCGTTCACCTGCGCGCCGGAGGGCGTGCCTAGGGTCACCCTCATGAGGGTTGCACTCATCACCGAAAGTTTTCTGCCCACGGTCAGCGGAGTCACCACGAGCGTGTGCAAGGTGCTCGAGCATCTTTCCCGCACGGGCCACGACGCGATGGTCATCGCCCCGGCCGGCGCCCCGGCCGAGTACGCCGGGTTCCCCGTGCACGGTGTTCCCGCGGCACGCTACCGGCAGTTCCCGGTGGGAATGCCCAGCCCGCAGGTGCACCGCCTGCTGGCCGATTTCGCCCCGGACGTGCTGCACGCTGCGTCGCCGTTCCTGCTCGGCGCACAGGGCATCGCGGCCGCGAACCGGCAGGACGTTCCCAGCGTCGCCGTTTTCCAGACGGATGTCGCCGGCTACGCCCGCCGCAACCGGCTCGGCCCGGCCGCGCAGTCCGTCTGGCGTTTCGTCAAGTGGGTGCACGAGGGAGCCGACCTCACCCTGGCTCCCTCCTCCGCGTCGATGGCGGACCTGCGCCGCATCGGCCTGCGGCGGCTGGCGCACTGGACCCGCGGCGTCGACCTGGTCGGCTACCACCCCAACCGGAGATCCGACCCGGAGGCGTCGGCGCTGCGGAGCCGGCTGGCCCCGAACGGGGAGGTCGTCGTGGGCTACGTCGGCCGCCTGGCACCGGAGAAGCAGGTGGAGAGGTTCCGGGCCCTGCGCGGGCTGCCCGGCATCCGTCTCGCCCTCGTCGGCGACGGCCCGTCGCGGCCGGCGCTCGAGCGGGAGCTCGCCGGGATGCCGGTGACCTGGCTCGGCCGCCTGGACGGGGCGGATCTCGCCCGGGCTTACGCGAGCTTCGACCTGTTCCTGCACGCGGGCACCGAGGAGACCTTCGGCCAGACCCTGCAGGAGGCGCACGCCGCCGGGCTGCCGGTCGTCGCACCGCGGGCCGGCGGCCCGATCGACCTGGTCAGCCACGGTGAAAACGGTTTCCTCTTCATTCCGGACGACGAGAGAGACCTGCGCCGCTGCGTCGCCCGGCTGGTCCTGGACCCTGCGCTGCGGCGGCGGATGGGCGAGGCGGGACGACGGAGCGTGCTCGGTCGATCCTGGGAAAACGTGTGCGGCGCGCTGCTGGCGCATTACGAGCAGGTCGTCGACGAACGAGCCGCCGTTCGCGCCATGGTTGCGGTTCCGCTGTCAATGCAGCGCTAGCCGGACATTCGCGTTTTATCTCGGCACAGAGACACTTATAATTGTTCCATGCGCGCACGGCGCATTGTCGGCCAGCTTCGTCGAGGCCGCCACACAGCCAGGGAGGGTTGGTCATGCCAGAGCAGGCAGCGACACTGACATCCCAGCAGAAGACGACATCACGTCGCCCCGCCGGAACCCTGTATCGGGGCCGTGAGGGCATGTGGTCGTGGGTCCTCCACCGCATTACGGGTGTTGCGATCTTCTTCTTCTTGCTGGTTCACATCTTGGACACCGCGCTGGTGCGCGTCAGCCCGGAGGCCTACAACGCGGTCATCAGCAGCTATCAGACGCCGATCATGGGCCTCGGCGAAACCGCGCTCGTCGGGGCCATCGTGTTCCACGCCTTCAACGGGATTCGGATCATCCTGATCGACTTCTGGAACGCCAAGTACCAGAAGGCCATGTTCTACGTCGTGGTCGCCCTGTGGGTGGTAACGATGCTCGCCTTCGTGCCGCGCCACCTGATCAACGTGTTCAGCCACTAGAACGGGGAGAGCCATGACATCCACAATCGAAGCTCCCCGCAGCCCCTACTCCCGCGCGCCGCGCTCCCGCGGCGTGAACTGGGAGAAGTGGGGCTGGATCTACATGCGCGTCTCCGGCGTCGTGCTGGTCGTGCTCATCTTCGGACACCTCTTCGTCAACCTGATGGTCGGCGAGGGCGTCAGCGCCCTCAACTTTGCTTTCGTCGCCGGCAAGCTGACCACCCCGTTCTGGATGGTCTGGGACGTTCTCATGCTCTGGCTCGCCCTGATCCACGGCGGCAATGGCATGCGCACGCTGGTCAACGACTACGCCACGCAGCGTCTGACCCGCGGCATCCTGAAGTCCGCCATCCTGGCGGCCGTCGTGATCCTGATCGTGCTCGGCACGCTCGTGGTATTCACGTTCGACCCTTGCCCGGCCGGTTCGCCCGCCGATCTTCTTCCTTCGTTTTGCTCGGCCATTTAGGAGCTGCTAAAACCCATATGACTACGGATGCTTCAACCGCGCCCTCAGAGTCCACCGTCATCGACGGTGTGCACTACCACCAGTTCGACATCGTCATCGTGGGAGCCGGGGGTGCCGGTATGCGTGCCGCCATCGAAGCCGGCTCCGGCGCCAGCACGGCCGTGATCTCCAAGCTGTACCCGACGCGTTCGCACACGGGTGCGGCGCAGGGCGGGATGGCCGCGGCCCTCGCCAACGTCGAAGAAGACAACTGGGAATGGCACACCTTCGACACGGTCAAGGGTGGCGACTACCTGGTGGACCAGGACGCGGCCGAGATCCTCGCCAAGGAAGCCATCGACGCGGTCATCGACCTCGAGAACATGGGCCTGCCCTTCAACCGAACGCCGGAGGGCAAGATCGACCAGCGCCGGTTCGGCGGCCACACCAGCGACCACGGCAAGGCACCGGTACGGCGGGCCTGCTACGCCGCCGACCGCACCGGCCACATGATCCTGCAGACGCTCTACCAGAACTGCGTCAAACGCGGCATCAACTTCTTCAACGAGTACTACGTGCTCGACCTGGTCATGACACCGGTCGACGGGGTCGACCAGCCCTCGGCCGTCGTCGCCTACGACCTGTCCACCGGCGAACTGCACGTCTTCCAGGCGAAGGCGTTCATCTTCGCCACCGGCGGGTTCGGCAAGATCTACAAGACCACCTCCAACGCGCACACCCTCACGGGCGACGGCGTGGGCATCGTGTGGCGCAAGGGCCTGCCGCTCGAGGACATGGAGTTCTTCCAGTTCCACCCGACCGGACTGGCGGGCCTCGGCATCCTGCTCACCGAGGGCGCGCGCGGAGAGGGCGCCATCCTCCGCAACGCGGCCGGCGAACGGTTCATGGAGCGCTACGCGCCCACCATCAAGGACCTCGCCCCGCGGGACATCATCGCCCGTTGCATGGTCAAGGAGGTCGCTGAAGGCCGCGGTGCCGGTCCCAACAAGGACTACCTGTACCTCGACTGCACCCACCTCGGTGCCGAGGTGCTCGAGACCAAGCTGCCCGACATCACCGAGTTCGCCCGCACCTACCTGGGCGTCGACCCGGTCACCGAACCGGTGCCGGTCATGCCCACCGCGCACTACGCGATGGGCGGCATCCCCACCAACGTGAACGCGGAGGTGCTGCGCAACAACACGACCGTCGTGCCCGGCCTCTACGCGGCCGGCGAATGCGCCTGCGTGTCCGTGCACGGCTCCAACCGCCTCGGCACCAACTCGTTGCTCGACATCAACGTCTTCGGCAAGCGCGCCGGCAACAACGCCGTCGCCTATGTCACGACGGCCGAGTTCACGCCGCTGCCGACCGACCCGGCCCGGGGTGTGCGGGAGCTGCTGGAAGGAATCCGCACCTCGACCGGAACCGAGCGCATCGCCGTGCTCCGCAAGGAGCTGCAGGAGACGATGGACGCCAAGGCGCAGGTGTTCCGCACCGACGAATCGCTCTCCGACGTCACCAACGTGATCCACGGCCTGCGCGAGCGGTACAAGAACATCGGCGTGCAGGACAAGGGACGCCGGTTCAACACCGACCTTCTCGAGGCCGTCGAACTCGGCTTCCTGCTCGACCTGGCCGAGGTCGTCGTGTACTCCGCACGCAACCGCAAGGAGAGCCGCGGCGGGCACATGCGCGACGACTTCCCCCTGCGCGACGACGCAAACTACCTCGTGCACACCATGGCCTACCTGACCGGAGACCCGCTCTCCGCCGACGCCGCCGACCACATTGCGCTCGACTGGAAGCCGGTCACCATCACGCGCTACCAGCCGATGGAAAGGAAGTACTGAGTTGAGTACCGCAACCGCTACCGCTACCGCAACCGCACCGACAACTGCGAGTGCGCCGGTCGTGCCGGAGGAAATCCAGTCCTTCACCGTGACCCTGATCATCCGCCGGTACAACCCGGAGGTCGACGACGAACCGCACTGGGACGACTTCGACGTACAGATGTACCCGACGGACCGCGTGCTCGACGCTCTGCACAAGATCAAGTGGGAGCAGGACGGCTCACTGAGCTTCCGCCGCTCCTGTGCGCATGGCATCTGCGGCTCGGACGCCATGCGCATCAACGGCCGCAACCGCCTGGCCTGCAAGACCCTGATCAAGGACCTCGACATCACCAAGCCGGTATACGTGGAGGCGATCAAGGGCCTGCCGCTGGAGAAGGACCTGATCGTGGACATGGAGCCGTTCTTCGAATCGTTCCGTGCCGTGCAACCGTTCCTGGTGGCGAACAACGCCCCCACCGATGGCAAGGAGCGCATCCAGACCGTCGCCCAGCGCGAACGCTTCGATGACACGACGAAGTGCATCCTCTGCGCCGCGTGCACGTCGAGCTGCCCGGTGTTCTGGACCGACGGACAGTACTTCGGTCCGGCCGCGATCGTCAACGCGCACCGCTTCATCTTCGACTCGCGCGACGACAACGCCGCCGTGCGCCTCGACATCCTGAACGACAAGGAAGGCGTGTGGCGCTGCCGCACGACCTTCAACTGCACCGAGGCGTGCCCCCGCGGGATACAGGTCACGCAGGCCATCTCCGAGGTCAAGCAGGCCATGCTGCGCGGCATGGTGTAGCCGGTCCGAACCCTGGGGCCGGTCTTGTCACGACGTTTCGTCGTGGCGATACCGGCCTTTCGCTTTCTCCGCTGCCCGGCTGCCGCTTAGGCTGAGCGGGTGAACACTCCCACGGCGATCGACCGGATCAAGACCCTCATCGCGCGGGTCATGCGCTCGCGCCCGGTGCGGGTCTTCACCCGGTTCGGTGAAAGCGGCGGCGGCATCCTGGCCGGCGGCATGTCCTACCAGGCCATCTTCGCGACGTTCGCGGCCCTCTGGCTGACCTTCTCCATCGCCGGACTGTGGATCACGACCAATCCCGACCTCGAGCTGACGCTCTACTCCTTCATCAACCAGTCCGTGCCCGGGCTGATCGGCGAGGAAGGCGTGATTGACCCGAGCGTCCTCGCCGACGCCAGGGTCCTCGGCTGGTCCGGCGTCATCGCACTGGTCGGTCTGCTCGCGACCGTGCTCGGCTGGCTCTCGACAACGGCGCAGGCGGTGCGCACGATCTTCCGGATGCCGCCCGACAAGACCTTCATCCTCCTCGTCAAGCTGCGGGAGCTGGGCCTCGGAGTGCTGTTCGCGGTCGTGCTCGTGGTATCGGCGTTGATCTCGATCGCGAGCACCGAGGCGCTCGGGGCCCTGTTCGGGCTTTTCGGGGTGTCCCGGGATTCGTTCTGGTTCAACGGCGCCGCCCGAGCGGTCGGCCTGCTCCTCGTGCTCCTGATCGACACGATCACCCTCGCCGCACTGTTCCGGGTGCTGTCGCGAGTGCGGATCCCCGTCCGCCAGCTCATCACCGGCTCCATTCTGGGCGCGGTGGGCCTCGGTGTCCTCAAGGTCCTCGGCAGCACACTGCTCGCCGGCGCCGGCCGCAACCCGCTGCTCGCCGCATTCGCGGTGATCATCGGACTCCTGATCTGGTTCAACCTGACCAGCACCCTGACACTGCTCGCGGCATCCTGGATCGCCGTCGGCATGGACGACGCCGGGTTCTCACCGCGACGGATCAGCGCGGATGAGGTTGCCACCGAGAAGCGCCGGCAGGAGGAGGAGGCGTTCCGCGTGGTGGTGCAGGCCGAGCTTCGGGAGGCCCGCCTCGCGCACGACACCGCGGCCTGGCCCCAGCGGCTGCTCACCACGCGTCGCCTGCGCGCCGCCGAGAAGCGAGCCGCTGAGCTGACGAACGACGGCCCCAAGGCCTGAGCCAAAGTAGAATTGGGGAATGCCTTCCGCCTCGACTGCCGCTTCCACTGCCGCTTCCACCCCGGCCGCGTCCGACCCTGCTTCCTCCGCCGCCTCCGCCGACTCCGCTGTGTCCGCGGCTTTCGCCGGCGAGCGCCTGCGGATCGCGAGCGTGAACGTGAACGGCGTGCGCGCCGCCTTCCGCAAGGGAATGGGCGACTGGCTGTCCGAACGCGACGTGGACATCCTCGCCCTTCAGGAGGTGCGTGCCTCGACCGAGGACCTCGAGGGTCTGCTCGGGCCGGGGTGGAGCATCCTGCACGACGCCGCCACCGCGAAGGGCCGGGCCGGGGTGGCCCTGGCCAGCCGATCGACCGCGGCCATCCACCGGGTCGAGCTCGGTGCCGCCGAATTCGACAGCGCCGGCCGCTGGCTCGAAGCCGACTACGAGGTCAACGGCAAATTGATCACCGTCGTGAGCACCTATGTGCACTCCGGCGAGGTGGGTACCCCGAAGCAGGTCGAGAAGTACAGGTTCCTCGACGCCATGCTCGAACGACTGCCCGAGCTCGCCGCGCACAGCGACCGGGCCGTCGTGCTCGGTGACCTGAACGTCGGGCACCGCACGCTCGACATCAAGAATTGGCGCGGAAACGTGAAGCGCGCCGGGTTCCTGCCCGAGGAGCGCGCCTACTTCGACCGCATCGTCGGCGCCGAAGACGCCCCGGACTACAACGCCGGGGCCGGACTCGGCTGGATCGACGTGGGGCGCCGGTGGTCCGGCGAAGTGGACGGGCCGTTCACCTGGTGGTCGTGGCGCGGCCAGGCGTTCGACAACGACACCGGCTGGCGGATCGACTACCAGCTGGCCACAGCGGCGCTCGCGGCATCCGTCACCGGCTACGTCGTCGACCGCGCGGCCGCCTACGACCAGCGCTGGTCCGACCACACCCCCGTGGTCGTCGACTACACCATCTGACCTCCCCTCCAACTCGCGCTTTCGGCCCGGCCGGCGGCCACACGCTACGAAAAGATCTGATCCCATGGACAAGCCCCGCCTCTACTCGGGCATGCAGCCGAGCGCCGATTCCCTGCAGATCGGCAATTACATCGGCGCCCTCCTGAACTGGAAGGCGCTGCAGCAGACCCACGACGCGTACTTCTCCATCGTCGACCTGCACGCCCTGACCGTGGCGCAGGACCCGGTGAAGCTGCGGGAGAACACCCGCCGCACCGCCGCCCAATACATCGCGAGCGGCATCGACCCGTCGGCGTCGACTCTGTACGTGCAGTCGCATGTCGCCGCGCACGCCCAGCTGGCCTGGGTGCTGAACACGATCACCGGTTTCGGCGAGGCCAGCCGGATGACCCAGTTCAAGGACAAATCCGCCCGGCAGGGATCGGACGCGACCACCGTGGGACTGTTCGCCTACCCAATGCTGATGGCCGCGGACATTCTGCTGTACGACACCGAGATCGTGCCGGTCGGCGAGGACCAGCGTCAACACGTCGAACTGACCCGCGACCTCGCGGCGCGCTTCAACGCCCGGTTCGGGCAGACATTCACAGTGCCGGAGGTCGCCATCGTCACGGAGACCGCCAAGATCTACGACCTGCAGAACCCGACGTCGAAGATGTCGAAGTCGGCCGAGTCGCACGCGGGCGTGATCTGGCTGCTCGACGAGCCGGCAGTGACGAATAAGAAGATCATGCGCGCGGTCACAGATGCCGAGGGCGGCGTGGTCTTCGACCGCGAGAACAAGCCGGGCGTGGCCAACCTGCTGACGATCTACTCGGTGCTCGCGGAACGCTCGGTGGGTTCGATCGAGGACGAGTACGCCGGCCGCGGCTACGGCGACCTGAAGAAGGGTCTCGCCGAGGTGGTCACGGGCACGTTCGGGCCGATCCGGGCGCGCGTTCTCGAGCTGCTCGACGACCCGGCCGAACTCGACCGACTCCTCGCCCTCAACGCGGACCGGGCGGCGACGGTGGCCAACGAGACGCTGGCGCGCGCCTACGACCGCGTCGGCCTGCTACCGCGGCGCTAGGGCGGTGGTGGCGATTGTGGTGAGCTCGCTGCCGCTGGGGCGGGGCCGGCCCGTCGACGTCGTCGTCGTCGTCGTCATGGTCGTCGTCGTCATGGTCGTCATGGTCGTCGACGTCGTCGTCAGGTAGCGGATGTCCGCGCCCGCGCCCGCCGTCGTTCTGTTCGACCTCGATGACACCCTGTTCGCCCATCGCGGTGCCGTGGCCGACGGCATCCGCGCCTACCTCGGCTCTCTGGGCGGCACCTTCACCGACGCCGACCCCGGCGCGGCGCTGGCGCTCTGGGACGACCTGGAAGAGCGGCATTACCACGCCTACCTCGCCGGCAGTCTGGACTTCGCCGGGCAGCGCCGGGAGCGGGCCCGCGACTTCGCGGCGGCGCACGGCGTGACCCTGACCGGGCCGGCTGCGACGAGCTGGTTCGACGCGTATTTTCTACACTATCGGGCGAGCTGGCGCCTCCACACCGATGCGCTCCCCTGCCTCGACGCGCTGGCCGTCGCCTTTCCGGGCGTGCGGATCGGGCTGATCACCAACGGTGAGTCGACGCCTCAGGGGCACAAACTGGCGGACACCGGGCTCGACGTGCGGTTGGAGCACGTGATCGCATCCGGCAGCCTGGGCTTCGCCAAGCCGGATCCTCGCATCTTCCGGCATGCCTGCATGGTGTTCGGGTCGGAGTCGGAGCAGACTGTCTACGTGGGCGACCGGCTGCGCACGGACGCGATCGGAGCCGCCGCGGCGGGGCTGACCGGAGTCTGGCTGGACCGGACCGCGGCCGGGGCTGGGGGTGGTGCTGGAGGTAGTGGTGCCGGGGCCGGGGCGGATGCGGCCGAGGCCGCCCGGCTGGGCATCATCCGGATCACCAGCCTCGCCGCGCTGCCCGGGGCCCTCGCGGCCCGCAGCCTCGCCCCACTGACCGCAGGCCCCCGCTGACGGTGCCGCTGGGGTCCCCCTGGCTTGCCCCGGTACGGCCAACTCAGGACATCCGTCGCATTCGTTTCTATTTGACCCGGAAACACGCGGGTCTGATACTGCGATTCGGCAGATCTCCTGAGTTAGCCACACGAGGGTGGGTCTCGACCGCAAGGAGGTCGGGTCCGCGGGCGGACCGCCCCGCTGCGCGCGCCGCCCGGCCACGCTGACGGCAACGCCGGGCTCGAAGCAGGCACGGCTCCTGCCTGCGTGGCCAACTCAGGACATCCGTAATATGCGTTCCTCTTCGCCCCGGAAACACGCGGGTCTGATACTGCGATTCGGCAGATCTCCTGAGTTAGCCACATGGGGGTGGGTCTCAACCGCATGACCGGCAGGTTGGGTGTCCGCCGAGCCGGACCCGGCAGCCCCACGGGAGCGGATGTCGGCTTGCCGCGAACCGACTAAACGATGAAGGTGCGGGAGCGGATGTCGGCTTGCCGCGAACCGACTAGACGATGAAAGTGCGGTAGTGACTGGTCGACGCCAGAAGGCCAGTGATCGCGGCGATGACGCGCTTCGGGTGGTGGATGATGTCCCGGTAGAGAACCCGCAGAGTCAGGTACCCCCGCATGGCGAGGTCGCAGTCGCGGGTGCGGTCGCGCGCGTGCGCCTCCCAGCCGTCGTGGAACTGCCGACTGTCGGCCTCGACCGCTATGCGCCCCTCGACGATCATATCGACGCGACCGACGCCCCCGATCTCGACCTGGATCTCGACGTCGAAGCCGGCTCCCGTGATCACGAGGCGGAGCACGGTCTCCTGGCCCGATTCGCTGCAACAGTCGATGAGCGGGCGCAGGGACTGCAACTCCGCGGGCAGAGCTGCGAAGATCTGGGCCACGGCCTGCTCCGCGAGCAGTCTCTTGTACAAGGCATTATCGAGTGACGCGATCGCGAATCTCGGTTCCTGGCACCGGAAAACCTGGACCAGCGCATCGGCCAGCCCGATACGGAACTCGGTGCCGCCGCAGGGGTCGAGCAGCTGACCCCAGTGGAGTTCCACACCGTCTCGGTTGTGAGCGTTGAGCTGCTGAAATCGATCGTGCGGCGCCCGCAACCGGGAAGCGGTGGGGTCGACATGGATGTGCGCGAAGGTGCTGTCCAGAGCGAAGATCCCGGCATTCGCAACCGCGGAGACGCAGGCGAGTCGCCCACCCAGCCGCACCGCTTCGAGGATGTGCGCATCCGTATCGGGAAGCGCATAGTGCCCTCGACGCGCCCTCACCAGATATCCACTCTCCACGGCCGCCCTCAGCACCCGCCAATTGGCGCCGCCGGCGTTCAGCGCCCCGGTTTCGGCGATCTGCACATTGTGGACGCGGAAGTACTCTGCCCAAGTCATGTCGACAGTGTGGACAGCGCGGGCCCCGTCTGCCGCGTCGGCTGCCCACCTGTGGCCTGCTCCGGTCAGCCTGTGCTGTGGAGGATCCGAGGTGTCGCCGCCGACCCGTGGCTAATTCAGGAGAAACAGCTGTGAAGCGACGGGCAAACTGCACCAGTCCGGCATCCGTTGGCGCCGCCAGGGTAGATCTCCTGAGTTAGCCACACACCACCCACGGGAGCTGCCCTCCGGGAAGCGCCACGAAGGAACTGTCCGACGGGGCACGGATGCCGGCCGGCGCGAGGGGAAGACGGGGACGGGCACGGGCCACGGGGGACGGGGCACGGGGAACGGATGCCGAAACCCGGCGGCCAGGGGCGGCCGCCGGGTCTCGGTGGGGTGCGTCGTACGCGCGCGGGGACGCGGGGGGAAAAAGGGGGCGCGGGCTAGATGTTGTTCCCACTGACGTTGTGAGCACGGTTGATGGGTGATTTGCCGCCGATGCCGGTATGGGGTCTGTGGTGATTGTAGCTATGGATCCAGTCTTGGTAGGT